>NZ_SADD01000002.1:0-300000 GCF_004005565.1 Lujinxingia sediminis | reverse complement strand
TGGAGCGACTGGAGGGCGAGGGCCGCCTCGATGTGCAGGTGGGCGTGGTCACTACCGATGCGCGTGACGGGGCGGGTCTGGCGCCGATCGTACGCGATGTGGAGGGCTGTGAAAGCAACACCCTTCAGGTGGCCTACTCCGGCACCGAGGGCTGGGTGCGCGCGGCTGCCTGCAACGTGCAGCAGGGCGAGGGGGGCGATGGGTTTCAGCAGGCCCTCGACGTGATTGAGACCAACGTCCTTGGCCAGGCCTCGACGCTGCGCGCGTTTCGCCGCGAGGAGGCGCGCCTGCTCATTCTGGTCGTGAGCAACGAAGATGATTGCTCCGGCCCCACTCCGGGCGGAGAGGGCGCCAGCCGCGATGTCTGCGCCTGGAACGCCGAGGATCGACGCGAGATCGTCCCGCTGGTCGAGGAGCTGCTCGCCAGCGCGGAGAGCCCCGAGGGCATCTCTTTTGCCGTGATCAGCGGCCCGCCCTCCGGCGTGAGCTATGAGGATGGCGAGGTGGTGCGTTCGGTCTGCCGCAGTACGCTTGGAGCGGCCTACCCCGGTAATCGCCTCTACCAGACGGTGGAAGCCTTCGGGGAGCGCGGCGTCTTCACAAGCGCCTGCACCCTGGACTTCTTCGATCAACTCGATCGCATCGCCGACAGGCTCGCGCTGACAGGCTCGGTGACCTTATGCGCCTCCGAGCCGATGGCTCATGAGCCTCTGGAGGTGCTTGGGCTGACCGACGAGGGCCAGGAAAAGGTGATCGGCTTTGGCTCGGGCTTTGTCTTTCTGGGGCCGGTGGAGGGCTGCGACAATGGCGCGCTCTCGCTCAAACGCCGGGGCCTTGAGGGTATTGTGGAAGTGAGCACGCGCTACTGCGCGCTGCCCTGAGAGGGCGCTCTCACATCATCCTGACGATCGCCTCAAAAGGGGCTGCTTGACTTCACTCGGTGGCGGTTTATCTTCGCGCTTGCTTTGACGCCGGCTCCCGGCCTATCGCACCGATGAATCGAGGCGATCCGCCGCTCCCGGGCTCGCTTTTTTGCGGCGCGGGCGACGCTGCAGCCGGCACATGATGGCGCTGAAAATGCACCTTTTACTGACCGCAATGACCCCATTTTAAGGAGGTTCTTCATGGCTGGAAACCACACCCTTCCCGAGCTTAACTACGCCTACGACGCGCTGGAGCCCTTCATCGACGAGCAGACGATGCGTCTGCACCACAGCAAGCACCATATGGGCTACGTCAACGGCCTCAACGCTGCGGAGAAGGGGCTTAAAGAAGCTCGTGAGAGCGGCGACTTCGGTAAAATTCGCGATCTCGAGCGCCTGGCGGCCTTCCACGGATCGGGTCACTTCAACCACTGCCTCTTCTGGCAGAACATGACCCCGGCCGATAACTACAAAGATCCCTCCGGCGATCTGATCAAGCAGATCAACAAAGATTTCGGTAGCCTCGATGGCCTTAAAGCGCAGTTCGGCGCGGCGGCCAAGGCCGTGGAAGGCAGCGGCTGGGGCCTTCTGTGCTGGCAGCCCGCCGGTGAGCAGCTGGTGACGCTGGCTGCGGAAAACCACCAGAAGCAGACCCAGTTCACCGCCATCCCGGTGCTGGCCCTCGATGTGTGGGAGCACGCCTACTACCTGAAGTACCAGAACGCCCGCGGTCAGTACGTTGACCAGTGGTGGAACGTGGTCAACTGGGAAAACGTCGCCGAGAACCTGGCGCGCGCCACCCAGTACAAGTTCGAGCTTCGCTAATCGACGCCGCGCCGCCCTTCGGGCGGCGCTTGTTGACGGCGCAGGACCGACATCGCCCTCGCCCCGAAACTCGGGGCGAGGGCGTTTTTTTTTGCCCGGAAGCGCTCATCTCCAACGCAGTGGGGCGCGCTGAAGCCCGCGCGCCGAGCCAACCTCGTCGAGGTCGGTCGAAGCTCTCGAATGCGCATCCGAATGAATGCCTGCGGGAAGCATGACGTCTCTGAGGATGTTGGGCGTGGAGGGCCGTTGCGCGTATGCTGTGCGAGTTGCCCTCCCGACATTCCGAAACCGGAGTCGCCGATGAAGCACCCGATCATGATCAGCGCCGCAGCCGCGGCTTTTCTTTTCGCCATGCCGCCCGCGCTCGCCCAGGAGCGCGCTCCGCATGCGACCGAGGGCGAAGTATCGCAGAAGAGCGCCTCGGAGGCCGGGGTCGAGGTTATCGACCCGGCACCTTTTAAGGCTCTGCTGGAGCGTTATGTCGATGCCCGTGGCCAGGTCGACTACGCCCGCTGGCATGCCAGTGAGGAGGGTCGTCGGCGCTTGAGCCAGGTGGTCGAGTCCATTGGTCAGGCGAACGTGGAGGGTAAGAGCGCTGACGCGCGTCTGGCTTTCTACATCAACGCCTACAACGCACTGGTGCTCAACGCCGTGCTGGAGCGCTGGCCGGTGGAAAGCGTGATGAAGGCCGAGGGATTCTTCGACACGGCCAAACACCGCGTCGCCGGCCAGTCGCTCACCCTCGATGAGCTGGAGCACAGCCGGGTGATCCGCGCGCAGTTTAACGAGCCGCGCATTCACTTTGTACTGGTATGCGCGGCCAAAAGTTGCCCGCGACTGCGTCAGGATCCGATGCGCGCAGCCACCCTGGAACGTCAGCTCGACGCGGCCGCCCGTGAGTTTGTTCCGGCCGCCACGCGTCGCACCGAGGCCGGTGTGGAAACGAGCCAGCTCTTTAACTGGTTTGCCGAAGACTTTGTGAAGTCGGCCGGCTCAGTGCAGGCCTACCTCTTGCGCTACGTGCGCAACACCGAGCTTCGAGAGGCGTTGGAGGCAGGGGCTCCGGTGAGCTTTTCGGAGTACGACTGGGCCATCAACGCCCGCTGAACGCGGGCTTATTTGCTGCCTGCCTCCGCTGCCTGCGCGGGGGACGCCTCGCCAGATGCAGCCTGATCTGCACCGGCTGTCGCCGACGTCCGGGCCTGGTCCGGGAAGGCACGCCACATGCCGGCGGCGGCGAAAAGGCGCAGCACGAAAAGATCTTCAAAGAGGTTGGCCCGAAGCTCATCCAGGTACCGGGCTGGAGTCTCACTGGTGGCCAGATACTCCAGGTAGGCCTGTCGGGTCTGTGGGTCAGTGCTCGCGCGGATGGCCTCCGGCAGCTCGCCGTCGGCGTCGACGCGCAGCAAAAGGTAGGCAGCCAGCGCGGCGACCTCGGCGTTGCTTGAGGCTGCCAGTGCCTCCAGGCGCGGGGTGAGAGGGGCGACGATAAGCTCAAGCTCATTTTCGGTGCGAAGCACCATCTGCAGGGTGCGCAGCGTCTCGGCGGCCTGTTCCTCGTTTTGCAGGCGCGCGCTCAGCGTTTCTTGCCAGGCCTGGGCGAAACGCTCCACGAGCTGGCCGGCGATGAGCTTCCGGCTCTCAAAATCATCGATGCGCATCGCGCTGATCAGCGCGTCGGGCTGGGCATCGTCGCGTGCGGCGTAGAGGTTGATCGCCGCGCGCCGCACCGGCTCACGCGCATCGCGCATGGCGATGCGCAGGCTTACCGCGGCGTCATCCGAGGGGTTGGTTGCCAGCGCGCTGAGGACCTCGATGGTGGGTTCGACCTCGGCACCGCGCAGATACTCCTGGGCATTGGCCACGTAGGTCTCATCGCCCAGAGCGGTCAGCCCCAGCGCGGCCACGCGCACAAGTTGCGGATCGATACGACGCTGAGGCAGCCCCAGCGTCTCGGCGTCATAGACGCCGGCGCGCTCCAGCAACTCGGCAAAGGTTTCGCGGGCCATCTGCGAGCGTGAGCGCACCAGAATACGCCCGGCGTCCAGGCGTGCCTCAAGGGGCTGCTTTGCGTCGGCGAAGCGCTCAATGAACGCGTGGGCCCGGTCGGGTTGGCCGGCCTCGGTGAGGCGGGCCAGAGCCATCGCGGCAATATCCGGATCGGGATCTTCGACAAACCCTCCGAGCTCCGGCAGCGCGGTGCGCCTTAAGGTGGTCTCATCGCCGGCTTGCTGAAGCGCCTCCACCGTGGCGTAAGGTCCGGCCTCAAAGGCCATCCGACGCTGGCGGGGATCTTCGGCGCGCAGTGCCCGGCCGATCATCGTGCGCCTCAGGGTGTCGCTGCCCAACTCCAGGGCGGTGGCCACGATCAGACGTTTCTCGGCGTCGTCGGCGCGATTGTAGCTGGCCATCGCCTCCTGGCGGGCGCGGGGATGATCGTGAAGGATCATCAGCCGAAGCGCCGCAACCCGCACCATCGGCGAGGAATCATCGAGCAGGGGTTCGGCCAGCTCCACGACGCGCGCATCATCGATGAGCTCGAGCGCGCGTAGCGTCTCGGCGCGCACAAAGGGATCATCGCCCATCTCCAGCCCGCTGCGCAGGATGGCGTCGATGGTCTCCTTCTCACCTTCGCGCAGGCTTTCGGGGCTGCACGCCATCACTACGGCGAGCCCCATCACGATCAGGGTGCGCAGGAGCACAGAATAGCGAGTGGACACAGCGTTCAAAGCGGCCTCAATCGTTGGCGGGGGCGCGGCGTGCTTCCATAAAGAAGAGGGCCCGCGCCAGAAGTTCGCGCCAGGGCTCCTCGTTGAGCACCTCGTGGTAGAGCCCGGGCAAAAGCTCAAGTTGGCGATCGTGAGAGCCCATCTGGTGGAAAAAGCGCTCGGTTTCGCGAGCGTTGACGAGGCGATCATCGCCCGCCACCAGCAGCAACGCCGGGTGCTCAAGTTCGCCGGCGCGCCGGTGCAGATCCTTCATTGCCCCGACCGCCTCGGAGAACCACCCGGCGGTGGCGGTGGGGAAGTTGAGTGGGTCGCGCGCGTGGTGATCAATCACCTCCTGAAGATGCGTCAGCGCGCCCGGATCGATGCCGGAGGCGATCGAGAGCGTCGGCATCATACGCGCGGCGACCAGCCCCACCTTCTGCATGATCGGAGAGAGGTCGGGGGCGACCCCGAGCAGGGGGCTTGTGACGACAAAGGCGCGCACGTTTTGAGGTTTGCGCAGCGCCAGGCGAAGCGAGATGAGCCCGCCGTTGGAGTGTCCCAAAACAAAGAGGGGAAGGTCGGGCCAGCGCTGGGTGGCGCGGCGAATCAAGAGTTCGAAGTCGTCGACGTAAGCCGCATAACGCTCCACATGGCCGCGTCGCCCGGTGCTGCGCCCGTGGCCGCGTGCATCGATCGCCATCACCGCATAGCCCGCCCGGGCCAGGGCGATGCCCACATGATCGTAGCGGGCGCTGTGCTCGGCGTAGCCATGCATCAGCGCCACCACCGCGCGCGGTGGCACCTCGGTGGCGCGCCAGCTCTGCCAGTAGAGCTGCTGATGATCGGGGGTGCTGATGTAGCCCTCGTCCCGCTCCACCGCATCGAGCGGCGCGCGACGTCCCGGCGCAAGATCCTCCCAGAGTGCGGGATCGAAGTTCTCGTTGGACCAGAGAATCGGGGTGAGTTCGGGCGACGTTGCAGACTGGGGGCGTGCCATAGGCGAGTGACCGGGGGATGGTGGAGGGGGCAGGGGCCATTGGTCGCAAAAGGTTATCACGCTCACTGCCGGTTGCGAACCCGCGAGGCCGGACATACTTCCTCTTCCCACGACGCGCTTCGGGTCGACCTGCGCCGCGTCCTGTGGCACGATAACGCTGATTTAACGTTGCTCGTCGGCAACTCTGGAATGGATCCTCGCCCTGGTGGATGATGCCGTATATGGGGCGTACACATGGGCTGTAGTTCTGCTGACGCACATGCTGTGGCGCGCGGCGTATGGCTCTCCGACGCGCTGAAAACTCTTACCTTGAAGGAGTGATGTCATGAAGATTCAAAACGTGCATTCAACGGTGCTGATGGTGGTGATGGCTCTTGGCCTGGTGCTCAGCGCGTGTTCGGGAGCCAATGAGTACCGTATGGAATCTGGCGAGCGTACCGCCGGCGCTGAAGGTATGGTGGCTGTGAGCTCCGATGAGAACGGAAACCGCGTGGTGGCCCTCTCGGTTGCGCACCTCCCGCGTCCCGGTCAACTCGACGATTCCATGGCCACCTTCGTGGTGTGGATCTCGCCGGAGGGCACCAACTACAACTACAATATGGGGCAGCTTCGCCTGGCTGAAGATCGCACCGGTGCGGTCACCTTCACCACCCCCTTCCCCAGCTTCTCGATGATCGTTACCGCCGAGTCGCACAGCACGGTGCTCGCCCCCAGCGACCAGGTTGTGCTCAAGCGTGAGGTGGGCTCCTCGCGCTGAGAGCCGATGCCGAGCGTGCATGCTTGATATGCCCCCGCGACGTGTGGTCGCGGGGGCATTTTTTTTCCCACGGACGGGGTCGGTCGCCTGACCCCGGGTCGGGTACGGCGTGTGCGGCGAGGTCGATGTCTGTTGGGGATTGACCGCTCGCCCGGTAAAGATGCGGTCGAGGCCTGTCTCTCGGACGGATGCTGGCGAGCCTTTTGGCCCTGATGCGTGGTACCTGACTCCCGGCCACGCTGAGCGCTGGAGACGGGCGCCGGTGTGGGGTAGGTTCGACGCATCAAGCCCCTCCGGGATGCGAGAGGGCGGGTGGAATCTCGCCACGGCGCGCGCTCGCCACGCAGTGAGAGCGGCTCGGCGATTGGAGCTGGTTTGTGTAGCGGAAAATCCTTTGGTTTCAGTGGTTTGTGGTGTGCATGTGAGGGCGCGTTGAAAACGAAGATATCCCGGGCGCGTCGTGCGTTGCCTTCGGCGCTTGTCGGGCTGGCGTTGTTGACGGTTCCTTCTGTCGCCGGTGCCAACCCCTTTGATGTGTATGGCTCCGGGGCGCGCTCCGCCGCGATGGCCGGCGCTCAGGTGGCCTCGGCGGAGGGGCCGGCTGCCGTGTACGACAACGTGGCCGAGCTGGCCTCTGCGCGTCCGGGCATTCGCCTGGGAGCGTTTGCGACCCTGGGCCAGGTCCAGATCCTGCTCAAAGATCGCCCGGCGGGCTATGACGTGCCCGACCTCGATGGCAACTCCCCGGCGCTCCCCTCCGAGCAGACGCGGAGAGAGCGCTCCGATACCACCGGGCTTGCGCCGCTCTACGGGGTGATGATCGGCGCGGTGACCGACTTTGGCACCGAGCGCACCCGCGGCGGGGCGCTGGTGATGCTGCCGACCAACGGGCTCTTGAGCATGCAGACCCATTTTGCCGATGAGCGGGAGCGGGCGTTTAGCAACCAGCTTCATGTTGAGCTGATTGGCGAGCGCCTTCGACGTCCGGTGATCGAGGCCGGGATCGCGCGGAAGCTCACCGACTGGCTTAGCTTTGGCATCGGCGGCACCTACCTGCCCGGCGCGCGCGCCACCACCGAGGCGTACGTGCGCGATCCGGCCGATCAATCCGATGTGGGCCTCAACGCCGATATTCAGACCACCAACGCCTGGGGCCTGCTGGCCGGCGCGACGCTGGATTTGCCCGCTGATCTTCGTCTGGGGCTCGTCTACCGGGGACCTGTAGCCTTTGCGATCGAGGGGGGCAACGAGGTGCAGGTGCGCGGGGCGGGCTCCGGTGAAGACACCCGCCAGGTCATCGGCTGGATTCCTACCTCCACGCCGGCCTCGCTGCGCCTGGGGCTGGCCTGGTCGCCCGGCGATATCGTGCTCACCGCCGACGCCCGGTTGACCTTCTGGTCGGGGCACCTCGATACGCAGGGCCAGGATGCCGGCTTCCACGACACCCTGGAAGCTCGTCTGGGCGCCGAGTGGCAGGGCGCTGCCGATACGCGTCTTCGTGCCGGCCTGGGTTTTGTGCCCTCGCCGGTGCCCGCACAGACCGGTCGCACCAACTACGTCGACAACCACCGCGCCCTGGCGTCGATCGGCGCGGAGCATCGCTTCGCCCTCTGGAAGCGCGAGGTCGTGGCTGCCTGGTACGTGCAGGCCCAACACCTGCTCTACCGCACCACCGACAAAGCGCAGCTCGACGCCTACCCGGCCTGCACCCCGGGTGAAACCCGACTCTGCGATGAGGTCCCCGACGCTACCCGAGACCCCCGCACCGGCCAGCCCTACGCCGAGGCTCAGGGCCTGCAGACGGGAAACCCCGGGTTTCCCGGCTTCAGCTCCGGGGGCTGGCTCGGCGCGGTGGGCTTTGAGCTTCATTATTGAGCGCAGGTGCGCGTTTTCGGTGTGGATGGGTTTGTAAGGTGTTGGTTTTGCAGGTGTATTTGGCGTTGTGTGTGCCCGGGTTCGTCGTGGTCGAGGCAGGTCGATGAGAAAAAGAGCGCAGAGAAAGAGGTTGGTGGGCGTGGCGTGCATGCTCCTGGCAGGTGTCACGGGCTGCCAGGTGGAGCGGGGCGACAGCGACTTTGAGGCGCAGGTCTTTGAAGATGCGGGGCTTCCCGAGGTCGGGCCCTCCGCAGATGTAGGTCCGGGCGATGGCAGTGGCGCGGGCACCCTGGGTGGAATCTGGCTTCAGGCTCACCGCGCGTCGAGCTGCGTGCTGGGTCAGGAGCAGGTTTCGATGGGCTATTACATCGTCACCATCGCCGAAGATGGCGAGCTCCTCGATGAGCAGCGCGCCCTCTGTGAGCTGGAGCTCAGCCCCGTGCTGGGGCTTCGCCCCGTGGTCCCTCCCGCGGTGATTGAGAGCATCGCCACCCCGCACATCGACCAGGGATTTGTGACGCGCCCCACCACCGGCGGGGCCTACACCTCGGCGACCGAGGTGGGGCTGTGGGGCCTTGAGCTCGATGACCCGACCGGCGATTCCATTCCCGCCGAAGCCGACAACCCGGCGGTGGTCGACGCCGACAACGACGGCCAACCCGGGGTCACGCTCGAGATCGCCGGCAGCGGTTGCCGACGCTACATGGCCCAGCGCCAGATCGTGCGTTACACAGGCCAGCTCACCGCTCCCAACCGCATTGAAGGCGGCAGCGCCACGACCACGCGCATGGAGGTCTACGGCGCCTCGGCCTCCCTCTGTGCCATCGCGCCGGATGTGGAGCCCAACGACGCCTACAGCGCCTTCACGATGGTGCGCATCGACGGGCTGGGCGGGGCCATCAACCTGGATGAAAATGCCGACGGCACCATCTCCTGCGCCGAGGCCGCACCCACCTTTTCCGAAGTCCTCGCCAACCGCGAGCCCGACAACGAGAACTGCCGTCGCTGAGCGCGGCCTCGCCATACGTTTGCCCCGGAGCGGATAACCCGGGGTCACCTCTCGGGCGCATACCTACAGGCCCAGGTGCGACCGAGGGTCGTCTGTGGAGGTTACCGTAGGTCGTCTGTGGAGGTGACCGAGGGTCATTTTACCGGCGCGAAAAACCAGTCTCACGGGTGACCGAGGGTCATCGCAAAAAATGACCGTGGGTCGTCTGTGGAGTTGACCGAGGGTCGTCTGTGGAGTTGACCGAGGGTCGTCTGTGGAGGTGACCGAGGGTCATTTTACCGGCGCGAAAAACCAGTCTCACGGGTGACCGAGGGTCATCGCAAAAAATGACCGAGGGTCGTCTGTGGAGGTGACCGAGGGTCATTTTACGGGCGCGAAAAAACCGTCTTACGGGTGACCGAGGGTCATCGCAAAAAATGACCGTGGGTCGTCTGTGGAGTTGACCGTGGGTCGACTGTGGAGGTGACCGTGGGTTATGATTCAAGTCGACCCGGGGTCACCTGGCACCCGCATAAAACCTGCCCCGGGCTCAACCCAGGGTCATCAAAGGCCATCGCTATTGAAAGCCCGGGAAGTCGCGAAACTCCTCACGACTGAGGCAGCGAGCGACGTCATTCAGACGAAGAATAGTCGAAAAATACGATCTATTTTGTGCGTTTAGGCGATCCTGGCATCGAGATTGCTCTAGTCTGGGGCCATCACCGCGACGATGCTCGATACGAAACGCCCCAAATCGTCGCAACGTGGCATGAAATAAGGCGATTGACGCACTTCGACGACGACACCATGACGCTAACCCCCAAAAAATCTGAGAGGTCTGCGATGAAAAAGTCTCAAAATTCTGAACGATGGCATCGATGGCTGCCGCGCGTTGCCGCCACGGTCGGCGCCGTAACCATGGTCGCCGCCTGTGGTGAGGGAGACGACACTCCTCGCCGCGATACTACCTCCAGCGCCAGCTACCGGCTGATGCCCGCCCAGGGCTGTGAGGATGTGCGCGACGATGTGGTCGACTCGCTCACCGAACAGGTGCTTCAGAACCGCTACAGCCAGCACTGGTGGGGCGATGTCGATTTTGATGCCGGCGAGCCCGAGCCCGGCGCGCCCGAAGCCGGTGACGACAGCGCCGGCGGCGACCGCGGCGAGAGCCCCTCGGAGTTTACCGAGACCAACGTGCAGGAGGAGGGGGTCGATGAGCCCGATATCGTCAAGACCGACGGGGACTACATCTACACGGTGGCCGACGGCTCGCTTCAGATCCTCAAGAGCTGGCCGCCGGAGGACACCGACCGCGTCGGTCGCTTCGATTTCCCGGAGCAGGCCTACCCGCACAGCCTCTTTCTGAAGGGCGATCGCGTCGCCGTCTTCAGCTACGTCTGGCAGCACAACGATTACTACTACGACGAGGTCGGCTCCGAGGACGGCGTTGAGCCCGGCGAAGATCGCGAGCCGAGCGAGCCTGGCGAGTACGTGGAGCCCTTCTACGGTACCCGCCTGACGATCCTGGATGTCAGTGACCGCACCAACCCGGTCATCGAGAAGCAGGTCGACATCGAGGGCAACTACACCAACGGCCGCATGATCGACGATAAGGTCTACGTGGTCAGCAACGGCGGGATGCGCAACATCAACATCTGGCAGTACATGTACAACGACGAGATCCCCGGGCTGCCCGAGCGCGACTATGAGACGACGCTCGAAGAGCTCGAGGTGATGCGCGATGAGGCCCGTCCCCTGGTGAAAGCCTTCCTCACCGAGCAGCTCGCTGATGAAGATGTGCAGAGCTGGTTCCCCCGCCAGCGCATCCTCGACCACGACGGTGCGGTGCTGCTCGAAGAGCCTCTCTATGAGTGCAATGAGATCTACATGACCGATAACGCCAACCAGCTTGGCGTGCTCTCGATCTCCAGCTTCGATCTCGATACCAAGACCTCCATCGACTCCACCGGTCTGCTGGCCAATGGCTGGCAGGTCTACGCCTCCCAGGACAACCTCTACGTGGCGATGAGCAGCCGCTGGTGGTGGTGGTGGGGTGGCAACGGTCGCCAGAATGAGTCGCATATCCACAAATTCGCGCTGCATTCCGACGGTCAGCCCGAGTACCGCGCCAGCGGCAAGGTCGATGGCTGGTTGCTCAACCAGTTCTCGTTCAGCGAGTACGAAGGTCACCTGCGCGTGGCGACCACCGATAACCGCTGGGACTGGGACCAGGAGACTGGCGAGCAGACCGACGCGGGAGGCAACCACGTCATCGTCGTCAAAGAAGAGAACGGTGAACTCGTGGAGACCGGCTCGGTGCGCAACCTCGCCCCGACCGAGCGCATCTACAGCTCGCGCATGATGGGCGACCGCGGCTACATCGTGACCTTCCGCGAGACCGACCCCCTCTACACCCTGGATCTCTCCGACCCCAACGACCCCAAAGTGCTCGGTGAGCTGAAGATCACCGGCTTCTCCAGCTACCTGCACCCCTTAAGCGACGATTACCTCCTGGCGATCGGTCGCGACGGCGATGAGAACGGCGTGATGAGCGGCGTGCACCTGCAGGTCTTCGATGTGAGCGACATGACCGATCCGAAGCTCAAGCATCACCACGTCATCTCCACCGGTGGCTGGTCCTCCGACAGCGAAGCGATGTGGAACCACCACGCCTTCACCTACCAGGCTCGCCTGGGCGTGCTCAGCGTGCCGATGAACATCTGGGATGGTGGCGAGCAGTTCACCGGCCTGATGCTCTTTGAGATCGACGCGGAAGAAGAGGCCGAAGATGCCGGCATCACTGAGATCGGTCGCGTCAGCCACGGCGACCTGGTGGCCGACTCGCACTGCGTGCGCTACGACATGGAGCCGGGCTGCCAGCAGGAAGACTACTGGGGCTGGTACTCCCAGATGCGTCGCAGCATCATCATGAGCAGCGAAAATGGCGAGGAGTTTGTGTACTCGCTGAGCGACGTGGGTATGAAGGTCAACAACGTCTACAACACCGACGAAGAGCTGGCCTCGGTGCTTCTGCGCGAGCGTTTCTAAGCGCGTGATTCGGGCGCCTCACCCGCGGTGAGGTGCCCTGACCGGCAGCATTGAGGGTGCATGAGGGAGCGAGGTGACTCGCTCCCTCGTTGCGTCTGGGGACGCCGGTGAGCGGTGACCGTGGGTCGTTTTGAAAGGTGACCGTGGGTCAGCTGTAGCGATGACCCTGGGTCGCAGAAAAGCCAGTGATGGTGCGGTTGAGAGATGACCGTGGGTCAGGTTCGCTGAGCGATGCGTGTACACGTGACGTGGTATTGAGACTGCATTGGGAAGTTGTTAGAACGCGGCAGACGGATTGCCTTAAAGACGCGTGCGCGAGGTGGTGACGACGAAGAGACGTGTCGCACCGGTCTGCGCGCCATGATGAGAGAGAGTGATGACCCATCTACTGAAGATGTGCGCGGTGGCGCTCGCGCTGGGGCTCTCGGTGTCCTGCATCGAGATCAACAACATTACGCCTCCGGCCGATGGTGGTGGAAACTCCCAGACCGATGAAGACACGGGCGGCGCCGACGCCGGCGATAACGGCGACGTCGGCGGGGAGGACGACGCCGGCGATCCGATGGACACCGGGGATGACGACCCGGTCGACGACGATACCGGCAGCGACGACGAAGACGCCGGCAGCGACGAAGACGCCGGCAGCGACGAAGACACCGGCAATGATTCCGGACCTCTGCCGGCCTGCGATGAGAACTTTGCGCCGGAGGACGCCTGCGGCGGAGATATCGTGGGGAGCTGGACGCTCGATAGCATCTGCAACGCTACCGATATGTCGTCGACCGTTCTCGCGTCGACCTGCGCCGAGGCGGAGTTGGTCTCGTACGAAGAGGTTGTGACGGGCACGCTCACCGTCAGCGGCACGAACTTCGCGCGCACGGTCGAGATCGACGTGCAGGCCGAGACCTACGTGCCCACAAGCTGCCCGGAGCTGCTCTTTGGCGGGTGCGATACCTATGAACTTATCGCCAGCTCGTTCTCCGGACTGGACGTCTCCTGTGTGCTCAACCAGGGCGCGGCGCGGTGTGAGTGTGAGGTGACCGGAAGCTTTATCAGCGAGAGCGACGGCGGCTACGTCTATGAAGACGGGACGGTGGTCACGGACGACTTGACCTACGACGTGTGCCGTTCGGGAAGCGGTCTCACCCTGCGTCCTCGCCCCGACAACCCGGATGAGGCGGTCTATGTGGAGGTTTACGGCCCCTGAAGGTCGGTCGGCGTAGGGAGTGGCGGTCCCTGTGGGGCGGTCTTTCGCAAGTGGGGCGTCGCGCGAAGCGCGGCGCCCTTTTTTTGCGTGGTTGCCGCGGCGATTCCCCGACATGGGAGCGGGGCATGGGGCCGTCCTGGGGACAGACATAAGCCAGCGTTTATGCGGCTGATGTTCGACTCAGGGTCGGACGAGACGAGGCATGTGGGACGGTGAGAGGGAGGTTGAAGCGCGAGCGCGAAGTCGCTAGATCTGCGGCGATGGATTTCAACGAAACAGGACGCGCGGTGCAGAGCGACGGAGAGCGATGGACGTCTTTGAGGCGTCCGAGCGCGCGTTATCAGGAGAACATGTCATGACTTTTGATTTAAAAATCTGTGCGCTGGTGGCTGTGCTGGCGTTCTCGTCGGCCTGCATCGAGATCAACAACATCACGCCTCCCTCCGACGGCGGAGATTCGCAGGTGGAGGACGACGCCGGGGACCTCAACGACGGCGGCGCCGAAGACGACGCCGGAGAGCTGACGGATGCCGGAGACGAGCATGATACGGGCTCTCCGCAAGACGTTGGAGACACGCAGGACACCGGCATCGAGGAGGATACAGGCATCGAAGAGGACACGGGCGATGATCCCGACACTGATCCGGGAACTGTGCCGGCCTGCGATGAGAACTTCGGGCAGGAGGACGCCTGCGGCGGAGATATTGAGGGGAGTTGGACCTTCGAGAGCCTCTGTCCGCAGCAGACCATCGAGGCCCTGGCGCTCTACTCAAACTGCGAGGGCGCAGAGTTGGTGGAGTTTGAGATGTTGGCCCGGGGCTCGATGGAGGTGAGCGCGTCGAACTTCTCGCGTGTTGTGGAGGTGGATGTCGACGCCGTGGCCCATATCCCGCTCGGTTGCCCGACGATGCTGTTTGGGGGATGCCAGGGCCATGAGAACATGGTCAACTCATTCTCCGACCTGGAGACGACCTGCGTCACGAATGAGGCTGCGGGGCTTTGCGAGTGCGACGTCACCGGTACCTACGTGCGGGAAGCCAACGGCGGCTACACCTACAATGAGGGCGAGTTGAACGTGGACGGGGTGATCTACGATGTATGTGCAGAAGGGGGTGGACTCACGATGCGTCTTCGTCCCGACGATCCCGGAGCGCGCTTTCTGGTGGAGGTTTACAGCCGCTGAAGGTCGGTCGAAGTGATGAGCGACGTGCCCTGTGGGGCGGTCTCTCGCGAGTGGGGCGTCGCGCGGAGCGCGGCGCCCTTTTTTGCGTGGTTGCCGCGGTGACTCTCCGACACGGGAGCGGGGTATGGGGCCGTCCGAGAGACCGACAAAGGCAAGCGTTTATGCGGGTGAGAGGCGACCGTGGGTCATGCTGAGAGGCGACCGTGGGTCACGCTGAGAGGCGACCGTGGGTCACGCTGAGAGGCGACCGTGGGTCATGTCGGGAGGTGACCCACGGTCAGACTGGGAGGTGACCCAGGGTCGTGCCGGCGGCAGGGCTTTTTACGGTTAAGAGGCGACCGTGGGTCACGCGCTTCGTCCCGGGGTTGATCTCGGAGGGAACTCGGCGCTACAACACCCACGTTGACCCCTACTTATGGACAGAGATGATCGCCGGAGGTCGCGCTGTGGTTGAAAGGCGCGCCGAAACGCGATCCGAAAGAGCGAGGCAAAGATGCGCGGTGTGATGAAGCGATGGCTGGTGGTGTGTGTGGCGGCGATGATGGTGACGGCCTGTGGTGATGACACCGGCAGCTCCAACGATACAGACGCCGGCTTTGATATTGGCGAGGAAACCCCGGACGCCGGCGACACCGGGTCGAGCGATGAGGACACGGGCAGCGACGAGGACACCGGCTCCAACGATGAGGACGCCGGCGGCGATGAAGATGCGGGCACGGACGACGATGCCGGCACGGATGAAGATGCGGGCACCGACGACGACGCCGGCGTGGAGGAAGACGCCGGCACCGATCCCGATCCCGCCCCGGCCTGTGAGCCGACCTTCGGTCCGGACGACGCCTGCGATGGCGACATCGAGGGCACCTGGAGCTTTGGTAACGCCTGCACCGATTTCGACTTTGCCGCGCTCCTCGCGTCGGTGTGTGACGGCTCGTCGGTGGAATCGCTCGACGTTGACACCGACGGCACTCTGGTGGTCACGGCCGACAACTTCGCCCGCGCGATCACCATCGAAGCCGAGGCGCTGGTCTACATTCCCGCCGACTGTCAGGCGATCGGGTTTCTCGGCTGCGAAGGGTTTGGGGATATCGCCGGCTCGGCCGACCCGAGCGTCGAGGTGAGCTGCATCACCAACGCGACCGCCGGTCGCTGCGAGTGTGATGTGGCGGGCACCTACGAAGAAGAGAGCGCCGGGGCCTACACCAGCGAGGGTGGCGTGGTCACCGTCGGCGAGGAGGTCTACGACGTGTGCGTCAGCGGCGACTCGATGAGTGCTCGCCGTCGCTCCGAAGACGAGCAGCGCCCGAGCTTTGTGGAGATCTACACCCGCTAAAGGTCGGTCGAAGTGGTGAGTGACGCGCCCTGTGGGGCGGTCTCTCGTACGTGGGGCGTCGCGCGGAGCGCGGCGCCCCATTTTTTTGCGTTCAAAGACGGAAGCTTCCGGCCCTGGAGGCAAAAATTTACCTCGATGGGCGGAAGGTTCCGGCCTGGGAGGCCAAAAATTTACCTCGATGGGCGGAAGGTTCCGGCAGGTTGGCGAAAAATTTGCGCGACAGGGCGGAGCTTTCTGGTTCTCAAGGTGAAAAATCTGCGCGGCAGGGCGGAGCTTTCCGGCAAGTGGGTGAAAAATCTATCTCGGAGTGCGGAAGCTTCCGGCCCTGGAGGCCAAAATTTACCTCGATGGGCGGAAGAAGCCGGGTTTCAGGCGCGCCAGCCGGTGGGGCAGCTCACGCCGGTGCCTCCGACGCCGCAGTAGCCGCCGGGGTTTTTGGCGAGATACTGCTGGTGGTACGCCTCGGCGTAGTAGAACTCCGGGGCGTCGAGGATCTCGGTGGTGGGCTCGCCGTAGCCGGCCGCGGCGAGCTCGCGGGCGTAGGCCTGAAGGGAGGCCTGGGCGGCCTCGCGCTGGGCGGCGGAGGTGACGTAGATGCCGCTTCGGTACTGGGTGCCCACGTCGTTGCCCTGGCGCATGCCCTGGGTGGGGTCGTGGCCCTCCCAGAAGACCTGCAAGAGCTGGTCGTAGCTGATGCGCTCTGGATCGAAGATCACGCGCACCACCTCGTTATGGCCGGTCTGCCCGCTGCAGACCTCCCGGTAGGTGGGGTTGGGGGTGTAGCCCGCGGCGTAGCCGACCTGGGTGGAGTGGACCCCGTCGAGCTGCCAGAACTTGCGCTCCACGCCCCAGAAGCAGCCCATGCCGAAGATCGCCACCTCCATCGTCTCGGGGAAGGGGGGCTTGAGCGGGGTGCCGAGCACCTCGTGCGTCTCGGGGATCTCGAAGGGGGGCACCTCGCGGCCGGGGAGCGCGTCGTCGGGGTGGGGCATCTGGATTTTTCGGGGGCTGAAAAACATCGGCTCGGCCTTTCGCGTCGGTGGAGGTGGTCGGGGGGCGCGCGTCGTTGCGCTGCAGTCTGCGCCTCTATGCGGGCAACGCCGGGCGCGTCCGGCGCATTTCTGGGGGGGAAAAGTTCTCTGAGGCTACGGGAAGGGTTTGACAAGGCGCGCGGCGCATGATGAGAAACTGCCGACCCCCGCGCGGGGGGTAGATCGCAACCGGAGCCTTATTACGCAGTGAACCCACGTTGACGCCATGTCTGCTGCATTGAGAGCACCCTGAGCTGCGTTGCAAATTCTCGACGATGCACAAAGCATCGCCTGCGATTTGCGCCTTGCTCAGGCCACTCTCAATCTCGCATCCAAAGGCGTCAACATGGCCTCACGGCGTTGAAGAAGAGAGCGAGTAACATGCGTTTGCAGCAGGGACTTGATGTCATTCATCGTCAGATCGAGGAGTGGGCCGAGGCGGCCGGGGAGGTCCTCGATGGCGAGTCGGTCGACGGGTTTGTGGACCTGGCCACCGAGCTTCTGACCCACATCCAGGAGATCGTCGAAGAGCTCGACCTCGACGGGGAGACGCTGCGCGTGCCCACCGGCCAGGTGGGTATCAAGGAGGTCGGCGAGGGGCTGGGGATCGCGCTGGCGCAGGCCTGGGAGCTGTTGGAGTTTGGTCAGCGGCCCTCCGAGCTGCATTTTGATCAGATCGAGCCCCTGCTCATCGCGATGGCCGAGCTGCTGGAGCTCGATCCGGAAGATGATGAGGCCGAGGACGAGGTCGAGCGCGTCACCGCGCTGCTCGACGAGTTTTTGTCGGACACCTACTGATCGTTTCGATCATCTCAATCACCTGGCCTCTCCGGCCGGGGTTACACAGCACAGCCGGGGGGAAATGCGTCGTTTCGGGTGACCCAGGGTTGTTGTTTGGGGTGACCCAGGGTCGTCGATCAGGCTGACCCAGGGTCGTTGTTTGAGGTGACCCAGGGGCGTCAATCCGGGTGACCCAGGGTCGTTGTTTGAGGTGACCCAGGGTTGTGATTTTGGGCGACCCAGGGTCGTGGTTTTGAGTGACCCGGGGTCGTGGTTTTGTGATCTGAAACGATCAGCGTGGGTCGCGCAAGACCCCCACCTGGGTGTTCAGCGTGGCGTCGCCCACGGTGATGTAGAGCATGCCCTCGCTGCGGAGCACGTCCCAGCGGTTGGTGCGGTCGAGTTTTTCGGCCAGCGTCTGAATGAACTCGGGCGCAAAGGCGATGAGCGCGATGGTCTCGGCGCGGTGAATCTGGCCGCTCTCCAGGTCGCTGAGCGTGGGCGCGGGATCTTTGTGGGTGTAGACGGCGACCTGGCCGGCGGCTTTGGCGATCTTGTGAAGGCGCTCAGGGGCTGGCTGGCCGATCTCGATCCACAGAAGGATCTGTCCGGTGAGGTCAAAGATGGCGATCGTGGGGTCGTCGGGGGTGCTGACCCCGCGGCCAAAGTCGATGCCCTCGCCATACTCCAGGCAGTAGGCCAGCACACGCGTGACCAGGTAGAGATCGGTCTCGGAGGGGTGCTGAGCGACGCGCAGCTCCAGCGTCTCGTAGACGCCGCGGTCGACGTCGGAGAGGTTGATCTCAAAGCGGCGCATCGTGGCGCTTAAGGCCATGGGGTCTCCACGAGAAGTTAAAAAGCGTGCCGGGGGTCAGCCCTCATCGGGCGGGGTGCCCTCGCCGAGAAGCTCGGTGAGCGCGCCGGTCTGAGGCATGACGATGTACGAGGTCAGGTGCTGGAGCAGCGGCGTTGAGGCGTCGGCGAGCTCGAAGCGGTAGACGTCGCAAAAGGCATAGCTGCGCTCCTCGCCGGAGGCTGTGGCCACGCGCATCGTGCCGTGGACGACGCCTTCATCGTGGCTGGCGAAGATGCTGCGAAGCTCCATCCCGCGGGTCTCGCTGTGGGCGAAGACCTCAAAGGCCTGGGCCAGGGCGTCTTTGCCCTCGATGACCATCACGCCCACGATCTCCCAGCGGATGTCGTCGGCGGCGTGCTCCAGGATGTAATCAAAGTCCCCGCCGGCCAGCGCGTAGTTGAGCGCGGAGAGCAGCGCGTGCAGATCGGTAGGCATCGCCGTGGGTCGTTATGGGCCGGGTGTGATGGAAGTCGGGCGCGTCGAGCGCTGGTGCGCATCTTTTGCGCGGTGCCGGGCCGGTGCGGCGAGGGCGGTGTACCGCATCCGCCGGGGGCGCGTCACTTCGAATCGCTCGGCGACGCATGATTTCTCGGGTACGCAACGACCCGGGGTCGCCGATCACCCGCATGGTTGGCGGTTGAAGGGCGACCCCGGGTCAGAACTCAGCGCGGTGTTAGGCCGCGCTCAGGGCACGATGCACACGCCCTCTTGAGAGCCAGACGCGGTGCACATGCCGCTGCAGCAGTCGGAGGGGCGGGAGCAGGGCAGGTAGGCCGGCTGGCAGGAGAGCAGTGCGCAGACACCTTCTTCGCAGCGCAGCGGGCTGCAGCAGTCGGAGTCGGAAGCGCAGCCGTCATCGGTGCTCCCGCAGACCGGATCGGGATCGGGATCCGGGTCGACATCGGGATCGGGGCCGACATCGTCGCCGGGATCGGGATCCGGGTCGGTGTCGGGATCGGGGCAGCTCTGGCCGACGCGACCCACGCCGCGATCGTAGTGGATGCTGACCTGGTTGTTCGCGCCGAAGCGGCTTCCGTGGAGCCCGCCGAAGATCTCGATGTCGTTGTTGGTCTCAATGCCGCCGGGCACCGCGTAGATGTAGCCGCCGACGTCGATCTGGTTGTTGGATCGGAAGCCGTTGGGGCCGCCGACATACATGCGCATCAGGGCCGGGTAGTTCGGCGAGCCCAGGCGGAAGCGCTCGTTGGTGCGCACGTCGCCGGCCACGAAGATATCGAAGCTGGCGTCAGGGGTGAGCGTGATGGTGAGCTGGCCGTTGCTCTCGATGTCGCCGTCGACGTAGAGGGCGGTGTTGCCGGTGGCCACGATCGTGGTGGGCAGGTTGGGGGTGATCTCGCTCAGGTAGTAGTTGCCGCAGGGGAGCTCCAGACGCACACCGCCGGTGGCGTTCTCCAGGACGTCGGGCTCAAGGCCGATGGTGGCGTTGTCGTTGACGTCGCGTCGGCTGGCGACGATGGCGGCCACATCGATGCGGTCGTCTTCCTCGCAGTAGGAGCAGGCGTCGCCGACGCTCACGGGCCCCTCATTGAGGCTCTGGTAGGTGACGTTGGGGTGGATGGAGGTGCCGGCTGGCACGTTGAGATCGCCGCCGATGGTCACGCCCAGGTTGGTGTCGATGTCGCCCACCATAAAGGCGTCTTCGCCCACCGAGACCGGGTTGTTGTTGTAGAAGTCACCGCCGTTGTAGAGGCGCTGGCCGATCTCGGCGCCGATGTTGAGGTTGATGCCCTCGGAGCCGGCCACCCAGAGGGAGCCGGTGACATCGACCAGGCCGTTGGCGCGCTGGCTGCCGTTGGTGCCCACGCCGCCGCCCGGACCGCCCGGGGTGTAGGGGCCGACGCTGCTGTCGTAGGCATCGACCATCAGCCCGACGTTGGTCACGACGTCGTCGCAGGAGCATAAGCCCCAGCGGAAGGTGTACTCGGCCAGGTCGCCGGCGCAGGCCTGCGGGGATCCCTGGCCGGGCTCAAAGTCGATGACCGGGCCGACGCCCTCGCAGCTTGCGGGGCCGGGCTCCAGGGCGATGACCTCGCGGCAGGTGCCGGCGACGCAGCCTTCGCCGGCGTCGCAGGTGATGCCGCAGCCGCCGCAGTGGTCGCTGTCGAGCGAGGTGTCCACGCACGCTCCCCCGCAGGCCTCCAGCTCGCCGGGACAACTTTCGGGGTCGACGCAGCTTCCACCGGAGCAGACGTCTGAGCCCTCACAGACCACCCCGCAGCCCCCGCAGTTCTCGGGGTCGACGCTGGTGGGGATGCACTCCCCCTCGCAGCGGTCCTGGTAGGAGGGGCAGCTCTCATCGACGGGGGCGTCGTCTGTGTCGCCCGCGTCGTCGGGGTTGGTATCGCCGGTGTCGCCGGGAGCGGTGTCGGGCGGATCGGTGTCGGTATCGGCGGAGGTGTCGGGGGCTGTGTCGAGCCCGCCGTCGTCGCTGACGTCGGGCACGTCGTCGCCCTCGCGCTCCGAAGGTGCGACGTCATCGCTGCAGGCGCTGCTCATCAGACTTACACACAACAAACCCACCAGGGGCCAGGTCAGGTGTCTCATCCTGAAACTCCACGCTGAAAGAAGGCAGAACACATCGGGGGTGGTGATTCTCGGGGTCGCGTCAACGCTACCACACTCGGGGGGCGAAGCGCAGCGATGGGGGCGTAACAGGCTGTGTCAGCCGGTGGGTGTAACACGGGGGGAAGACGGTCCATCGGTTGGTGACACGCCCCTCGCTCCTACATTGCCCCCGAGGGCCGAGGCCCGCAGAGAGGGCGCGAGAGGCGCGTCCGCTCGACGTTTTACGCCGTTACGCAGGGAGTGACGCGATGACCTACGAGATCTTGTTGATGCGCGTGCAGCGCCGAAGCGGCATTGAGGACGCCGGGCTGCTTCAGGAGCTTGTGCACCGGGTGATCCTGGAGCTGGCCAGCGGCCTGAGCCGGGAGAGCGCCGAGGTGGTGGCCGAGCGCCTGCCCGAGCCGCTGGCCTCCGAGCTCCGGGCGGCCCCCTCCTCTCAATTAAAAACTCGGGCGGCTTCACCCCCGGGCATCACACCGACCGCGCTCTACACGAGCGTGGGTGAGGCGCTCGCGCTTGATGAGGGCTTTGCCATGGAGTTCAGCCGGGTGGTCTGCCAGGTCATCAGCGAGAGCGTGGGCAGCGAGCGCCGCACGTTGCTCATCGCGCGACTGGGCGAGGACTGGCGTGAGCTCTTTGAGCCGCGCAAGGCCGACTTCGGCCATCGCCCCGAGCTGGCCGAGGAGCCCGGGGTGGCCGACCGCACCACCCGCGACGCTCTGGCCGAAGGCCGCCCCGGGAGCGCGCACCCCTTGAGCGAGGGGAGCGCTGCCCAGCAGGACTCCATCGCCCGCGACGAAGAGCCCCACCAGGGTGACAGGGTGGCGACCAGCCGCGGAAAACCGGCCCGCCGCACCCTGGCCGAGGGCCGCCCCGGGAGCTCGCGATCGATCAACGAGTCCGGGCGGCACAGCTGAGCGTGTGGCCGCGATGTGAGGGGAGGGATGGCTGACCGTGGGTCAGGTTTTTTGCTCAGGGTGGGTTGACCGTGGGTCAGTTGTTTTGCTCAGGGTGGGCTGACCGTGGGTCAGTTTTATTGCTCAGGATGGGCTGACCGTGGGTCATGTCATGTACCCCTTGGAGGTTGACCGTGGGTCAGGTTCTATACCCCGCTGAAGCTGACCGTGGGTCATCTCGCATACCCCGTCAAAGGCGACCCTGGGTTGAGCCTCATGCGCATATATTAAGGGCGAAGCGTGACCGTGGGTCAGGTGGTATACCCCGCTGAAGCTGACCGTGGGTCATCTCGCATACCCCGTCGAAGGTGACCGTGGGTCATCCCGCATACCCCGTTGAAGCTGACCGTGGGTCATCCCGCATACCCCGTTGAAGCTGACCGTGGGTCAGGTTCCGGCGCGCGCGAGCTCGGCGCCGAACGCCTCCTGAAAACGGCGCCGGCCCTCGTCTGCCAGAGGTTCACCGTGGGCGATGACGACGCGATCAAACTCCCAGTCGAGCAGCGCGGGCAGGGAGCTTGCGAAGGCCTCTTTGTCGGCGATGCCCGAGCGCAAGATCCGGGTGGGGCCGAAGCTGCCAAGGGCGCCGTTGAGACGCATGAACATGCGCGTCCACCAGTGCGGGTGGTCGGGGAAGTGAAAGCAGAGGTCGGTCAGGATCAGCGTGCCGCTCTGAGGCTCATAAAAGACGTGCTCGCGCAGCTTTGGCATCCCCTCGATCCGGTGCCAGCGCAGGCTATCCTCCAGCTCCCCCGTCGGCGAGAGGGTCAGCGCCTGATCCAACTCGCCGATCTTCTCGGGGAGGCCCGGCGGCACGAGCACGCGGGCCTGTGGCCAGCGCGCCATCGCGCGTTTGAGATAGAGGTGATGAAAGAGGTTCGGGGCGATGATCGTGGTGACCGCTCCCAGGTGGTCGATCTCGGCCTGGTCCTCATCGCTGAAAGAAACCGGGCTGATCATCGTCAGCTCGCCAGAGGGCAGCCGAATCAGGGTGCTGCGCGTGCCCATCTGCACGCCGGCCAGCTTGAGGGGGTGGTCGATCAACCAGATGGTGTCGGTGAAGGGGCGCAGGCGGCTCATGGCAGATCCGGGGCTTCAGGTGAGAGGAGGGGCAAGAGCGGTCATCATGCGCGGGATGGTGACGTGCAGCGAGGTGGCATTCTGCCGCACGCCTGATCTCCCGAGGCCAAACAAACACGGAGAACATGAGGTGAAAGATCAGGCGGCGAGGGCCTCGGCGCGGTCTTTTTCGGCCTTGCGGGCGATGGCGCGGCCTTCATCTACGTCGACAAAGAGCAGCAGCAGGCCGCCGATAATGAAAAAACCGATCACCGAGAGGATCGCCTGACGGCTCGACCCGGTGGCGATGATCATCAACGAGAAGATCGCCGGCCCGAAGATGCCCGCGAATTTTTCGAAGACGGCAAAGAAGCCGAAAAACTCCCCGCTCTTATGTCGGGGGATCAGGCTTGCGAAGAGCGAGCGCGAGAGGGCCTGGGTGCCCCCCTGGACCGTGCCGACGAGCAGCGCGAGCAGCACAAAATGCACCCAGGTGGTCATAAAGTAGGCCAGCACGCTGATGCCCATGTACACAAAAAGCCCGAAGAAGAGGGCGGTCTTGGTGGTAAATCGCCCGGCCAGGGTGCCGAAGATGAAGGTGAACGGCACGCCCACGATCTGCACCAGCACAATGGAGCCGATGAGCACCCCCTGCTCAATGCCCAGCTCGGTGCCGTAGATGGTGGCCATGCGGATGATCGTGCCGATGCCGTCGTTGTAGATCAGAAAGGCCAGGAGCATCAAAAAGGCATGTTTAAATCCGCGCAGCTCGCCAAAGGTGTGGCGCAGCCGGCCCAGGGCGCGGCGCACCGCCTGACCGGCCGAGATGGCCTCCATGCCTTCGGGAAGCGGGGGCTCGGGCACTCGCCGAAACAAAGGAATGGAGAAAGCCAGCCACCAGATCGCCACCGTGATAAAGGCCAGGCGGCTCGGCAGCGTGCTCTCGACGGGCAGAAAGAACCAGGCCGGCTTCATGATCATCGCCAGGTTCAGCGTTAAGAGCAGCGTCGCCCCGGCGTATCCCACGGCGAAGCCGGCGGTGGAGACGCGGTCGATCTCATGCTCGCGCGCGATATGCGGGAGCATCGCGTCGTAGAAGATCATCGAGCCGTTGGCGCCCAGGTTGGCGATCATGAAGAGGCCCGCGGCCAGCAGCCAGTCGCCCTCCTGAATAAAGTACATCCCGGCGACGGCGGCGATGCCGATGCCGGCAAAGGTCCCCAGAAAGCGTTTTTTGACCGTGGCAAAGTCGGCGATGGCACCGACCACCGGGGCGATCGCCGCGACGATCGCCAGCGCCAGGGTGGTGGCCGTGGCGAAGTGCTGGGTGGCCAGCGTGGGATCGAGCCCCTGGGCGGCCACGCGCTGAAAGTAGATCGGAAAGACCGCCACGATGATCACGGCGTACATTCCCGTGATCGCCCAGTCGTACATCGCCCAGGCGCGCAGCTCGGGTCGGTGCAGGCCCAGCGCTTCGAGCAGGCGGTGGGTGCGAGTTGACGAGCTCATGGCGGTACTCCCTGTGGGGTGCCTGGGTGTGAACGTACTTTGAAAAGAGAGGGTTAGAGGTGGGCAGTGAGGGCGCCTGTGAATGCGCTTTGCCCGCGCCTGCGCCTGTCTTTAGTCATCGAGATCTTTCGGGCGCACGATCTGCTGCAGGCGCATCGTGGAGGCCTGGCAGGCCTCCGCCCAGCTCTCGCCACTGGCGAGCAGGAGCGCGGCGTTGGCGGTGGTCATCGTATGAAAGGTGCCGCTTAAGTAGCCCAGCACCTGCTCAAAGCCGGGGTTATGGCCGAGCACCAGCGCTGTCTCCACCTCGTCGTCGAGCGTGGCCAGCGCATCGAGCACATCGCCGGTGCCCGGCAGGTAGAGCTCGCTTAACAGGTGCAGCTCACAGTCGGGAAAGGAAGGCTCCATCAACTCGAAGGTCTCGCGGGTGCGAGTGGCGTCGGAGCAGAGCGCGACCTGCGGCGTCCAGCCCAGCTCGGCCAGGCGAGCCCCGACGCGGGGGGCGTCTGTGCGGCCGCGGGTGTTTAAGGGGCGGCGGTGGTCGCTTAAGCCGGGCTCGGCCCAGTCACTTTTGGCGTGGCGCATCACGATCAGACGGCGTTGCATGCAGAGTCCTCATCTCAAATAGGCCGGCCGGGCAGCATCCTCGGGCCTCTGGCGAGTGGTTGTAAGGGAGGCCGCCGGCGCAGACCGGGGGCGGCTGAAGGTTGCCGGCGAATCTTGGTCCTTTGAGGCGCGGGGGTCAACGCCGCGCTGAGGATCATGGGGGATCGTCGGGCGTGTTTAGCTTCGAGTTTGAACAACGATGAGATGGGTCGAGCGCCCGCTCCGCCTTCTACGCCCCGGTCGGGGTGGAGATCGGAAGGCATCCTCGATCCTCAAGCGCCGCATACCTGGCGGCGACGGAGGCGTTTTATGCGAGTACCGCTGGAGATCGCGTTCAAGCAAGTCGAGGCAAGCGCCTCGTTGGAGCGGTTGGTGCGCGAGCGGGTCGACCGCCTGCCGCGCTATTTTCAGAGGATCATCGCCTGTCGGGTCGCCGTGGAGGCGGCCAGTCGCAACAACCAGCATGAGGTCACCGGCTACCGGGTTCGCGTGGAGGTGAGCGTGCCCGGTCAGGAGCTTGTGGCCACGACGACGCCCCGCTTCGGGATGCCGACGCGCGCGGTGGTTCAGGATCCCTATCAGGCCGTGCGCGATGCGTTTGTGGCCATGGAGCGCCGCTTAAAGAGCTACGCCGGCCGGCTGCGTGCCGAGCGCAAGCCCAGGGCCAACGCCCCGCATGCGGTCATCACGCATCTCAACAGCGAGGAGGGATTTGGGTTTCTGCGCACCATCGGCGGGCGCGAGATCTACTTTCATAAAAACGCCGTGCTCAATGGCGGTTTTGCCCGCCTGGAGCTGGGCGATGAGGTTCGCTTTAGCGAGGTCGATGGCGAGGAAGGGCCTCAGGCCAGCACCGTCGAGGTGATCGGACGTCACGGGCGCCACATCATGGGCATCGTGCCCCGGGCTTAACGCAGGGAGCGAGGGTGAGACGACGTAGAAGGACCAGGAGCAATGAATCCGGCCAGTCGGCACAGCCGCATGGTAAGGGGGCCAACGGCCACTCGGAAGTCTCAGCGCGTGTGGCGAGGGTGGAGGCCTTGCGTGAGTCAACGCAGCTCTCCACCGAGCAGCTGCGCCGGATCTGTGAAGCGGAGCGCCTCGGTGTGCAGGGCAGCGAGGAGCTCAGTGAGGGTGGGGTCCCCGGACAGGCGCGCGCCGAAGAGGCGCTCGCGTTCGGTGTCTCCATGCGCCGGCCCGGCTATCACATCTTCGCGGTGGGGCCGCCGGGGCTGGGCAAACACGGGCAGATCTTGGAGCTCCTGGAGGAGGCCGCCGCCGGGCGGCCGGCTCCCGACGCCTGGTGTTATGTCTTTAACTTCGAGCAGCCCCGTGCCCCGCGCGCCTTACGCCTGAAGGCCGGGCGAGCCACCGAGCTTCGAGAGACCCTGGCCGAGCTGATCGAAGCGCTCAGCGACGCGCTCCCCCGCGCCCTGGAGAGCCCCGAGTATATCGCCACGCGCCGCGAGCTCGATGAGCGTTTTGAGAGCCGTCAGAAAGACGAGCTCGAGGCGATTCGCACAAAGGCCGAGGCCCACGATGTGGCCGTGATTCAGACCCCCTCCGGGGTGGTAATGGCGCCGGTGGTCGATGGCGAGGTGCTCGGCCCGATGGCCTTCCAGGAACTCGATGTGGAGGAGCGCAAACGTTTTGAAGACGCGCTCGAAGCGCTGCACACCGAGCTCGATGACAGCCTGCGCGCCCTGGCCGGCCAGGAGAGTAAGCATCGCCAGAAGGTTGAGGCCCTGGAAGAGGCCACCGTGCGCACCGAAGTCGTCGCGCGCCTTAAGCCGGTGCGCGAGGATTTTGGCGACTACGCGCAGGTCATCGGGTACCTCGATGCGCTGGAAGATGATCTGGTGGAGCATGCCGATGCGTTCGTCGCCGGTGAGGGCAGCGGCCAGGCCGGTCAACTTCTGGGGCTGGGAGCGGCTCAGGGGAAAGATGAGGTGCTGCGCCGCTACCAGGTCAATGTGCTCTACGAAGATCGAAAGGCCGAAGGCGCGCCGGTCATTCAGGAGCATCACCCCAACTTTGAAAACCTCTTCGGGCGTATCGATCACCGGGCGAACCTGGGGGCGATCTCCACCGACTTTACGATGATCAGGCCCGGAGCGTTGCACCGGGCCAACGGGGGCTTTCTGGTGCTCGATGTGCGCCAGGTGCTCATGCAGCCGATGGTCTGGGAGCAGCTCAAGCGCGCGCTGCGCGCCGGTGAGCTGCGCGTGGAGAGCCCGGCGCAGACCCTCGGGTTGTTCTCGACCCAGAGCCTGGAGCCCGAGCCGGTAGCGCTCGATGTGAAGGTGGTGCTCGTTGGCGAGCGCCGCCTTTATTATCTGCTGGAGGCGTTTGACCCGGATGTTTCGGATCTTTTTAAGGTGATGGCCGACTTTGAGTCGTCGGTTGAGCGCGACACCGAGCTCGACGGCTTTTTAAGCCTCATCGCCCGGCGCAGCGCCGAGCTGAAGACCTCGCCGCTCGACGCCGGGGCGCTGGCACGCCTGGTGGAGTGGGGCGCGCGCCAGGCCGAAGATGCCCAAAAGCTCTCGGTCGCCGTGGAGCGCATCGATGAGGTGCTCGCCGAGGCGGACTGGCAACGCCAGGAGCGCGGCGCAGAGCGGGTGCAAAGGGAGGATGTGCAGGCTGCGCTTGAGGCGCGCCGCAGGCGCGCCTCAAGGCTGCGTGATCGCATCGCCGAGGCGATGCAGCGCGATATTCTGCATGTGCAGCTTGAAGGAACGAAAAGCGCGCAGGTCAACGGGCTCTCGGTGGTGGAGCTGGGCGGGGAGCGCTTTGGTCGGCCCAGCCGCATCACCGCCAGCGTGCAGGTAGGCCAGGGCCAGCTGCTCGATATCGAGCGGGAGGTTGAACTCAGCGGGGCGCTGCACGCCAAGGGGGTGTTGATCCTGGGCGGCTACCTTGGTCAGGTCTTTGGCCGCGAGCGCCCGCTGGCCCTCTCGGCGCGTCTGGTCTTTGAGCAGTCCTACGGCGGGGTCGACGGCGACAGCGCCTCGGTGGCCGAGACACTCGCGCTGCTCTCGGCGATCAGTGAGCTGGAGCTTCGTCAGGATCTGGCCGTGACCGGTTCGATGGATCAGCACGGTCGTGTGCAGGCCATCGGCGGGGTCAACGCCAAGATCGAGGGCTTCTACGAACTCTGCAAAAACCGGGGTCTCACCGGCACCCAGGGGGTGGTGATCCCGGCGAGCAACACGCAGCATTTGATGCTCTCCGACGAGGTGGTCGAGGCAGTCAGGGCCGGGACGTTCTTTATTTATGCGGTCGAAACCGTACACCAGGCCGCTACATTGATCTTCGATCGGCCGGCCGGTCGCCGCACTGAGGCCGGCGCGTTTGAGGAGGGCACGGTCTTTTTCGAAGTCGAGGAGCGCCTCGAAGCGCTGGCCCGGGCCTCGCGCCACTTTCGCTCCGGCGGGTCGCCGGCCACCGTGGCGCGGCCCCCCCATGAGGCTGAGGCGCCGGGCCCCCGAGAGCCTGATCCGCCGGCGGCCCGCGACGCGCGCCCCCGCAGAATTCCGACGTGGAGGAGGAGACGATGAGCACCGACGATATCTTTGTGTACCGCTTTGAAGAGGGCCACGCCCGAGGTGATGGCTCGCAAAAGGAGCTGCTCGGTGGCAAGGGGGCAGGGCTGGCGGAGATGGCGCGCTTAGGGATGCCGGTCCCCCCGGGAATGACCCTGACCACCGAGGCCTGCCGAAGTTATCTGGAGCACGGTTTTTTCCCCGAAGGCCTTGAGATGCAGGTGCGTCAGGGCATCGCCTGGCTTGAGAAACGCACCGGCCGCGGCTTTGGTGATGTGGACAACCCGCTGCTTCTCAGCGTGCGCTCGGGGGGCGCGCGCAGCATGCCCGGGATGATGGACACGGTGCTCAATCTGGGGTTGAGCGAAGACAGCGTCGAGGGGTTGGCGCGCCAGAGCGGCGACCGGCGTTTTGCCTACGACTGCCAGCGCCGTTTTGTGCAGATGTACACAAGTGTGGTCATGGGCGTGGACGACGCGTTGCTCGAAGAGGTCCTGGTGCGCCACCGCCGCCGCGCCGGCGTCGACGATGATCACGATCTGGGCTGGGAGGAGCTCTTCGCCATCAGTGAGGCGATGCGCCAGAAGGCCGTGGAGGTCACGGGGCGAGATGTGCCCCGCGGGCCTTTTGGCCAGTTGTGGGGGGCGGTGGAGGCGGTCTTTCGAAGTTGGGAGGCGCCCCGGGCGCGGGCCTACCGCAAGTTGCATCGCATGAATGGCGGCGGGTGGGGCACGGCGGTCAACATCATGGTGATGGTCTTTGGGAACCTGGGCGATGAGAGCGCCAGCGGGGTGGCGTTTAGCCGCAATCCGGCCACCGGGGAGGCCCGGCCCTATGGCGAGTATATGATCGCCACCCAGGGCGAAGACGTGGTCGGCGGTCGGCGCTCCCCGGGGCCCCTGGGCATGGAGGAGGAGCAGCACGGGGGCATGGCGGCCATGGAACGCCTGATGCCCGAGCAGTACGCCGAGCTCTGCGGCTATATGCAGGAGCTCGAGCGCAACTACCACGATATGCAGGATGTGGAGTTCTGCGTGGAGCGCGGCAAGCTGTGGATGTTGCAGACCCGCGCGGCCAAGCGCACCGGCCAGGCCGCCGTGCGCGCAGCCCTGGAGATGTGCGAGGAGGGGCTCATCGATGAAGAGGAGGCGATCTTACGCGTCGATCCGAAGTTGCACCTGGAGCGGGCACTGCATCGTCAGATCGCCGGTACGCCGCCCGAGCCCATCGCCCGCGGTCAGGCCGCCTCCCCGGGGGCGGCCACCGGGGAGATTGCGCTGAGCTCGGAGCGCGCCGTGGAGCGCGCTGAGAAGGGCAAGTCCGTGATTCTGGTGCGCCCGATGACCTCGGCTGATGATGTGGAGGGGCTGCATGCCGCCGTCGGCGTGCTCACCGCCCAGGGCGGCTTAACCTCGCATGCGGCGGTGGTGGCCCGCGGCATCGGCACCCCCTGCGTCTGCGGGGTGGGAGAGCTGCGCATCGATGAGGATAAAGGTGGATGTTATGTGGGCGATGCGTTTTTTGAAGAGGGCGAGCGCATCACGATCGATGGGGGCTCGGGGAAGGTGTTCGGGGAGGCGCTGGAGCTCAACGACCCGACGATCACCGGGGAGCTGAAGACCTTTCTAAAACTCGCTGACCGCTACCGCCGTCTTGAAGTTCGCGTCAACGTGGACAGCAACGAGGAAGCCGAGATGGCCCGGAAGATGGGGGCGGAGGGGGTGGGCCTGTGCCGCACCGAGCATATGATCCTGGAGAGCAGTGAGGCGGTGCGCGCGATGCGTCAGGTGCTCTTGAGCACGGATTGGGAGACGCGGGAGCAGGGGCTCAATGCGCTGGTGGACTACCAGCGCCAGGAGGTTGCGCAAATTTTGCGCACGATGGACGGCCTGCCGGTGATGGTGCGTCTTCTCGATCCACCGGCCCATGAGTTCTTGCCGGGGACGGCCGCCGGGCGAAAGAGCGTGGCGAAGGTGCTGGGCATCAGCGAGGAGGCGGTGGGCTGGCGGGTCGATGCGCTGCGTGAGACCAACCCGATGCTGGGTTTTCGCGGGGGGCGTCTGGCGATGGTCTACCCGCAGATCTACGAAGCCCAGGTGCAGGCGATCGTCGAGGCCTCCCGCCAGGTGCAGGATGAGGGCGTACGCACCCGGGTGGAGATAGCCATCCCGATGGTCGCCGACCCGGGGGAAGCCGGACATCTGATCGCGGTGATCAACGACGCGGTGGCGCGTCATCTCTATGGATTAAGTCGCGAGGCCGATGTGGCCGTGGGCGTGATGGTGGAGGTTCCACGTGCCGCACTCCTGGCCGGGGAGCTGGCGCTGGAGGCCGACTTCTTTAGCTTTGGCACCAACGATCTCACGCAGCTGATGTGGGGGATGTCGCGCGATGATGCCTCGCGATTCATGGAGGCCTACCGCGACCAGGGCGTCCTGTCGGAAGATCCCTTTGAGATCCTCGATCGCGCCGGCGTGGGGCTTTTGATGCGTCAGGCGCTCAAGCAGGGGCGGATGGTCTATCCGCAGCTGGCCGCCGGGGTGTGCGGGGAGCACGCCGGGGAGCCCCATTCCATTCGTTTCTTCGAGGCGCTGAACCTGGATTATGTGAGCGTCTCACCCTACCGCGTGGCCAGCTCGCGTCTGGCCGCAGCGCAGGCGTTTATCCAGGAGGAGCAGGCCGCGCGCAGCGGAGAGGCCTGGCGCGGCGGGCTGGCGCCGATGAAGCGGCAGAGCAACGGGGATTGAACCTCTTTTGAGCCCCCCGCGTTTGGTGTGGCCAGGAGCCTGCGGGGCGTCGCCGGCCCGGAATGAAAGAGCGTCGCGCAAATAGTGCGCGGCGCTCTTTTATGACGATCGCTAAAAAAAACGTGGCGGCTCAGGTAAAACCATCCGCGCGGAGTCCGCCGGGCAGGCTCCGTGCGGGCATGTGTTCCGCATGATGCGGAAGATGTTTCACGATCCGGTTCAGGAGCTGCAATGTGTTTCAGCGATGAAAAGTCAGCCCCGGGAGGTGAGGAGGGCACCGGTGGGTCGGAGCTGAGGGTGGAGGATGTGGTGCTCAAGGCCGCTCGGAGCGCCGGGGTGATCGTGAAGAGTGCTGCGGTCGGAGCGCTTTCGATGCGGGCTGGCGAGGAGGTGCGGGGCTGGATGAGCGCCGAGGAGCTGGAGCGTCATCAGCGCTACGCGCTCGAGAGGTTGCGTCGGCGCGACCTCATCACGCGCGGGCTGGCGCGGACGATGCTCAGCGAGCTTGCCGGATGCGAGCCGCAGGAGTTGATCTTTGGGAAGAGCGCGCTTGAGCGACCGCACCTCGTCTCCCCGGCGCTGCCCGGCTTTGATTTTAATCTGGCCCACAGCGAAGAGCGGGTGGTGCTGGCCGCCGCCCACGGGCTGCGTGTGGGCGTCGATATCGAGCATGGCACCCGTCGCGTCGATCATCGAAGCGTCGCCGAGCGCTTTTTTTCGGCGTACGAGCAGCGGGCGCTCGCCAGGCTGGATGACGATGGGGAGGAGGGCCAGGTGAGCGCGCGACGCCGGCGTTTTCTGGAGCTCTGGGTGCTCAAGGAGGCCTGGATGAAGGCCGACGGACGCGGCATTAGCGCGGGGCTCAATGAGGTGATCTTCGACCTTGATGCGCAGGACGCCCCGAGACTTATCGCGCTGCCCGACGACGATCCCGCGCGTTGGGAGGTGGCCCTCACCGAGCTCGATGACGGCCATCTCGTTGCGCTTGCCTGGTGCGAAAACCCCTGTTGAATCAGGGGGTTATTCGAGGATCAGTGGGCCAGGTATTCCTGGAGGGTGGGGGCGTGGTAGGTCTCCATGTACACCCGGAACTTTTTGCGCATATCCATCTCCAGCTGGCGCACGCGTTCTTTGGAGATGCCGAACTCATCGCCCAGGTCGTCGAGCTGGCGGGGGTGGATGGCGAGCATACGCTCATGCCAGATCTGGCGGCGGCGCGCGTCGTCGATGGTGTTCACGAACTCCTCGGCCAGCGCGCGCAAACGCTCATAGAGGAGGTGGTCGTGAGCGGCTTCTTCCGGGTCGGGCTCCTCGCTGGCGAGCATGTCACGGCCGGTGGTCTCGGAGTCGTCGCTTAAGGGAGCGTCCAGGCGCGTGAAGCCCCCGCCGGTCAGGGTGGCCACGCGCTCGACCTCATCGACATCAACCTCCAGGTAGTCGGCCACGTTCTCGGCGCTGGGCTCCAGCCCGCGGCTGCGCAGCTGGCGACGAGCTTTGCGCAGGTTGAAGAAGAGCTTGCGGCTGTCGCGCGAGCTGCCCATGCGGATCGGGTAGGTGTGGTTGAGCAGGTAGTTGAAGATCAGCGCGCGGATCCAGAAGTGCGCATAGCCCACAAAGCTGGTGCCACGGTCTGGATCAAAGCGGGTCAGCGCCTCGGTCAGCCCCAGGTTGCCTTCCTGAATCAGGTCCAAAAGATCGTGGCCGGGGCGGTGCAGGTCGGTCGCCACTTTCACCACCAGGCGCAGGTTGGCCCAGACCAGAGTCTTGGCGGCCTCTGTATCGCCCTGCTCCAAAAAGGCGCGCGCCAGACGATCCTGAATCTCATTGGGCAGGATCTCAATGCGTCGGATCTGATTCATGTAGGTGGTCAGCGAGTCGGCGTGCAGGTCTGTCTCACGCGAGGAGCGGGCGCGCTGTCGCGCCAGCGGGTGCACCGCGGGCGTGGGGGCGTTGACCGGAGCGGAAACAGGCATCGAGATGCAGGGTGCGGCCATAGGTACCTCGCAAAGTAGCGCAGTCAGACACCAACAAATGCCTGCTCCAGGGCGAATCCGACTGCGCGGGGATCTCGCCAGCAAGCGTTGTCGTCGGTTAGAGCAATCCCTGTGCCAGAGGTTTCAAAAAGGTTGGTGGCGAGGTGAGCGGCCCCGTCGCGCTGGTCACCGCACAGCTTCAGAAAAGGTGGCGGATCGTCGCGCTCCGGCGTGTGGGCCCGAAAGAAGAATGGGGGCGCGTTGACCGCTCAAGTCGCCCGCTACGCTCCCGCTCAGGAGCTGTGTAAGGACGTGTCTTTGTGCAATATTTGCGCGATGCTTTTGGTTGATGCAGAAGTTGCGTCTCCGCGGCCCCTTCGCTGCGTAGTTTGCGCCGGACTTCCCGCTCCTCCGGCTTTATTTTAGCGCGATCGCCTCGCGATAAGGCGCACCAGATAAGGGTCTTCGCCCTCTGGCGGGTTCCTTCCGGACGAGGATGGCACCGCTTTTGCTTTAGCCCCGGTCGTCGCGACATTCTGCCGCACCCGGGAGCCATCCTCTTGTGCCGAGGCCGCCCGGTGTCGAGCGGAGATGATCGGCGACGGGTAGTAACGCATTGACCCGAGCACCGACCTCGCCCATCCGGGGGGACGTCGGCACCCTCGAACCTCCGAGTTATTTCGTGATGCATTTCTTTGACGAGATCAAAAGTTATGTCGGGTTCACCGACGAAGACGCCGCTCGCCTCAAGGCGTTGGGCCCCCTGGTGGAGCCTCGCTTCTCGGAGGTGGTTGTGGCGTTTTACGATGCGCTGATGGCCCATCCGCGCGCTCGCGGCGTCTTTGTCGGCCCGGAGCAGATCGATCGGCTGCGCGCCTCACTTGCGGTGTGGCTCGGTGAGCTTTTTGAGGGTCGCTACGACGACGCATATTTTGCGCATCGCCAGCATATCGGCCGGGTGCATGTGAACGTGGGGCTGCTGCCGCAGTTTATGTTCGGGGCGATGAACCTGATCCGCCACGGCTTCCTGGAGATCTTAAGCGATCTGGAGGCGCGCCTTCAGAGCGATCCGCGCATTCAGAGTCTGCGTCATTCGGTGACCAGCGTGGATCGCATCCTGGATATTGAGCTGACGATCATGGTGCAGTCCTACTGGGACTCGCTGATGAAGCAGAAGCTGGAGATTCCGGCGGCGCTGGCCACAGGTCTTGCCCACGAGGTGCGCAACCCGCTCAATGCCATCGGCTTGCAGATGACCCTCTTGGAGCGTCGCCTGCGCAGCTCCGAGGTCGACGAAGGGGTCTACGGTCAGGTGCTCGAAGCGGTGCGTGCGGAGCTGCGCCGCATTCAGGGGCTTAACTCCGAGATCTTGGACTTTGCCAAGCCCGTCGACATCCACACCGGACCGGTGGATGTGGCCGGGATGTTTTATGAGATCCGCCGCAACCACGAGCTGACCCTGGAGGCCGGCGGGGTGCAGATGGACATTGAGGTTGAAGGCGATCCGGTGATGATCTGCGACCGGGATCGTCTGATGCAGGTCTTTATCAACCTGATGACCAACGCCGTCGAAGCGATGCCCGACGGGGGGCTTATGCGGGTGCAGGTCGTGCAGAGTGAGAGCGGGCTGCGTGTGGAGTTCGGCGACAGCGGCCAGGGGATGTCGCCGGCGATGAAGTACCGGATCTTCGATCTTTTCTACACGTCGAAAGCCTCCGGCACCGGCATCGGCCTGGCGATCGCCCGCAAGATTGTGGAGGCGCATGGCGGCTCCATCGATGTGCTCTCGCGACCCGGGGAGGGCACCACCTTTACCGTCTACTTACCCTACCCGCGGCGTGACGCGGAGGACGAGGTTGAGCGATGAGTGCATGGACTGATGAGATGGCTGTTTCTCCCGCTGAGCGCGTTGAGAAGGCGCCTGAGACTCAGGCGCCGCAGCGCAAACGCCGCATCCTGGTGGTCGACGATGAACCGCATGCCCGCCGCGCGCTTGTGGAACTTCTCAGCGATGAGGGCTACGAGGTGTCTTCGGCCGGCGACGGTTTTAAGGCGCTGGGGATCTTGCGTGAGTGGCCCTGTGAGGTGCTCCTGACCGACTGGCGCATGCCTGTGATGGACGGGATCACGCTGGTCAAGAAGGCGCGCGAGGAGCAGCCGGAGCTGGGCTGTGTGGTGATGACCGCTTTTGGCAGCGTGGAGAGTGCGGTGGAGGCGATGAAGGCCGGCGCCGACGACTATCTGACCAAGCCCCTGAACTTCGACGCAGTCTCACTGGTGCTCTCCCGGGCGATGGAGCGCATTGAGGAGCGTCGCGAGCTTACCAATCTGCGCGCCCGCCACGCCGAGCATCGCGAGCAATCGCGCACAAAGATCCTGGGGGCGAGCCCGGCGGTGCAGTCGCTCATTGCGATGATCGACCAGGTGGCCGGCGCGCGCGCCACGGTGATGATCACCGGCGAGAGCGGTACGGGTAAGGAGCTGATCGCGCGGATGCTCCATGAGAAGAGCGGGCGCGTCGACAAGCCTTTTGTGCGCCTGCATTGTGCGGCGCTGGCGGAGAGCCTGTTGGAGAGCGAACTCTTCGGCCACGAAAAGGGCGCGTTCACCGGTGCCAGCGCCCGACGCGAGGGCCGTTTTGAGGAGGCCCACGGCGGCACCCTCTTCCTGGATGAAATCGGCGAGATTTCGCCGACGATTCAGGTCAAACTCCTGAGGTTCTTGCAGCAGCGGGAGTTTGAGCGGGTCGGGGGCAACAAGACCATCTCGGTGGATGTGCGGGTGGTCGCCGCGACCAACCGTGATCTGGAAGCCGAGGTCAAAGCCGGTCGTTTTCGCGAAGATCTCTATTTTCGTCTCAACGTCATTCATATCGAGGCGCCTCCGCTGCGCGCCAGGCCGGGGGATGTGCCCCTGCTGGCACGACATTTTGTGGCGAAGTACGCCCAGGAGAACGGCCGCAGCATTGAAGAAGTCGCCCCCGAGGTGATGAGCGCCCTGGAGCGCTACGAGTGGCCCGGAAACGTGCGTGAACTGGAGAATGTGATCGAGCGCGCGGTGGTGCTCACCGATGGCAAACGCCTGGAGCTTCGTCATTTGCCCGCGGAGCTTCTGCGACAGAGCGGCACGACGCCCGGTGAGATCGGCGTGCAGATCCCCGGGTCGACCCTGGCCGAGATCGAGCGCCATGCGCTTCTACGCACCTACGAGGCCACCGGTGGAAGCAGCGCGGAGACCGCGGAGATGCTTGGCATCAGCGTGCGTAAGGTCCAGTATCGGCTCCGTGAGTACCGCGAGGCCGGGGTTGTGATCGAGAATTGAGTCGTTGCTCCGCGTCGCGCGATGTTGAATTCGTCTTTGATATCAACAGGTTGGCCGGATGGTCCGTGCGGGCAATGAGGCCGCGTTGTCGATGCCGGCGCAGGAGGCAGGGATGAAGGTGCGCGAGGTGATGACGAGCGATCCGGTGGTGGTCAGCCCTGACACGAGCATCGAGGCGGTGCTGGCGTTGATGCGGGAGCGGGGCATCCGCCATGTGCCCGTGGTCGACACCGAGGGGATCGTGGGCATGGTCAGCGATCGTGATCTGACGTTCATTCACTCGATGCCCGGAGTGTTTACTATGCTCTCGCAGGCGGACGTCAAAGAGGTGCTGGAATCGCCGGTGGCCACAATCATCAAGAGCCGTTTTCTGGTGGATCGTGACGTGGTCACGGTTCGCCCCGAGGATGATGCGTCCCGGGCGGTGGAAGCGCTCTTGATGTACCGCGTCGGCGCGCTCCCGGTGGTGGAGGGCGAGGAAGTGGTGGGCGTGGTCAGTGTGATCGATGTGCTGCGCCAGGCCGCCGAATGTTGGAGTTGAGGCGCGGGTCATACATGCCATTGCAGTGAGGAGCTCAGGGATGCAAAAGCGCGACGTGGATGTGGTGGTGATCGGGGCCGGGACGGCCGGGCTTGGAGCGCAAAGTGCGGCGCGTAAGGCCGGTGCCAGCGTGGCGCTCATTGAAGATGGCCCTTACGGAACCACCTGCGCGCGGGTGGGGTGCATGCCCTCGAAGTTGTTGATCGCCGCGGCCAACGCGGCCGATGCGGTCCGGAAAGCGCCGACCTTTGGCGTGCACCCCGAAGGGATGCGCGTTGATGGGCGAGAGGTGCTGGAGCGGGTGCGGCGCGAGCGGGATCGTTTTGTGGGTTTTGTGCTCAAATCAACCGAGCGCATTCCCGATGAGGTGCGCATTCGCGGGCGAGCACGCCTGACCTCGCCGACCACGGTGCGGGTGGCCCTGGAAGGCAGCGATGAGGAGATGGAGATCAACGCTCGCGCGGTGGTGATCGCCACCGGCTCCAGCCCTTATTTCCCGCCGAACCTCATGCCGCTCAGAGAGTCGTTGTCCACCAGCGCCGATGTTTTTGAATGGGAGGATCTGCCCGAGTCGGTGGCCGTGGTCGGGCCGGGGGTGATTGGTCTGGAACTCGGTCAGGCGTTGCATCGGCTGGGAGTGCGAGTCTCGTTCTTTTCGCCCTTTTATGAGCTGGCGCATCTTCACGATCCGAAGGTCGTCGAGGTGATTCACGAGGTGCTCGGCGACGAGCTCGACCTGCACCTGGGCATCGATGCCTTTGATGTGAGCGAGGCCACCGACGGTAAAGGCGGCTTCGTGCTGCGCTGGCACGACGCTCAGAAGCAGCCCGGTGAGGCGCGTTTTGAAAAGGTGATCGTGACCGCCGGGCGCCGCCCCAACCTTGCGGGGCTGGGGCTTAAGGAGGCCGGTGTGCCCGTGGATGAGCGCGGGCAGCCTTCGTTCGATCCGCGCACCACCCAGGTGGGTGAGCTGCCGGTGTTCATGGCCGGTGATGCGGCCAACCACTACCCGCTGCTGCATGAGGCGGCCGATGAAGGGCGAATCGCGGGCAGCAATGCGGCGAACTTCCCCGATATCCGCGCGCAGATTCGGCGCGCGCCGCTGGCGATCACCTTTACCGATCCGCAGATGGCGGTGGTGGGCTGCGGCTGGAAGTCGCTCGATAAAGAGAAGTGCGGCATCGGCGAGGTGTCGTATGCAGACCAGGGCCGCGCGCGGGTCGAGGCGAAGAATAAGGGGCTTGTGAGGATCTACGCCGACCGCGACACCGGCAGACTGTGCGGCGCCGAGATGTTCGGGCCGGGGGTAGAGCATACCGCGCATCTGCTGGCCTGGGCGGTGCAGAGTGGGATGACGGTGTTTGATGCGCTGGATATGCCCTTCTACCATCCGGTGGTCGAAGAGGGGATTCGTACCGCGTTGCGCAGCCTCACCGGCGATCTTCGCCTGACGGCGGGTACCTCCGAGAAGTTGCGCTACGGGCCGGGGACCTGAGGTTTCGTGAGAATTCGTAGGGCGTGGGGGGGGCGTTTCTGCCGAAGTTGCGTTGAGGCAACGCGGAGATGCGTTTGCCCTGTGTTGACGAGAGCGCAGCGGTGCTGTGTTTGGGAGTCGGCATGGTGCCGTTGTCTCAGACTTAAAGCAGGAGCGCGAAGATGTCGTCGACGTATACTCTGATCTCGTTTGATCTCTGTCCGTATGTGGAGCGCAGCCGTGTGGTGCTCCATGAGAAGGGGCAGGCCTTTGAGCAGGTTTTCATCGACCTCAAAGATAAGCCCGACTGGTTCCTCAAGCTCTCGCCGCGCGGCAAAGTACCGGTGTTGGTGGTCGATGAGGTGCCGATCTTCGAGTCGAGCGTGATCAACGAGTTTCTCGAGGAGGTGCTCCCCGAGCCGGCGCTGCTTCCGGAGGGGCCGCTGGAGCGGGCGCGCGCGCGGGCGTGGATAGCTTTTGCCAACGATGTGCTGATGGATGGGGTGGGGACGCTGTGGTTTGCCGGCGGCGACCCGGTCCGGGTTGAGCAGGGGCGTGCGACGGTGCGGAGTGCGCTGGAGCGTATCGAAGGAGCCTTGCGCGAGCGTCAAAAAGGACCGTACTTTTCCGGTGCGTCCTTCAGCCTTGTGGATGCGACCCTGGCCCCGGTGTTTACGCGATGGGCCTCGATGGAGGTGATGGGCTGGGGCGATCTTCTTGACGGGTTGGAAGAGGTCCAGGCCTACAGTCAGGCGCTGCTGGCGCGTGAGAGCGTTCAGGCGGCCCGGGCCGAGGGGTTGACCGAAAAGATGGTCGAGCTGCTTCGTAGCGAGTGATGATGGTTGAGAGATGTGAGGATGGATGCGCACCTTTGTGGATTATCTGATGTTGACGGTGGGTGCGGTCCTCGTGGCGCTGGCGCTGGAGCTGATTCTGGCGCCAAACAGCCTGGTCGATGGCGGTACCACGGCGCTCTCGATCATGGGTGCGAAGCTCTTCGGGTTGCCGATCTGGCTTTTTCTGCTCTGTCTTAACGGCCCGATTCTGGTGATCAGCGCGCGTGCGCTGGGTAAGACGTTCGCCTGGCGTACCGGGTACAGCAACGCGGTGGCGTTGCTGGGGCTGGTGATGTTGCGCGATGTTCCGGCTGTGACGACCTCCGAGGTGCTCATCGTCCTTTACGGGGGGCTCCTGCTGGGGTTGGGGGTGGGTATTGTGGTGCGAAATGGCGGGGCGATCGACGGCACCGAGATGCTGGCGGTCTGGGCCAACCAGCGCTTCAACATTCCGGTGAGCACCTTTCTGCTCTCGATCAACGTGGTGATTTTGAGCGGGGCGGCGTTGGTGTTCGGCCTGGAGAGCGCGATGTTCTCGGTGGCGGTGTTCTTTCTGGTCACCAAGGTCATCGATTTTGTGCTGGAGGGGTTCAACCAGGTCGTCTCGGTGATGATCATCAGCGACAACTGCGAGCCGGTTCGACGCAAGCTCGTCGAAGAGATGAAGATGCGTGTGACGCTCCTGCAGGGGGTGGGGGGCTATAGCGGGGAGCCCCGGCAGATCATCTACTGCATCATCGATCGTTTCTCGTATGCGCGTCTGCGCACGGCGGTGCACGAGGTTGATCCGAAGGCGATTCTGGAGGCCTCCATCGTCAATGAGTCGGCCGGGGTGGAGGCGCGTGCGCTGCGCGATATCGTGGCGGATCGCTACCAGGAACGAGCCAACGGTAAGGGGTAGGTTCGGCCCCTTCGAAAGGGGAGAACGAGGGGGCAACAGGTGTTGTGATGTGCAACATGTCGCATATCGGCACGTATTTTCGGGGTCACAGGGTGAATTTCGGGTGAGATATCACGCCTGGCGAGGGTAGAACGCATCTTGCAAATCATGACGCGTGACGTGTCGGACCTGGATGGTCGGGTTCGGCGAGCCTCCGCAACTCGAATGGAAGGAGCAACGATGAAGCTGAAGCCCTGGATTCACCGACATAACGCGCTGCGTGGACTTCTTCTGGCGTTCGGAGCTGCCGGGTTGATGGCCTGCGAGGTGGACGAGAAGCCCGATCTTCAGACCGAGCCCGAGGTGAGCGCCGAGAGCGCCGGCGATGAGTCCAAAGCGCCCGAGGTGATCAAGACGCCGGAGGTGATTGAGGAGCCGGAGGTGGACGACGAAGCTGCGTCTGAGGATGAGGCTGCGAGCTCCGAGGGGGCGCAGGCTCCCGCTGCGCCGGAGGTGGAGCAGGAGGAGTTCGACGATGCACAGGTGAAGGCGTTCGCCCGGGCCTTTATGGCGATGCAGCCGGTGCAGGCTGAGGTGCAGAAGAAGATGGCCTCGGTGCAGTCGCCTGAAGACGTGCAGAAGGTCCAGCAGGAGGCGATCTCCCGGCTTCAGTCTGTGGTCGAGGAGTCGGGCATGGCCTTTGAAGATTATACGATGTTCGCGCAGCGCCTGGAGCGGGACACGACGCTGCAGAAGCGCTTTGAGGCAGAGCTGCTGCGCGTTCTGGAGTAATTGGAGTTCGCGGCGAGTAGGACGCCGTGAGCTATCGTTGATGCGGCATCTGCTGCATTGAAAGCATCTCGGGCTCTGTCGTAAAGCCTTGATGATGCTCAAGCAGCGCCTGCGTTTCGCGCCTTGCCGAAGTTGCGTTTAAGCTCGCATCCAGCGACGAGCACCATCGTCTCACGGCGTGGTAGCGAGCGAAGGTCGTGAGCTGACGCGGTGTACGTCATGTGAAGAGGCCGCTCCCGGGAGTTCCCGGGGGCGGCCTTTTTGCGTGGTGCGAGTCGAGGCGGGGAGACTTCGGGTGATTGTGACTATGTGAAGATGCCAATATTCCCGATTTCTCTGGATTTTTGTGGGTTTTTGTAACAAAAAGGAGTGGTGAAACATTTGTTTACATCTCGATGAAGGCGCGTCTGCGCCGGAGGTCCGGCTCTCAAGGGGGAAGATGCACGAGAGCCTGTGGACGACATGGTGAGTTGTGTCCGGCAGTCCCTTACTCCTTGAAAAACCTCAACGTATGGCCTTACCGATGACTTCTAAGCGCTCTCGATGGTTGAGCTCCTGGCTGGTAGTGGTGCTCATATCTCTGGGACTTTTGTCGTGTTCCGATTCCGACGGGGAGGTGATCGTAGCGGACCCCGACGATGGCCTGGACGTGGGGGATCTGCTTGATGCGCCGCTGCCGGATGTGGGCGATGTGCCTCCGGCGCCGACCTGCGACGATGGCGAGCAGAATGGCGGGGAGACCGGCGTGGATTGCGGCGGCTCGGAGTGCGAGGCGTGCGAGCCGGGGCAGGGCTGTGAGGATGGGGGCGACTGTTCAAGCGGGCTGTGCCAGAACAACATCTGCGTGGGCGTGGGCTGCGAAGGGGTGTCCTGCGACGAAGGTCAGGCCTGCTACCGGGGGCAGTGCTACGCGGCGTGTGATCATAGCGCGGAGTGCGGCGCTGAAGAGCGCTGCTTTCAGGGCGCATGCACCGCGCTGAGCTGCGATGATGTGATCTGTGGCGCGGCGGAGACCTGTTACCGGGGCGTGTGCTACGCGACGTGTCAGGATGATGGCAGTTGCTCTGAGGAAGGTGCGCAGTGCGTGGAGGGCGGCTGCGTGGTGCCCACCTGCGACGACGGCGTTCAGAACGGCGCGGAGTCCGATGTGGACTGCGGCGGGGACTCCTGCGAAGCCTGCGACGTTGGCCAGCAGTGCGGCGCTGATGCGGATTGTGGCGAAGCACTGGCGGGCCCCTGGGGCGAGTGTGTGTTTGAAGACGGTGATGCGTGTATTCAGGCCGGGGTGCAGACGCGTGTGGTCGAGGTTTTTAGCTGTGGTGAGGAAGGCGTGTGCGCCTCGGAGGAGATCGAGGGGTCGCAGAGCTGCGAGCGTGTGACCGAAGCCGATGTTTGCGCCGAAGCGATGTTTGGGGAGTGGAGCAGCTGTGAGGCGCTGGAAGGCGCCGAGGCCGATCTCTGCGCCTATGATGGCGAGCGTCGCCGCACGGTGACGAGTTTTGCGTGCGCCTCACAGAGCTGTGAGCCCGCCGAGCGCGACGAGGTTGAGAGCTGTGTGCGCGAGACCGATGCGCTTGCGTGTGGCGAGGCTGTCATTGGCGAGTGGAGCGGATGTGAGGCGGTCGATGGTGCTTCGGTGTGTGCGTTGGAGGGTGAGCGCCGCCGTGAGATTGCCACGTATAGCTGCGCCGAAGGTGGCTGCCAGGAGTCGATTTCCGAAGAGGTTGAGAGCTGCGCGCTTGAGACCGACGCGCTGGAGTGCGGCGCTCAGGAGGTTGGGGAGTGGGGCCCCTGTATGGGCTTTGACGGGACGTGCAGTCAGACGGGCACGCAGACCCGTACCATCACAAGCTACGCCTGTGGCAGTGGCGCGTGCGTGCCGAGCCAGCGCGATGAGACGCAGAGCTGCAGCCGCGACCAGGGAGGGGTGCAGTGCCAGGAGCCGGACTACGGGGCGTGGAGCGATTGCGGCGGTTTTGCCAACGCGTGCGCGCTGGAGGGCACCCGTAGTCGCACGGTGACCTATTATGAGTGCGCCGGCGATGATTCGTGTGCGCCGCGCGAGGAGGTTGAGACCGAAAGCTGCACCCGCGATACCACGGGAATGAGCTGCGGGGCGGGCGTAACCCACGGTGAGTGGTCGAGCTGCGAGTATGCCACCGAGTGTTCGCTCAACGGTGAGCGCACCCGAAGCGTGGTGACGCAGAGCTGCGCCGGCGGCGGCTGTGAGTCGGTCACGACGACGGAGATCGACACGACGGCGTGTGTGCGCAACACCGCCGGGACGAGCTGTGGCGAGGGCGTGACCTATGGTGATTGGTCGGCGAGCTGCGAGTACGCCTCGGTGTGCGCGCTGGAAGGTACGCGCACCCGGAGTGTGGTGACGCGGAGCTGCGCCGGCGGCAGCTGTGAGGCTGTGACAACCAGTGAGACGGAAGTTCACGCGGACTGCGCCCGCGACACCGCCGATGTGGAGTGCGGTGGAACGACGCACAGCGACTGGAGCGCCTGCGGAGGGTTTGCCGATGAGTGTGCACAGGAGGGCACCCAGACCCGCACCGCCACAGACCGCATCTGCGCCGGTGGCGACTGCTCCTCGGTGGATCGCACGGAGTCGCAGAGCTGCACCCGTGATACCACGGGCATGAGCTGCGGGGCGGGCGTAACCCACGGTGAGTGGTCGAGCTGTGAGTATGCCACCGAGTGTTCGCTCAACGGTGAGCGTACTCGAAGCGTTGTGACGCGGAGCTGCGTCGGGGGCAGCTGCGAGTCGGTCACGACGACGGAGATCGACACGACGGCGTGTGTGCGCAACACCGCCGGGACGAGCTGTGGCGAGGGCGTGACCTATGGTGATTGGTCGGCGAGCTGCGAGTACGCCTCGGTGTGCGCGCTGGAAGGTACGCGCACCCGGAGTGTGACCACGCAGAGCTGCGCCGATGGTAGTTGCAGCTCGGTGACGAGCAGTCAGACCGCGACGCGTTCGGATTGCGATCGCATCACAACAGGTGATAGCTGCGGCGCCGGAGTGACCTACGGCGATTGGTCATCGACATGTAGCTATGCCAATGCATGTTCTGAGACCGGCACGCGCACCCGAAGCGTCACGACGCGCACCTGCTCCGGTGGCGACTGTGGGGCCGTGACGACCTCGCAGACGTCAACGCGTTCGGATTGTGCCCGTGACAGGTCTGGCGTGAGTTGTGGCTCGTCGACCCACACCTCCTGGAGTGCCTGCGGCGGCTTTGCCAACACCTGTGATACAACCGGGACGCAGACGCGCACGCGCACCGACTACAACTGCTCGGGCGGCTCGTGCACGACCTCCACAGCGACCGAGACCCAGGCCTGCACCCGGGTGACTCAAGGAAACAGTTGCGGTGGCAATGACTACACGAGCTGGTCGAATTGCGGCGGCTTTTCGAACACCTGCGATGAGAGCGGTACTCAGACCCGTACCCGCACCGAATATCATTGCTCAGGCGGGAGCTGCGCCTCTTCGAACTTCACCGAGAGTCGTACCTGCTACCGTGACACCGACTCTAGCAGCTGCGGGACAACGAGTACCGGGTCCTGGGGAAGCTGCGGCGGCTTCTCCAGTCCCTGCGATCGGACCGGTGAGCAGTCGCGCACCGTGTCCGAGCGCAAGTGCTCCAATGGTACCTGCACCACGGTTAATCGTACCGAGACGCAGAGCTGCACGCGCAGCGTGACGGGCAATAGCTGCGGAGCCTCCACCCACACCTCGTGGGGAAGCTGCGGCGGATTTAGTTCAACGTGTGATACCACCGGTGAGCAGACGCGCACGCGTACCGACTACATCTGCAACTCCAGCGGAACGTGCACGACGTCCACAGCGACTGAGACGCAGGCCTGCACTCGCTCGACTCATGGGACTAGCTGTGGGACCACGCAGACCGGCAACTGGTCGAGTTGCGGTGGGTTTACCAGCAGCTGCGATGAGACGGGCACCCGGACGCGAAGCGTGACAACCTACACCTGTTCCAACAACAGCTGCACGTCGAGCACGACGACGGAGACAGACAACTGTAGCCGCAACACCGACGGGATCAGCTGCGGTTCTGGATCGTCCTGTGGAAACTGGAGCTTTTGCCAGACCGGCTTTGGTCAGTGCACCGGCACCCAGACGCGTAGCTGCACCGACTACCGTTGTTCCAATGGGAGCTGCTCGAGCACCACGCGCACGGAATCTCAGAGCTGTCATGCGTTCATTGGCCGGAGCTGCACGGCTAACAATGGCTGGTCGGGATGTTGCGACGGCAACGGCTACTGTGAGCCGCAGAGTCGGCCCGGCGAGCCCATTCGCGTGTGCGAGCTCTAAGGGGTTAGCCGAGACGGCTTTCTAAATCTCGGAGGGGGGCAGGTTGCCCGGGAAGATCGAGAGAAAAAACCGGCCGCGAGCGCATCGCGGCCGGTTTTTTATTCGGGTACGCCTATGCGAGGGATGGGACGGTGTTTCTTGCGTTTTTTCCCGGTGGGATGACTTCCGCTCAGGGCGGCGAGGGGCTTGACCTCATCGGGCCGGCAGACAAAGCTCAGGGCATCAGAATGGTGTGCGTCTTTTTTGCTGGCCGCGCTCTTTAGAGAGCCGGTCATTCTGGGTGTCGATCCCGGATACGGCGCATTGTTGGCGAACCTCGTGATGTACTGGTTTAAGGAGCCCCCCCTATGTCGAAGCCTCAGAAACCGACGTCCCCCTCCCCCTCGCAGCCCGGTATCGGCCGTGAGCGTCAGACCGAGATCTATGTGCGCGGGGTCAGCGGGCAGCCGCCGGCAGTGCCGGTGGATATCGCTCGCCAGGAGGAGCGCGCGCGCGAGGCGATGAGCCCGGAGGCCTTTGGTTACGTGGCCGGCGGCGCGGGGATGGAGCGCACGATGGCCGCCAACCGTCAGGGCTTTGAGAAGTGGGCGATCGTGCCGCGGATGTTGCGCGATGTCTCGGTGCGCGACACGTCGGTGGAGATCTTCGGTACGCGCTACCCCTCGCCCTACATGCTGGCGCCTATCGGCGTGCTGGAGATGGCGCATCCGGAAGCGGATCTGGCTGTGGCGCGCGCGGCGCGGCGCGAGAGTGTCCCGATGATCTTCAGCAATCAGGCCTCGGTGCCTATGGAGGATTGCGCCCGGGAGTTGGGTGAGACGCCGCGCTTCTTTCAACTCTACTGGAGCGTCTCCAACGATCTGGTCAAAAGCCTCGTGCAGCGCGCGGAGAAGGCCGGTTGTGAAGCGATTGTCGTCACGCTGGACACGACCTTATTGGGTTGGCGCACCCGGGATCTGGACCTGGCGTACCTGCCCTTTTTGAGGGGCAAGGGGATCGCGCAGTACACCTCCGATCCGGTCTTTCGTCGCCTGCTCAAAGAGGATGAGCTCGACCAGGAGGTGGGGCCGGAGCGCAAGGTCAATCTGGCCACGATCCGCGTGCTCATGGAGCTCGCCGGGAATTATCCCGACGGGTTTTTCAAGAGCCTGACCAGCGGGGAGGCGCTGGCAGCCGTGCGCAAATTCACCGGCATCTACTCTCGTCCTTCGCTGACCTGGGAGGATTTGAGCTTTTTGCGCGAGTGCACCGATCTGCCGATTGTGCTCAAGGGAATCACAGCTGTGGAGGACGCCCGGCTGGCCAAAGAGCACGGCATGGATGGCATTGTGGTGTCGAACCACGGGGGCCGTCAGGTCGACGGGGCGCTCAGCTCGATTGAGGCCCTTCCGGCGATCGCGGAGGCGGTGGGTGAGGATGTGACGATCTTCTTCGACAGCGGGATTCGCACCGGCGCCGACGTCTTTAAGGCGCTGGCGCTGGGCGCTGACGCGGTGCTCCTGGGCCGGCCCTATGTCTACGGGCTGGCCGCCGGCGGTGAGGAGGGAGTGGTGGAGGTGCTGCGTAACTTCAAAGCTGACTTTGATCTGACGATGGGGCTGGCCGGGTGTCGCTCGGTCGCCGAGGTCAAGGCCAGCCGGCTGCATGCGCGCTGAGTGCTCCGGGGGGGAGCATGGACAACAGAGGGGCATGTCCGGTCCGGGGGCTTGGGCCGCTGGTTCTTCAGACGCTGGTTCTTCAGACGTGTTGGAGGTTCGGACTCCTGGCTGCGTAGGGGCTAAGTCACCGGGGAAACGCGGTTTTTTTCGGGCGGTCGTAAAATAAGTTTGCATTGCGTTCAGATACTATTCTATCCTGACCGAAAGGTTAGCTGAAGGTCGTGGATGTCGACGCCAGAGGGGCTCGTCTTCCATGGTCGAGCTTTGTGTGACGCGTTGGTATCGAAAAATTTTGATCAGAGGATGAGATGAATCTGGACGGGAAGGGGAAAAAGTCGCGCTGGGCGATGATCTGGGTGAGCTGCCTGCTCCTCACACTGGCCGCCTGTAACGTGGATGACGGGGCGGTGATGCTCGCCGACGACGGTCCCGGGGGAGGCGAAGCCGATATCGGTGAGGGGGATTCGGGGCTTCCAGATGCGGATAAGCCCGATGCAGACAAGCCCGATGCGGAGGAGCCCGATGCGGAGGAGCCCGATACCGAGGTGGCACCGGGTTGTGAGGATGGCGTTCAAAACGGCGATGAGAGTGATGTCGATTGCGGCGGCACCGAATGTGAAGCCTGCGAGCTTGGTGAGTCCTGCGTATTCTCAGACGACTGCGCCACCGGGTACTGCACCGGCGGGGTCTGCGTTGATGAGAGCTGCGAAAATGTGAGCTGCGGGGACGAAGAAGCCTGCTACCGCGGGGTCTGCTACCTGGCGTGCGAGGAGTCAGACGCCTGCGATCCGAGCTCGCGTTGCTACCAGGGGGCCTGTATCCCCACCGATTGCTCCGAGGTGGTCTGCCGTGCTGGCGAGGCCTGCTACCGGGGCGTCTGCTACGAGGCGTCGGTCTGTAGTGAGACCTCGGACTGCCAGCCCAGCGAGGCCGGTCCCTGGGGGGAGTGCGTATTCGGCGATAACGTCTGCGCTCTGACGGGCGTGGAGTCCCGAACTGTGACGACGTTTAGTTGTGGAGAGTCGGGAACCTGTGAAATGAGCGAGGCGATCGAAGAGCGCGATTGTCGCCGCGAGCTTTCTGTCGATCAGCAGTGTGGGGAGCCGATCGACAGTGGCTGGTCGGAGTGCGTCTACGCGAGCCCCTGCGATACCACAGGTGAGCGTGTGCGCGACATCATCACCTTCGTGTGCAGCGAGGGCAGCTGCGAGCAGGTGGAAGAGCGTCTGGTCGACACCCGGGGCTGTGAGCGCGATACCATCGGAGCGATCTGCAACGCTGAGGAGGTCACTGAATGGGGCCCCTGCAGGGCCGACGTTCCCGGTGAAGTGTGCAACACCGCCGGAACACGGACGCGCGAGCGCACCGAGTACCATTGCACCGATGGGGGCTGCAGCGCATCGACGGTGACTGAATCCGAGGTCTGCGTGTTGCGTACCGCCGGGCGCGTCTGCGGCATCGGGAGGCGCCGCATCACCGACTGCATGGCGACCGGAGGCACGATCAACAGTTGTACCGAAGCGGGCCAGCAGACGACGACGATCACCACGCCGGTCTGCGGTACCACCGGTGCATGCGATCAGACGGTAACGACCACCGAGAACTCGGCCTGCCAGATCTATGTGGAGGAGGGAACCTACTGTTCCATGGCGATTCCGGTTGATTCCCGCGAGTGCGTGATGGGGCGGTGGCGAGTTTCGACCTGGGATCCGAAATGCGATGGTCAGGGAACCTGCGAAGCGATCCGCAGCACATACGATGATGGTCCCTGTATGGAGGCGCGCTGCCAGATAGGACATCCCTGCGAGACGAGCAGTGGGCAGGCGGGCTGCTGTTCTTCGGAGAACGTTTGTGTCTCCAACAGCGATCCCAACCCGGTGCCCTGCCTGATGTGATGTGCATGCTCGCCAGTACCGCGGCGCGCTGCTGATGCACAGCCCCCCTCCTGTTCCGGGAGGGGGGCTTTTTTGTTCTTGAGGCTGCAAGCGGGCGTAAAAAAAGGGAGGGGACGATGCTCTTGCATGAAGAGTCCCGTGCCCCCGGGACGAACGAATGACAAAGAACTTGAATCGAGATCGGCGCAAAGGTACTTGCGCTTTTGACAGTCAGGGCTCAACAAGCGACCCTTTTACGAGAGTGCACGCCGCCGGGCAGGCCATCCCAAGGGAAATGAATCTCATGTCGATGAGGAGAATGAAATGATTCAAAAGCTAACATGCCGTGGGCGGCGAGTCTGGGGGCTGAGTGCGCTTTTTATATTCATGATCGCCTGCAACCTCTCTGACAGTGGGCTCATTCAACCCGGACCCGAGGATGACGTCGGCCCGGATGTTCCGGTGCTGGAGGACGGTGGGGAGCCGGATACCCCCGACGCGCCAGATACCCCTGATGAGCCAGAATGCCGGGAGGGCTCCGACTGCGACTCGGGCTACTGCACCGATGGGGTGTGCGTGGACGAGAGCTGTGCCGATGTGACCTGCGGCGACAATGAAACCTGCTACCGGGCGGTATGCTATTTGAGCTGTGAGGGGGCCGATGCTTGCGACCCCAGTTCGCGGTGTTACGAAGGGGTCTGCCTGCCGCTGGATTGCTCGGCAACCACCTGCGAGAGCGATGAAACCTGCTACCGCGGGGTGTGCTACGCGGCCTGCTCCGACGCTACGAGCTGCCCGGAGGAAGGCGCCGAGTGCGTGGAGGGAAGCTGCGTGGTGGCCACCTGCACCGACGGTCTGCAAAACGGTGCGGAAACCGACGTTGACTGCGGCGGCGCCGAGTGTGATGCCTGCGCTCAAGGCAAGACATGTCTGGAGCTGAGCGACTGCCAGGCACGCGTCGAAGGGGAGTGGAGCGTCTGTGACTTCGGCGAGAACTCCTGCGCGCAGGTGGGCACCCAGGAGCGCACGGTCGTGTCGTATCGCTGTGGAGAGTCCCAGACCTGTGAGGCTCAAGATGAGGTGGAAACGCGGGAGTGCTCCCGCACGACCGATGCCGAAGCCTGTGGTGAGACGGTGGTTGGCGAGTGGGGGGCCTGTCAGGGGGCCGGGCAGCAAGGCGTGTGTTCGACCCAGGGGCAGCGTCGCCGGGTGATCACCAGCTTTGCCTGTGCCCAGGGGAGCTGTGAGGTGGTGGAAGACGAGGAGTTTGAGGCCTGCGTGCTCGAGACCGATGCGCAGGCCTGCGGCACCCCCGAGGCCGGGGCGTGGTCGGCATGCGGGGGCTTCTCCGGGACCTGTGATACCACGGGCACCCGCAGCCGTACGGTGACTTATTTTGAGTGTGGGAGCGGCACCTGCGCGGAGCGCGTCGCCTCCGAGACCGAGGCCTGCAGCCGGGCAACCCAGGGTGAGAGCTGCGGTTCGACGACCTACACGAGCTGGAGCGCGTGCGGTGGATTCAGCGACACCTGCGACACAACGGGTGAGCAGACGCGCACGGCGACCGATCGGGTGTGCAACGGTGGTTCGTGCAGCAACGTGACGCGGACTGAGACGCAGACCTGCATGCGCACGACCAACGGTGAGAGCTGCGGTTCGACGAGCTACACGGGCTGGAGCGCGTGCGGTGGATTCAGCAACACCTGCGACACGACGGGTGAGCAGACGCGCACGGCGACCGATCGGGTGTGCAGCGGTGGTTCGTGCAGCAACGTGACGCGCACCGAGACGCAGACCTGCACGCGCACGACCAACGGGATGAGCTGCGGTTCGACGACGCACGGAAGCTGGAGCGCGTGCAGCGGATTTATTGGCACCTGTGGGGAGGCCGGCACCCGCACGCGCACGGTCACGCACCAGCGGTGCTCCGGGGGCAGCTGCTCCACCGTGACCGAAACCGAGACCGGGTCCTGTAGCCGAGACACCGATGGCGGCGTCTGCGGGTTATCGGTCTGTGATGATTGGCCGCCCTTCGGTGCGTGTCTGGTCGAGCCGGACCAATGCCGGGGGGATCAGTTCCGCTCCTGCACCGACCGGCGTTGCTCCGGCGGCAGCTGTGTCGATGTGACGCGCTCCGAGAGGCGTGCCTGCGACGCCTTCGATGGCGCGACCTGTAATAACGGACGTGGTTGCTGTCAGAGCGGTAGCTGCGTTGATAACGGTGGCGGTGGCGGAGGACATCAGATCCTTTGCGAGCTTGAACCCCTCTAAGGCTCTGGCTCACGCTCCACAGGCCCTCGCCGACCCCGGTCGGCGAGGGCTTTTTTGTGCCCGAAGCGCGCGTGAAGCAGCCCAAAAAATGGGGCGCGCTTCTGCACACAGCGCGTTACGTTCTTTCACGTAAGGAACGCTTGCCTCATACGAAGGACGTCCGTATGAGGGGCGGGGGCTGCCGTTTTTTTTCGATGTTGGTGCAGTACGGCGCCCTTAGTTCTCAGCCAGTGGCCGAATGGCTGCTTCCAGGGCGTCGAGGCCCGCGCTTAAGCAGGCCGGGCCAGGCTGCAGGATGATCGCCGGGTCGAGCTCAATGATGCGCTTGTGCGCGATGGCCTCCACCTTTTCGTAGCCCGGACGCCGGCGGATGCTTTCTTTGTCGACGGGCTTGCCGCACCAGCTTGCCAGAATCAGCTCCGGGTTGGCGTTGATGATGGCGTCGTCATCGACAAAGCGCTCTTTTGCGAGTTTGCCGGTGGAGGCCTCGGCAAAGATATTCTGACCGCCAGCCAGCTCGATAAGCTCGCTGACCCACGAAATAGCGGTGATGCGAGGCTCGTCCCACTCTTCAAAGTAAACCCGAACCCGCCGCTTCGCGGCGGCGCTTCTTTCCCGCGCGGCTTCCAGCCGCGCGATATACCCCCGAGTCAGCTCCAACACCTCAGCGCGCCGATCCACAAGCGTACCCACCATCACCATCACCTCTAAAATCTCCTGGAGGCTGCGCTGATTAAAGACCGCTACCGGAAGGTTGGCCTTGATCAGATCGTGGGCCAGCTCGGCCTGAATATCCGAAAAGCCGATGATCAGGTCGGGCTTGAGCGCGGCGATCTTTTTGACGCTTCCGCCGATAAAGGCCGAAACCACCGGCTTCTCGCTTTTGGCCCGTGCCGGCCTCTCGGTGTACGCGCTGATCCCTACAATGCGCTCTTGCTCGCCGAGCAGATAGAGAAGCTCGGTGGTCTCTTCGGTCAAACAGACGATGCGTTCGGGGCTTCGGGGCAGATGCCATCGCGTCATAGGTAAGCTCCTGTGAATTGTGGCAAAACTTGTAAATTGCGCAAAATTTGCCCTAAGCTGGAAGGCAGGATTTATTCCGTCCATCGTGGAAAAATGCTTTATAGCCTGTTACGTGCGGCCGGTTCGGCGTTCGCTTCCGAGCGTGCCGTCGGACAGGTGAGAGAAGCGATCGATTCGCGGCGAGGGTCGCCGACCCATCGACCTCGAAGGTGTCATGGTTTTAGGAGAAAGGTCTATGGTTCAGTGGATTCGAGGTCAGCGTTCCCTGCAGAAGACGTGGTGGATCGCCGCAATCTTCACGTTTGTGCTCGCGTGTAATATCGACGACGGCGGAGCCCTTCGTTCCGACGATGTCGGCGATCTGGACGTAGGCCAGCCCGACAGCGGCCAGCCCGACGCCGATGCGCAGCCCGCGTCCTCGTGTGATGATGGCGAGCAAAATGGCCAGGAGAGTGGGGTGGACTGCGGCGGTCCAGCTTGCGCGACCTGCGAGCTGGGAGAATCCTGTGGGACGTCTTCCGACTGCGCCTCGGGTTTCTGTACCGCCGGGGTCTGCGTCGATGAGAGTTGCGCTGATGTGGCGTGCGCCGCCGATGAGACCTGCTACCGCTCGGTCTGCTACCTGGCGTGTGAGGATAGCGACGGCTGCGATCCGAGCTCTCGCTGCTACCAGGGCTCCTGCGTGCCCCTGGACTGCTCGACGACCGAATGCTCCGAAGGTGAGACCTGCTACCGCGGCGTCTGCTACGGCGCGTGCTCCGGCGATGAGGGCTGCTCGGAAGAGGGCGCCGAGTGCGTGGAGGGCAGCTGCGTGGTGTCTACCTGCGACGATGGCCTGCAGAACGGGGATGAGACCGACATCGACTGCGGCGGCTCCGAGTGCGAGGCCTGCGCGCCGGGCAAGATGTGTGAGCTTGGCGAGGACTGTCAGGAGCCGCTTGCGACGCCCTGGAGCGACTGCGATTTTGGCGAGGGCACCTGCGCTGAGGTCGGCACCCAGACCCGCACCGTGACCACCTCCAGCTGCGGCGACGCGATGACCTGCGAAGTCAGCGAGGAGGTGCAGACGCAGGAATGCACCCGCCAGACCGACGACCAGACCTGTGGTGAGACGGTAACGGGTGAGTGGGGCGCCTGCCAGGGCGCTGGCGAGCAGGGCGTATGCACCACCGAAGGTCAGCGCCGCCGTGTGATCACAAGCTACGTCTGCGCCGACGGTGGCTGTGAGGTTGTCGAAGAGGAAGAGTTCGAGGCCTGCGTGCTCGACACCAACGCCCAGGCCTGCGGCGCGCCAGAGGCCGGCGCGTGGAGCGCGTGCGGCGGTTTTGACAGCGTCTGCGATCAGGATGGCACGCGCAGCCGCACGGTGACCTACTTTGAGTGCGACGGCGGTGACTGCAATGAGCGCGTCGACACCGAGACCGAGACCTGCCTTCGCGCCACCACCGGGGCGAGCTGTGGTGAGGAGACGTACAGCCCGTGGAGCGCGTGTGAAGGGTTCAGCGGTGTCTGCGGGCAGACCGGGACGCAGTCGCGCACGGTGACCTATCGCGAGTGTGCGGGCGGCGTGTGTTCCACGCGCACCGCCACCGAGAGCCAGACCTGCACCCGCTCCACCAACGGCACGCAGTGTCAGGCCGATGCGACCGGCAACTGGTCGAGCTGCACGTACGCCAACTCGTGCTCCGACTCTGGAAGCCGCACGCGCACCGTCACCGAATATGCCTGTCAGGGCGGCAGCTGCGCTCAGACCTCCCGCACCGAGACCGATACCGCCGGCTGTGCACGTCATACCAACGGCATCAGCTGCGGCGGCGTAACGAACGGCAGCTGGTCGAACTGTGGTTACGCCAGTCAATGCTCGACCAGCGGTAGCCGTACGCGCACGGTGACATATCAGGAGTGCGCAAGCGGCTCCTGCTCCACGCGTTCGGTCGTCGAGACGGACACCGCCAGCTGCACCCGCTCCACCGCCGGCAACAGTTGCGAGGGGGGCGTCACTGAGACGCCCTGGACGACTTGCAGCGGCTTTGCCGACGTGTGTGACACCACCGGCACACGGTCGCGTCAGGTGACCACCCGCACCTGCTCCGGCGGAACCTGCCAGTCGAATACCCTTACCGAAAACGGGAGCTGTACGCGCACCGTGGCTCCCGGTACCACCTGTGGAGCGGGCACGACCTGGGATAGCTGGTCGAGCTGCAACATCGCCAGCGGTCAGTGCTCGGGCACGCAGACCCGCACCCGTACCGACCGCACCTGCAGCGGCGGAAATTGCCAGAGCACCAACACCACCGAGACGCAGAGCTGCAATCGAAGCAACGGCACCACCTGCGGCTCGGGCATCACCCATTCCAATTGGTCATCGTGCAGCATCGCCAGCGGTCAGTGCTCGGGCACGCAGACGCGCACCCGCACCGAGCGCACCTGCAGCAATGGCACCTGCACAAGCGCCAACTTCACCGAGACGCAGAGCTGCAATCAGAGCAATGGCACCACCTGCGGCTCGGGCACGACCTGGAATAACTGGTCGAGCTGCAACGTCGCCAGCAACCAGTGCACGGGCACTCGCACCCGCACCCGCACCGAGCGCACCTGCAGCAGTGGCACCTGCGCCAGCAATAACTTCACTGAGAGCCAGAACTGCAACGCGTCCAACGGCACCACCTGCGGTGCCACCACCTACGGCAACTGGTCGTCGTGCTCGATCGTGCCGATTTGCGAGTTTTCCATCAAAAGCCGTTCGGTCACGCGGCGCACCTGCTCAGGAGGAAGTTGCCAGACGAACACAAGCACTGAGTGGGAAGATTGCTATTATAACGCACCGAATCCCGGCCAGGATTGTCCGTGAGTTCGTGCTCCGCACCATGACCTCGGCTGCCCCGGGTGGCCGGTCGCCCTGAACAAAAACCCCCGGTGGTGCATCGCACCGCCGGGGGTTTTTGTTCAGGGCAACCTTCTGCACCTCGTCTATGAGGCACGCTCTTTGAACCTCATCGATGCCTGTGTGTTGCGGTGCAGCAGGTCTGCCTGATCAGAAATCCTTGGCGTTGGGGCCGGTGTAGGCCAGGCGAAGTTCGTAGACGCCATCGGCAAACGAGACGACGCGGACTTTGGCGTAGCCGCCATCTTGAAGCGCCACTACAAAGGTCTTTTCGGCCGGGCTCACCGTGTGGGTGGCGAAGTCGTAGTCGTACCAGTCGGCCAGCACGGGGTTGCCAGAATACTCAGCGCCGGAGGGCTGGACGGTCAGGGTTTCGTCGAGCTGATAACCCTCGGCCGGCGCTTCGAGTACGGCCTCAAAGGCTTCTTCCACGGCCAGCGCGCCCACCGAACCTTCCGGGGCGGTGGTGCCGCCGAAGGCGCGGGCCTGGTAGTTCTTAAGGCCGATATCCCAGCGCTCGCCATCTTCCACCACCTGACCCCGGGTCAGCGAGATGTTGGCCCAGCTCTCGGCGTTGGAAGCGTCGACCTCCAGGGTGATCGCTTCGACCAGGGCCTCCATGGCCTCAAAGCGCAGCTGGTAGATGCCGCCCTCGTAGCTGAGGATCTGAAGTTTGCCGTAGGTGCCGTCGGCCAGGCGCACCACAAACACGCCTTCGGCCGGGCTCAGCGTGTGGGTGCTCATATCGTAGTCAAACCAGCTGGAGAGCGCGGCGTTCTGGGCCACGGGCTCGGCACCGGGAGGGCCGGCGGGGACCTCCATCGTGTCCACCACAAAGCCGAGGGTATTGGTGGTGGTCAGCGTCTCAAAGTCGGCGTCGGCGTTGAGGGGAAGCGCGCCGGCCAGGCCCGCGCCGCTGACGCCGCTGTTGGTCTGGAAGCTGGTGCGTTTGATAGCAATATCCCAGACCAGCTCGGTGGTTGCGTCGCTGACGCTGACAGCGTCTTTGTCGACGAGCGAGACGTAGGTCCAGGCCTCGCTCGACGAGGCGTCGATGGTGAAGACACCTTCGATCGGATCTTCGGGATCTTCCGGATCTTCCGGATCTTCGGGGGCTTCGACGTCAGGCAGCGTGACCTCGCCAGTGGGCGCGGCGATGCTGTCGAAGCGCAGCGTGACAAAGCCGGAGGTACCGGCCTCATCGTAGTAGTCCAGGAGTTGCACCTTCACGTAGTCTTCGGCGTTCAGGCGCAGCACGTACACGCGATCACGGGCGCTGAGCGTGTGGGTGGTCTGGTCGTACTCATACCAGGCGCCCTCCTGCTGGAAGACCAGTCCCGGGTTCTGTCCCCGCTCATCCGGCTCGCCCTGCACATCAGTGATGTACTCGCCATCGGGAGCCCGGGTGAGCGTCTCAAAGTCCTCGCCCTCCAGAATCTGCACGCTGACCGAGCCCGGACCGCTGACCCCGCCGTTGACCAGGATCTGGAAGCGCTGCAGCGCCAGGTGCCAGTTCTCCTGGTCGAAGTCGGTGCCCTCGACGAGCTCGGCGTCGAGGAGGTTCAGGAACTGAAAATTCTCGGCATCCTGCGAGTCGATCGTGATCTGGTGCCAGTCGTACTCCTCACCGTCGGTATCCGGGTCGGTGCCGGTGTCGGGTGTCTCGGTGTCCACGTCGTCACGAAGATCGTTGGCGCAGGCGCTGGCCGTGCCGGCGATGAAGAGCGCCACAACGAGGCGCAAGAAGAGGTTTTTTGAGAGGTGGTTCATGCTGAAACTCCATCCTATTCAATAGGTTAGGGGTGGTGTATGCGAAGGGGAAAGCGTCAGTAGCGCGCGCGGATCGCGGCAAAGAGCGCCCGGGGGGCGATGGGCAAAAAGCGCGCGTCGCCCTGATTCAAGAGGTTGGTGCCGCGCAAAGACACCGAGATGTGTTCGCCGAAGTCCCGCCAGAGGTGCGCGTCGACGAGCGCGGAGGCCGGTGCGCTATCGGGCTCGGCAAGCTCGGTGGTGCCGTTGAAAAAGTAGGGGCGAGGGCTTGTGAGCCCGGCACGCAGGTTGGCTTTGAGTCCCAGGGGCAGGCGGTCTGCCCCGAGGGTTAAGCTGAGCCGATGAGGGGCGCGGCCCTCCAGAGGGCGGTCGAGCTCGCGGTCCAGGGTGTCGGTCAGCGTGTAGCCCAGCTCCAGGCGCACCCCCTTGCCGGGGCGCACGCGCAGCATCGACTCGACCCCGCGGGTGCGGGCGCTGGCGATATTCGTGTAGCTGAACACCAACGCCTGGCCCGCCCCCCCGCTCTCGGTGGTGGAGGTGCCGATGAGGTTGTCGAGCTCGTTCCAGAAGAGGTTCACCTCGACGTCGACCTGCTCAAGCGGGCTCCAGAGCGCGCCGAGCTGAAAGGAGCGCGAGGTCTCCGGCTCCAGCTCCGGGTTGCCCTCAATCACGTAGCCCACCGCCGGGTTCTCAAAGTCGAGCAAAAGCTCCTGAAAGCTCGGCGCGCGGTAGGCCATCGCCGCGCTCCCCAGCACGTTGAGTTTTTCGAAGACCTGATAGCGGGCCGAGAGGGCGGGGCTGGGATGAAAGCCGTACTGGGAGTCCAGATCGAGGCGAATGCCGGGCATCAAAACCAGCTGCTGCGCATCGCCCAGAAACCACTCATCCTGGGCAAAAAGCGCCAGACGATCGCGCTCACCTCCGCCGTCGCGAAGTCGCTCGGAGTCAAAACGGTGCAATGCCCCTTCGACGCCCACCGTCAGGATGTTGGTGTCGCTCAAAGAGCGCTCGTAGACGCTCTCGACGATGGCCTGGGTCTCGCGGCTGTCTTCGTAGCGATCGAGGGCGTCGGAGTGGCGCTGGTCGTAAAAAAACTGGTTGCGGAAGACCTGAAACGTGGCCGTGGTGCGCAGTCGGCCCTCGCCCTGGCGCTCCGCCCAGATGGTGCCCAGCCCGTCTTCATAGGCGTTGAGGCGGTCGAAGACCGCGCGTGAGGCACCGGCGTCGACCCGCTCCTGGCGGCGCACCAGATAGGATCCGCGCGCGCCCAGCTCCCAGCGCTCGCCAAGATCCGCCGCCCCGCCCAGCCCGGCCTGCGTCTCGTTATAAGAGCTTCCGGTCGAGAAGATGTCTTCTGGCGAGCGATCGTAGCCCTCGGCCTGGCGGTGGTTCGCCTCCAGGTGGGCGCGCCAGCCCTCGCGGCGCATCCCGGCGCGGCCGCCGGCCTCGATCTGGTTGCGCTGGCCGTAGCCCAGGGTGGCCTCGGCCTCATAGGGTTCTTCGCTTTTACGGGTGATGATGTGGATGACCCCGGCCATCGCGTCGGCGCCGTAGAGGGCGGAGCCCGGGCCCCGCAACACTTCGACCTGCTCGATGTTGCGGGCGTTGTAGCGATCCAGGTCGACGACACCGTTGACGCGGCCAGCCACGCGCTGCCCGTCGATCAGAATCAGCACATAATCGGAGTCCATGCCCTGCAGGCGCACGCCGGTGCCGCCCACCGAAGGCACGAGCTCCACGCCGGCCTGGGCGGCCAGAATCTCGGAGACGTTCCGGGCGCCGGAGGCCTCAATCGCCTCGCGGTCGATCACCGTGACCGGCACCGGGCTGTCTTCCACGCGCCGGGCGCGCCGGCTTCCGGTAACCACGACCTGGCCGCGGGCCCGACGCGTCTGGCGCTCGGGGGCGGCCGCATCAGAAGGGGGAGCTGTGAGGCCGGCGTCGGCGTTGGAAGGGGGGGCATCGCCGGCTTCTATGCGCTCGTCGTCGCGTTCCTCCTCGGTCGCTTCCGCGCCTGCCTCCGGGGTGTCAGCGGGCAAGGGGGCCGACTGGGCCAGTGCATAGCCCGGGCTCAAGGCCAGGCTGAACGTCAGCGCTCGCAGAAGGAAGCGGGGCGTTGAAAGGGTACGTCGAAATGTCGCGATAGGTGTCATGGTGGGTTCGCCAGGGCTGGCTCGATATTGAAAACCAATTTCAATTGGAAGGGATAATGACTGCTGAAAGGGCTGTCAAAGAGAAAATGAAATTGAGAACGATTTTCAATCTCTGCTTGAAATTGAAAGTGTTTTTCAATATCTCCGGGGTCGACCTTGAGAGAATCGCCCTCAAACGAGGCGTTTGAACGACCATGGAAAAGGACCCCAACATGAGCAATGACGCGGCAACCACCGATATGAACTCCTCCATGGCGAGGCGTGCTCGGCGCGCCGACAGCCTTCTTGCAACGCTGGCGATGATCCTGGTGGTGGCGTGCGCCGCCTCCCAGCTGGCCTGCGACTCCGGCGCTGCCGAGAGCAGCGCCGAGCCCACCTCCCAGGCCAGCACCGCCGCACACGATGGCCAGCGCGCCGAAGCCGAAGAGGCCGCCGCGGCAGAAAACGCGGTCGAAGCCGAGCGCCTGGTCGTGCTCGGCGGTCCCATCGCCGAGATCGCCTTTGCGCTGGGCGCCGGCGATCAGGTCGTCGCCGCCGACAAGTCCGCCGAATACCCGCCGGAGGCCGCCGCGGTCGCCACGCTCGACTACTACCGAAAGACGTCTGTGGAGGCCGTGCTCTCCAACCGTCCCGGGCGCGTGCTGGCCTCGGAGGGCGTGGGCCCGGCCGAGGTGGTCGACCAGCTTCAAGCGGCCGGCGTCGAGGTCACGGTGTTCGAGGAGCCCCATAACATCGCCCAGGCTCGCGAACGCATCCTCAAGGTCGGCGAGGCGCTCGGACGTAGCGAAGAGGCCCGGGGGCTGGTGGCCGAGTTCGACGCGACGCTGGAGAACGCGGAAGCCTCCGCCGCCCGGGTCGACGGGGAGCCGCGCGCGATTTTTGTCTACGCCCGCGGCCCGGGCACCCTGCTCATCGGCGGCCGTGGCACCAGCGCCGCCACCGCCATTGAGCTGGCCGGCGCGAACCTTGTCTCCGGGGTCGAGGACTTTCGCCCGATGAGCGCCGAGGGGCTGATCGCCACTCGCCCCGACGTGATCGTCATGACCGAGAAGGGGCTCAAGAGCCTGGGGGGCGTCGACAGGGTCTGGGAGCTGCCGGGCATGAGCCAGACTCCGGCGGCGGGTTTCCGGCAGGTGGTCGTGGTCGACGATCTCAAACTGCTGGGCTTCGGCCCTCGCTTCGGGGAGGCGGTCAGCGAGCTCAGCGCGGGATTCGCAAACCTTGAGCGGGCGGAGAACTAAGCATGAGCGCGGCGATCTCTCATAGCCCCGAGGTGGGCACGGCGCCCGGCGCGCGTGCCTCCGAGCGGGCGCGGCGCCGCAGGGCTTCGCTGGTCGGCCTGGGCGGAGTGCTGGCGCTGGTGGGACTTCTCAGCCTGGGCGCCGGCGCCGTCGCCATCGCTCCGGGGGAGGTATGGGCGGCGCTGATGGCGCTCCTCTTCAAGAGCGGCCAGGCCGACGCGATGCACCTGGCGGTGGTGGGCACGATCCGCGCCCCGCGCGTGCTTTTTGGCGCGCTGGTCGGTGCGACCCTGGGAGTGAGCGGCGCGGCGTTGCAGGGGATCTTTCGCAATCCCCTGGCCGACCCGGGGCTTATCGGCGTCTCCAGCGGCGCCTCATTGGGGGTGGCCTGCGCGATGATGTTCGGCGGCTCTCTCTCGGGGATGGCGGCCGGCTGGCTGGCCGGCGCGATGGTCCCGGCCGCAGGTTTCGTGGGCGGCCTCATCGCCACCTCCATCGTATATCGCCTGGCCACCCGTGGCGGCCGCACCGACGTGGCCACCATGCTCCTGGCGGGCATCGCCATCAACGCGTTCTGCGGCGCCGGGCTGGGACTTCTGATCTACGCGTCGAGCGACACCGAGCTTCGCGACTTCACCCTGTGGACCCTGGGGAGCCTGACCACCGCGAGCTGGAAGACTTTGATGCTGGCCACCCCGGTGGCGCTCCTCGCCATCGGGCTTCTGCTCTCGCAGCAGCGCCAGCTCAACGCCATGCTCCTTGGCGAGTCGGAGGCCTTTCATCTGGGCATCGACGCCGACCGCGTCAAAAAGCGCGTGGTGGCGCTGAGCGCGCTGGCCGTCGGTGCGAGCGTGGGCTTTGCGGGCATGATCGGCTTTGTGGGCCTGGTGGTCCCGCATCTTTTGAGGCTTGCCGGTGGGGCCGATCATCGCCTGGTGCTCCCGGGCTCGGCCCTGCTCGGCGCGGCCCTCCTGGTGGGGGCCGACGCGCTGGCCCGCACGGTGGCCGCTCCGGCCGAGCTTCCCATCGGGGTGATCACCTCGCTTATCGGCGCGCCCTTCTTTCTGTGGCTTCTGACCCGCCAGCTCAAAGGAGGGCGCTGATGTTTTTGGACCCGAAAAGCAAGGGCTTAGCGATGCGCGACGAGGCCAGCCATGAGTGATCTTTGCGCGAAAAGCCTGAGCGTGCGCCTGGGGGGTAACACGATCGTCGAGAACATCAGCCTCGGGGTGCGCCCCGGTGAGTTTCTGGCCGTGGTGGGCCCCAGCGGCGCCGGAAAATCCACGCTCCTCGGGGCGCTCTCCGGCGAGCTTCGTGGAGAGTCGGGGCAGGTCGAACTCGATGATCGCGCGCTGCATCGCTGGCGTCTCGACCAACTGGCCAGAAAACGCGCGCTCCTGCCGCAGTCGCCCGCGCTGACCTTTCCCTTCCCGGTCATCGACGTGGTGCTGATGGGCCGCCAGCCTCTCAACGGCGGTCAGCCCGGCCGGGTCGATGAGGTGATCGCCCGGGATTGCCTGCGCCTTGTGGGCATCGAGCACCTGGCCGAGCGCGCCTACACCACACTCTCGGGCGGGGAGCGCCAGCGGGTGCATGTTGCGCGTGTCTTAGCCCAGGTCGGCCCGGAGCGTGACGATCCGCGCTACCTGCTGCTCGACGAGCCTACCTCCCAGCTCGATGTCGCCCACGCCTTCGCCGCGCTGCGGGTCGCCCGGGAGTTCTGCGAGCTGGGCGTGGGCGTGATCTGCGTGCTGCACGATCTCAACCTGGCCGCCCGCTTCGCCGACACCATCGCCCTGATGGCTCGGGGGCAGCTTCAGGCCATCGGCGCCCCGCACCACGTTTTAACCACCGACCTACTCGCAACCCACTTCGGGGTCGACGCCGACATCGTCGACCACCCCCGCACCGGCGCCCTCCAGGTCGTCGTGCTCGGGGACCGACGCACTCACCCAGCAACGGAGGCAACACCATGCTAAACACCCACACCACCGAATCCTCGCACCTTCTCAACCAGCTCCTCGCCCTCAAAGAGAACGAGCCCACCATCCGCGCTCGCCGCGCCGCCGAGCGCCTCGGTGTGAGCGAGGGCGAGCTCCTCGCCAGCCAGGTAGGCCAGGGCGTGGTGCGCCTGGAGGGGGATTTTAAGGAGATGATCAAGGGCTTTGAGGCCTTTGGTGAGGTCATGGCGCTCACCCGCAACGCGTCGGCGGTGCACGAGGTGCACGGTCGCTACGAAGATATCTCCTTTGACGGGCAGGCTGGCCTTGTGCTCAACCCGATGATCGATCTGCGCCTCTTTATGTGGTCCTGGCATCACGGCTTTGCGGTGGAAGTTCCCTTCCGCAACGGCGTGCGCAAGAGCCTGCAGTTCTTCGACATCGACGGCACCGCCGTGCACAAGGTCTACCTGACCAAAAAGAGCGACGAGGCCGCCTGGGATTCTTTCGTTCAGGAGCACACCGCCGCCGACCAGACTCCCCACCTGGAAGCGAAGACCAAAAAAGCAAAAGACCCGGAGACTCCCGACGCCGAGATCGATCGGGAGGCTTTTGAGACGACCTGGCGCGAGCTTCAAGACACCCACGACTTCTTCGGCATGCTGCGCGAGTTCGGCGTGACCCGCACCCAGGCCATGCGCCTGGCCCCCGAGGGCTACGCCCGCAAGGTCAGCAACGAGAGCGCGGTCACCGTGCTCGAGAAGGCCCGCGAGCAGGAGCTCCCCATCATGGTGTTCGTGGGCAGCAAGGGCTGCATCCAGATCTACAGCGGCCAGGTCAACAAGCTCGTGCGCACCGGAGAGTGGTTCAACGTGCTCGACCCGGCGTTTAACCTGCACCTCAAAGACGGCGACATCGCCCAGGCCTGGGTGGTCACCAAACCCACCGTCGACGGCGACGTCACCGCCCTGGAGGTCTTCGATAAGGATGGCGAGGTCATCGCCCTCTTCTTCGGGGCCCGCAAGCCGGGGATTCCGGAGATTGGAGCCTGGCGGGAGCTGGCGCACGCGCTCTGAGGATGGTGTGCGTCGGGGGGGCTCGACCTCGACCGCGAACTCGCGAACCCCAACCGATCATTACGAATCGACCCACATCGCGAACCCCCGGCGCCCCACAACCACCTAACCACAAACCTCCCAACCCTCGCGGACCTCCTACGTCCCGCAACCACCTAACCACAACCCGCGAACCCCGACGTCCCGCACCAACTCCCAACATCGCAAACCCCCGGCGCTCCACTCACGGCGCACTCGGTGCTTCCGAGTGGGTCTGCCGGGTCGCGAGCTGGTCGATAAAATGGTCGCCGAAGGCGTCGACCGAAGCCCAGTCGGTGTACTCGTAGTCTTTACTCGTATCGAGTTTCTCGCCGCCTTCGGCCCGGCGCCCGGCCGAGCGCATGATCATGCGTTTCATAAAGCCGTAGCGCGAGAAGGGCATCGCGCCGGCGAAGGCCGCCATAAGTATCGGCTGCCAGCCGGTCGCTTCCCAAAAGACGTCGAAGTAGTGGTGCACCTCCTGGCGGCTCTCGTCGTCGTCTCCGGCCGCCGAGAGGCTCACCGAAAAGAAGGCGTTTGCCACCTGGTTCAACGCGTGACGATTCGCTTTGGCAAAACGTATCAGCGTTTTTGAGAAACGCCCGATATGAATGGAGCCGCCGAGAATCACCCCGGCGTAGGCGTCCGCAGAGAAGTCGTCGGGGATGTCGTCCACATCCAGAAGTTCGACGGGATACGCTTTGTTTTTAAAGTAGTCGGCCAGATGCCCGGCGATCTTCTCGGTCTGGCCTTCCTGGCTGCTGTAGATCAAGGCGATGGTGTTCTGGTGTGCCACGGGAGTACCTCCTTCTAAGGGGGAAGCGCGTTAAGGCATCAATGCCCGCACCCCGGAGTACAAAGGGTGCTCTGAGCGAAATCTAGGCACGGTGCCGAGCGCCCCGGTGCTCCCCAACTACCTGCCCCCCCAATCACAACCCGCGCCTCCCCGGCCGCCCACCCAAATCGACCCACATCGCGAACCCCGGCCCCTTCTCCCATAAAACACAGCATGGCGTCGGACCTGCGTTCAACAAGGCCCCTCGCGCGATGCCGGGGGCCTTTTGTGCGCGGGCTCGGAGGTGGCTCCACCTCGCAGGGGGTTGGACCCCCTCCGGCGGCAGAGGCTCTCTGGTTCCGGAGGCTTACTAAGGCTCCGATGCCAGAGGCCCTCTGGTCCCGGAGGCTTACTAAGGCTCCGATGCCAGAGGGTGTCTGGCAGGGGAGGGGGTTGGACCCCCTGCAAGGCCAGAGGGCGTCTGGCAGGGGAGGGGGGCGGACAGCCCGGGGGGCAGGGGGCGGTCCGGGCCGGAAGGCTCAGCGGAGCTCGGGCGGGGTGAAGCGTGTGGTCGGACGCACCAGTGTTTGTGGCAGTCTGTCGTGTTTCTACATTCAAAGGGTTCCGCGCCGGTCGCGCGCTACCGAACGACGGCCGACTGCTCGATCGTCTCTGGAGAATTTGGCACCGATGCGTTAGGAGCGACACGCCGGTGTTGCGGTGGACGTCCCTGGGTCGGTGTTCATATCTTCTAGGTTGGACTGACTTTGTGTTCAGTTTTTAGGATATCCCAACATCAACCCGAACTTGCAGGATAGCGATGATGGAAACAACCTTACCGGAACAGATTTCGTTGCTCTCCGAGACCGTTGAAACCTATCGGGTGGTCGATGTGTTCAGCGGATGTGGCGGGATGACGCTCGGTTTCGTCAAACCGACGTCCACGAGAGAGGAGATTCACGGCCGATTTGAGCCCGTCTGGGCTGTTGATTACGACGCGAATGCGATCGACTCGTATCGCGCGAATTTCGACGCCGATGGTGCACACTCGGTATGCGCGGATGTTCGCGAGCTTTTTGAAGCGGGCGTCGATGTGCCCGCAGCCGACGTCGTGATCGGGGGGCCCCCCTGCCAGGGGTTCTCGCTGTTAAACAAGAAAAAAGCGGGCGATGAGCGGCGCGAACTCTGGTGGTACTTCATGGAGGCGGTGCGGCTATCGGGAGCCCGAGTCGTCGTCATGGAGAACGTCCGTCAGCTCATATCCTCGCCGGAGTTTCAGCAGATCCTTGAGCGCCTTCGTGAGCTGGGTTTCGCTCACGTCACGGCGCACGTGCTGACGGCGGCGGATTATGGTGCGCCCCAGCTGCGTCATCGCACGATTTTGATGGCATCTCGGGTGGGCCCCATCTCGCTTCCTCGCCCCTCCCACCTGAATCCAAGTGTGTTGAAGAACGTGTCTGCTCAACGTCGTGAAGAGCTGGGTCTTCGGCCCTGGCGAACGGTTAAAGACGCGATTGGAGATTTGCCTGAGCCGGAAGGCGACGTCGTTAAACGACGAGGGGTCCATGACCTGCATGTAAATCGTAATCCGACCGCGAAGAGCATGGAGCGCTATAAAGCAGTGCCTCCCGGCGGGAATCGATTTGATCTGTTGGCCAATCGACCTGATATCACGCCGAATTGCTGGAAAAAGAAGAAGTCCGGCGGCACCGATCTCTTCGGGCGTCTGTGGTGGGATAAGCCCTCCGTTACCGTCCGGACCGAGTTTTATAAACCGGAGAAAGGGCGGTACCTGCACCCGGTCCAACATCGGCCTATAACCCTGAGAGAAGGGGCGAGGCTCCAGTCTTTTCCAGATGACTTCGTGTTTTGCGGAAAGGCACGCAATGCGCTCTCCACTCAAATTGGAAATGCGGTGCCCCCACTACTTGCCGAGGCCATTGCGAATGAAGTTCAGCGCACGTTAAGTGGACAAACGACAAAAACATACGTGGATAACACGAACGCTCTTTTTCAAGAGCTCTTGGGTGAAGATGTAGGTAAAGGTTATTTATGAGTGAGCGTCGTACTTCGGAGGAGCTGCGCGCACAGCTTCTCGAGTTGCTAGATGCGTTTGAACACGAGCTTCAGAACGACGATCTTCGCGCCCAGGTTCGGGCCCTGGTACCAGCGCAAGCGGCTCTGGGCAAATTGGGGACCTCTTTGCTTCAAAGTGAATCGGCACGGGGGCGGATATTGGAGTATTTGCAGCACTATCCGCGCCAGGTCGTTTCTGGACAAGAGCTTAAGGCTGTTGCCGGGATCAGCGAGTGGGCGCGCAGGGTTCGCGAGTTACGAGTGGAACAGGGGTAGCCGATTGTTAGCGGCATAACGGCGAGGGATATGCAAGAAGAAGGAGAGTTCCCGCTCGACCGGGTGGACGTCGAGGCTATGCGGCCCGACGACTATGTTCTTCTCAGCACCACTCAAGATCGAAATGGCGCCAAGCGTTGGAAATTGGCAAACGATATCCGTAAGCGCAAAGACCTGGGGATCAAAGATCGAATTCTACTCTACTTAAGGCACAACGTCGGTGAAGAGGTGACCGGCGAAGAGCTCAAGTATGTCGCCAGAAAGGGCTCCGAGTGGGCGCGGCGCGTTCGGGAGCTGCGCACGGAAGAGGGGTGGTCGATCTCTACTCGCTTTTCCGGGCGTCCTGATCTGGCGGCAGGTATCTACGTGCTCGAAGATGAGCGTCAGCTCCCCGCCCATGACCGATATATCTCGGATAGTACGCGTCGCCAGGTGTTACGACGAGACAGCTATCAATGTCAGGACTGCGGTTGGACTTATGAAGAGTGGAACCCGTCGGATCCTCGGCACCTTGAGCTTCATCATATCGAGCATCACGCTGATGGGGGCTCGAATACAGAAGGTAATTTGGTGACCTTGTGCCATGTTTGTCATGATGTGAGGCATCAGTTGGATGGGTGATGTTTTGGGGTGAGGGTTTTGGGGTGATGGGGATGGTTTTTGGGTTGGGGTTGGCCGTTTACGCCTCGTTGGTGGTGAGCACCGATGGAACCCGCGTGCCGTCTGGTTTTGTGGTCAAACTGGAAGGAAAATTTTGTGGTCAAACTGGAAGGAAAATTTTGTGGTCAAACTGGAGGGAAAAAAGGGACTGTAAAGTATTTTGTGTAACTCACGGGTTCGATGCCCTCATCTATTCTGCCTTCCTCGATCGCAGAGGGGACGGCCCGGGAGGCTTAGCTACGCTCGGAAGCCGTTCGAGGTACAGTTTGGGGGAGGCGGGCCGGGTGGGATAGCGTTCAAGGTACGGAGCGGGGGGGAGGTGACCCGGGTAGGATGGCGTTGGCGGTACGGGTCAGGGGGGAGGTGAGCCGGGAGGAATGGCGTTCGGGGTTCGGTTTTGGAGGGCTGTCGGAGCTCGGATGGGGCGAAGCGTGTGGGTGGGGAGGGCTGGTGGGGCTGGATCTCGATCTCGAACTCGAACTCGAACTCGAACTCGAACTCGATCTCGATCTCGATCTCGATCTCGGGCGTGCTCTCGGGCCGGAACTCGAACTCGATCTCGATCTCGAACTCGAACTCGGGCTGGATCTCGAACGCGCGAACCCGCCAACGCGCTCACGAATCGACCCACATCGCAAACCCCCGGCGTCTCACAACCACCCAACCACCCAACCACAACCCGCGAACCCCCGGCACCCGCACCAACTCCCCATATCGCAAACCCCCGGCGAGACCCCGCCGGCTCAGGCCTTCTTCAAAAACATCGTCTTGAGCACGATCACCGTGCCGTTGACGCGGCCCTCGACGTGTTCGGGGTTGTCGGTGAGGTGGATGCCTTTGACCAGGGTGCCGCGCTTGGCCACAAAGGAGGTGCCTTTGACGTCGAGGTCTTTGATCAGGGTGACGGCGTCGCCCTCGCTGAGCTCGGTGCCGTTGCTGTCGAGGGTGCGCGGGGCGTCATCGTCGGGGGTGTGGATTCCCTCTTCGGCCCAGGCAAGCACCTCGTCGGGGAGGTAGGCCTGGGCCAGCAGGTCGGCCGCCCAGGTGGCGCGGGGGGCCAGCCTGTGCAAGAGCCGGTAGCTCAAAACCTGCACCGGTGCCACCGGGCTCCAGATGGCCTCCTGCAGGCAGAACCAGTGGGTCGGATCGAGTTCGGCGTCCTCGCCGCTGATCTGGGTGCGGCAGCCGGCGCAGAGCAGGGCGGCGTGTTCGGCGCTCTCGGCCTCGAAGGGGGCCACTCCGAAGGGGGCAAGCTCGTGGTGGGCGCCGCAGAGCTCGCAGATGTTCCCGGAACGGTCTACCAGGTCGTGTGTCAGTCGGGCGTCGGTCATCGTCAGGCTCGTCGGGTGAGAGGGGGAGGGAAGGGGGGAAACGCGTGGGTCGGACCACGCGCTCGATCGCCCCGAAAGGGGGGAAGCATGCTCCTAGCAGTCAAACGACGCGGCGTCATCCGGGGAAAGAGCCGCCGGGCAGGGCCTTTGTCCCGGGAACCCCTTGCGGCGTAGACTCTGGCGCGGCGAGTGACGCAGGTGCGCCCGAGTCTGCGCCGCAAGGGGCGCTCCGATGATGGCAATGCGATGATGGCAATGCGATGGACATGAGGGTGAGCGCGATGACACGAAACGCGATGATGGCAGGCATGGTGGCGATGGGGTTTTTGGTGGGATGTGCCCGCGGGGCGACGTCGCGTCCGGACTCGCCAGAGCCCGCACCACGCCAGGATCGGGTGGCCCCCTGGACGCTGGAGGAGGCAGTCGCCACGCTCTGCGATGGGGTCGATGGCTGCGAGCTGGCCCAGGCCCAGGCGGTGCAAGGGGGGCGTCCCGCGCTGATCTGTGCGGGTGAGGATGACTGCGAGCCGGGGCCAGCCGGTCAGCGCCCCGGATCGGTCATCGAGTCCCTCTACGTGGTGACGCTGCGATGGGGCCCGTTGAATACGAGCGATACCTGCGAGCTCTCGGAGGTCTACCGTGTCGATCTGCAGGCTCGCGAGGCGCGTCTTATCGCGCGCCCCTGCCCGGAGGGGCGCGTGGTTCATGAGGTCAAGCTGACCCACGGTCAGCTCACCGAGCAGCGCACAAGTGGCTCGGCGTCGAACGTGGTGTTTGATTCCTTCAGCTACGATGTGCCCGAGGCGCGCCCCATCGAGAGGCACCATCAGGAATTCATGGCCGAGCGGGGCGTGGCGCGGCGAGAGAGCTGGAACTTTGAGCGTCTGAGCGGACGGATTGACTATGAGTTGACCTGTGAGGGGAGCGCGGTCCGCGCGCGGGAGAGCATGGTCGTCGACGCTCGCCAGGTTCCCCGTAGCGACGCCGCACGCGCTGCATCCCGGGACTGGACCCGGTGCTCAAGCCCTCTGGGCGATGAGCGCTCCGGGGTACGCATCGCGCTGGTCAACGGCGCCCGTCTGATCGTGCAGTGGTCCGACGCGCTCCCGGGCGATGGCCAGGCCCCCTCGCCCGAGAGTCTGGGTGAGCTGGTGGTGCAGCTGGCCAGCGAGCGCCAGAGCCTGGAGCAGACCGGGCTTCTCTGCCCGGGGCAGAAGGCCCCCGGAGACGAGGGGCTCACCACCCTTGAGATCCCCGTGTTGGTGGAGGGCCGCTATGAGGCAGCGGGCCTTGAGGCCACCTGGCATCGGGAGGGGCGACGCGTGACCGGCGTCCTTGATTTCAGCACATCGCCCGGAGCTTTCGCGCTGCGTCTGAACCCCTCGGAGGCCAGCCCGGCGTCGTCGACGTTGCCCCCGGAGCAGGGAAGCCTGAGCACCCTGATTCCCGCAGATCTCAGGCTTGTAGGCAGCGCCCGGGCCCGGGTTGAGCTTCCCTGCGTGGTGGAGCACGACGAGGTAAGGGTGGACTACGACGCCTGGGCGGCCGGGCGCGAAGTGCAGCTGATTCAGCCGCGCTGAGGGGGCGTGGGGGTTCGCGGTGTGGGTCGATTCGTGAGGGCGTGGGGAGGTTTGCGGGTTGTGGTTGTGTGGTTGTGTGGTTGGGTTGTTGTGTGGCGCGGTGGTTCGCGGTGTGGGTCGATTCGTGAGGACGTGGGGAGGTTTTCGGGCTGAAAAGGATGAAAAGAGTTGGTGGTCGGAGATATGTGCGCACATTGATATTAAGTCACGAAGAGAGGACGACGCTTCGTGGCGGCGCAGGCTTCAGATGGTGTTGTTAAGTTAGCAGCATCTGGGGTTGAAGGGTTCGAATTGACGTGTCGACGTCTTAAATGACGCAAACGTTGAAACGAAAGCGCCAGAGGTTGTGTGAGGCTGTTGACGTCTTAAGTGACGCAGGTCTTGCATGACAGGTCGAAAAAGATCGATGACGTCTTAAATGACGCAGGTCTTCTTCGACGGAGCCGCTTCATACGAAGGTGTCGATGCCTTAAAAACGCATCGACATCGGGTGAAGCAGCCAAAAGCGTCGCGTGATTGAGAAGGCGTTTTGTAAAAAACGCCGAGATCACGTGACATGAGAAAAAGCCCGGGCCGAGAGGCCCGGGCTTTTTTGTCTCTGGCGGTGTGGAGGCTGACCGTGGGTCGTCGTGGAGGCTGACCGTGGGTCGGTGGAGGAGCAGTATTTATGCGGGTGATGTGGGTCTTAGGGACGGGCTCGTTCCGGGTCGATGTGTGAGGGCGTGGGGAGATTCGCGGGTTGTGGTTAGGTGGTTGTGTGGTTGTGTGGTTGTGGTTCGCGGTGGTTCGCGGTGTGGGGTGATTCGTGAGAGCGTGGGGAGGTTCGCGGGTTGTGGTTAGGTGGTTGTGTGGTTGTGGTTCGCGGTGGTTCGCGGGTTGTGGTTGGGTGGTTGTGTGGTTGTGTGGTTGTGGTTCGCGGTGGTTCGCGGTGTGGGTCGATTCGTGAGGGCATGGGGAGGTTTGCGGGCTGAAAAGGATGAAAAGAGTTGGTGGTCGGAGATATGTGCGCACATTGATATTAAGTCACGAAGAGAGAACGACGCTTCGTGGCGGCGCAGGCTTCAGATGGTGTTATTAAGTTGGCAGCGTCTGAGGTTGAAGGGTTCGGATTGACGTGTCGACGTCTTAAGTGACGCAAACGTTGAAACGAAAGCGCCAGAGGTTGTGTGAGGCTGTCGACGTCTTAAGGGACGCAGGTCTCATATGACAGGTCGAAAAAGAACGATGACGTCTTAAATGACGCAGGTCTTCTTCGACGGAGCCGCTTCATAAGAAGGTGTCGATGCCGTAAAAACGCATCGACACCGGGTGAAGCAGCCAAAGCGTCGCGTGATTGAGAAGGCGTTTTGTAAAAAACGCCGAGATCACGTGACATGAGAAAAAGCCCGGGCCGAGAGGCCCGGGCTTTTTTGTCTCTGGCGGTGCGGAGGCTGACCGTGGGTCGTCGTGGAGGCTGACCGTGGGTCGTCGTGGAGGCTGACCGTGGGTCGGTGGAGGGGCAGTGTTTATGCGGGTGATGTGGGTCTTAGGGACGGACTCGGACTCGGCACCCGCGAACCGCCCGGGGGGCACTCGAATCGACCCACATCGCGAACCTCGGTGCCTCACAACCACCCAACCACCCAACCACAACTCGCACGCCTCCCAACCCAAACGCGTCCAGGACGGCCGATGGCAAGAAGGCAGAGATAACGTTGTAGCAGCGTTACGTGTGGAGACTGACCGTGGGTCGGTGCAGGGGCAGTGTTTATGCGGGTGATGTGGGTCTTAGGGACGGACTCGGACTCGGCACCCGTGAACCGCCCGGGGGGGCACTCGAATCGACCCACATCGCGAACCTCGGTGCCTCACAACCACCCAACCACCCAACCACAACTCGCACACCCCCCAACCCAAACGCATCCAGGGCGGCCGATGGCAAGAAGGCAGGGAAAGAGCTGTAGCAGCGCTACGTGTGGAGACTGACCGTGTGGAGACTGACCGTGGGTCGGTGGAGGGGCAGTGTTTATGCGGGTGATGTGGGTCTTAGGGACGGACTCGGACTCGGCACCCGTGAACCTCCCTACGCCCTCACGAATCGACCCACATCGCGAACCTCGGTGCCTCACAACCACCCAACCACCCAACCCCAACTCGCACGCCCCCCAACCCAAACGCGTCCAGGACGGCCGATGGCAAGAAGGCAGGGAAAGAGCTGTAGCAGCGCTACGTGTGGAGACTGACCGTGGGTCGGTGCAGGGGCAGTATTTATGCGGGTGATGTGGGTCTTAGGGACGAACTCGGACTCGGCACCCGTGAACCTCCCTATGCCCTCACGAATCGACCCACATCGCGAACCTCGGCGTCTCACAACCACCCAACCACCTAACCACCCAACCACAACTCGCACCGCCCCCAACCCAAACGCGTCCAGGGCGGCTGATGGCAAGGAGCAAGGAGGAGCGTGTAGCAGCGCTACCGCGACGACACAGCGACACAGCCAGCGTCGTCCTGGGCGCATACCCCCCAACCCAAACGCATCCAGGGCGGCTGATGGCAAGGAGCAAGGAGGAGCGTGTAGCAGCGCTACCGCGACGCCGCAGCGACACTGCCAGCGTCGCGCTGGGCGCACACCCCCCAACCCAAACGCATCCAGGGCGGGGCTGGCAAGGAGCAAGGAGGAGCGTGTAGCAGGGCTACCGCGACGACGCAGCGACACAGCCAGCGTCGTCCTGGGAGCGTTTGGCAACCTTGACAGGGAGGGGGGGCGTAGTACGTTACGGGCCGGTTGCAGCTGAGAAATTTCGACCCTTGATAGCGCCCCCAAATCCGGGGCGTCTGGCGTAGGAGACGGGCATGAGTCAGTACGATGTCGTGGTGATTGGATCGGGGCCGGGAGGCTATGTTGCGGCCATTCACGCCGCACAATCCGGGCTGAAGACGGCCATCGTGGAGCGGGAGCCCACCGAGCGCCTGGGGGGCACCTGTCTTCTGCGTGGCTGCATTCCGACCAAGGCCATGCTGCATACCGCCGACATGCTCGAGACGCTCAAAAAGGGCGACGAGATCGGGGTGATGGCCTCCGATGTGGCGCTCGATATGGCGAAGATGCACGCGTACAAGGCGAAGGTGGTCAAGAAGAACGCCGGCGGCGTCAGCTACCTGATGAAGAAAAACAAGATCGACGTGCACCTGGGCCACGGTCGTCTGGCGGGCAAGGGCAAGGTCAGCGTAGAGGCCGCCGACGGCAAGACGCAGACCCTCTCGACCAAAAACGTGATTCTGGCCACCGGCTCGACCTGCTTCCACCTTCCCTTCATCGATATGAGCCCGGCGCGGGTGCTCGATTCCGACGGGATTCTGGAGCTTGAGGAGGTGCCGGAGCACCTGGTCGTGATCGGCGCCGGGGCTGTGGGCACCGAGTTTGCCAGCGTGTTTTTGCGCTACGGCTCCAAAGTCACGTTGATTGAGATGGCCCCGCGGGTGCTTCCTTCCGAAGATCACGAGGTCTGCGCTGAGGCTGAGAAGTCCTTTAAGAAGCAGGGCATGACGGTGCTGACCAGCTCGAAGGTCACCGACGTCAAGGCCGACGATAAGGGCGTCAAGCTGGTTGTGGAGACCAAAAAGGGCGACAAAACCAGCTCGCAGACCATTGAGGCGTCGCATCTGCTGGTGGCCGCCGGGCGCGCCCCGCGCACGCAGGATATCGGCGCGAAAGGCACGAAGATCAAAATCAACGATCGTGGTGTGGTCGAGGTCGATGAGTTTTTGCGCACCGGTGAGCCGGGCGTCTACGCCATCGGCGATATTGTGAACACCGCCTGGCTTGCGCACGTGGCCTCCAAAGAAGGCATCCTGGCCGTCGATCATATCGCCGGCAAAAACCCGCGTCCCATCAACCACCGCCTGGTGCCCATGTGCACCTACTGCAGCCCCGAGGTCGCTTCGGTGGGCCTGAGCGAAGAGGCGGCGAAAGAGGCGGGCTATGACGTGAAGACGGGTGTCTTCCCCTTCAGCGCGATCGGCAAGGCGGCGATCCTCAACAAGACCGAAGGGTTCGTGAAGATCGTGGCCGACAAAAAGTACGACGAACTTCTGGGGCTGCATATCATCGGGCCGAAGGCCACCGAGCTCATCACCGAGGGCACCCTGGCCATGGAGTTGGAGTCGACCATCGAGGAGCTCTTGATGACGATTCACCCCCACCCCACGCTGGCCGAGGCGGTGGCCGAGGCGGCGCACGCGGCGATGGGTCACGCCATTCACATCTAACTCGCCACTGGCGAGAAGATGTGAGCTGAGAGTTCATTCAAGACGTTTCCTGACTGAAAGAGAGGATGGCGAGATGCGAAGCGAAGTGGTGATGCCGCAGATGGGAGAGTCGGTGACCGAGGGGACGGTGACCGCGTGGCTCAAAGAGATCGGCGATTTTGTGGAGCGCGACGAGCCGCTCTTTGAGATCACCACCGATAAGGTCGACGCGGAGGTGCCCAGCCCCCTGGCCGGCGTGTTGGTGGAGCGCCTTGCGAAGGTGGGCGACACCGTGGAGATCAACACCGTGGTGGCCGTGCTCGATACCGAGGCGAAGGCCGGTGAGGTGAGCGCGGCCTCCCATGAGGCGGCGTCGGCTCCGGCGAAGGCGGCTTCGGCCAGCAGCGGCGCGGTTTCTGCGAGCTCCGGTGGCTCCGCCACCGCGCTTGCCTCGCCGGCTCCCACCACGACCTCGGCCGCGAGCAGCAACGGCGTGCCGTCGCGGGAGGAGCTTCGCCGCACCCGCTCCACCCCCCTTGTGCGCCGCATCGCACAGGAGCACGGCATCGCCGATCTCTCGCCGATTGAGGGCAGCGGCATGAGCGGCCGGGTGACCAAAGCCGACATCATGGCCTTTATCGAGTCGGGAGCCCACCAGGGGACCAACGGCTCGACCGGACCCATCGCCTCGCAGCCCGCGCAGCAGACCCGTCAGGCGCCAGCGGCCCCGCCCATCACGCTGGGCGACCGGGATCGTTACGAGCCGCTGGGGCCGCAACGCGCGGCCATCGCCGAGCATATGACCCGCTCGCGGGCTACCAGCGCGCACGCCCACACCATCCACGAGATCGACTTCTCGGCGGTGTTCAAAGCCCGTAAGCGCATGAAGGCCGAGTTTGAGGAGCGCGGCGTCAAACTCACCTACACCGCGTTTATGGTCAAAGCGGTGGCCGACGCACTGCGCGCCTTCCCCGTGGTCAACGCCTCGCTCGACGGTGACCAGCTCGTCTACCGCGGGGATATCAACGTGGGTGTGGCCGTGGCGCTGGAGGCCTCGCTGATCGTACCGGTGGTACGCAACGTCGATGAGCTCAGCCTGCTGGGTGTGGCGCGCTCCATCAACGATCTGGCCGAGCGCGCGCGCAAAAAACGCCTCAAGCCCGATGAGGTCCGCGGGGGGACGTTTACGCTCTCCAACCATGGGATCTTTGGTGCGGAGTTCGGCGTGCCGATTATCAACCAGCCGCAGACGGCGATCATCAGCACCGGCGCCATCAAAAAGCGGGTGGTTGTCGATCAGAAGACCGACGCCATTATGGTGCGCCCCACCGCGATCTTCTGCATGTCTTTTGACCACCGTACGATCGACGGGGCCACCGCCGATGCGTTTCTGGCGCATATCCGCACCACGCTCGAAGGCTGGGAGTGACACCGATCGCCGGCGATGAATTTGAAACTTTGTCCGCCGGTGTTGAATCTCTAAGGTAGCGGCAGGCTCGAGTGTCGGGTCGGCCATACCTCCAGGTTTGATGAAGCCGCGCGATACGCGCGGAGCTAAAGAAGGAGTCCATCGTGACGACGCATAACTTCAACAAGAACAACTTCAATGACGAAGTGGTCAACGCCGACGTACCCGTGATCGTGGACCTGTGGGCGCCCTGGTGCGGTCCCTGCCGCGCGCTCAGCCCGGTCATCGACAAGCTCGCCGGCGAGTTTGAGGGCCAGGTCAAGGTCGGCAAGATCAACATCGATGAGGAGCCGGAGCTGGCGCAGGCGTTCAACGCGCGCTCCATCCCGATGGTCGTGGCGATGCGCGGCAACGACGTCGTCGACGTGATGATGGGCTTCCAGGGCGAGCAGCCCCTGCGGAAGCTCTTCGAGAAGGCCAGCGCGGCGAAATAAGGCGCTTTTTTGAGGCGCAGGCGCGCTCGCGCCGCCCACATTCATGACGATCCGACCGACGCCCGCTTTCTTGAGGAGAGCGGGCGTCTGTCGATGGGACGCGGTGATTATGAGTGACGTAAAACAACCCCCCGTGGAGCTCAGTCCGAGCTATGAGGCGATGTGGACCCAGCTCACCTCCGAGCTTTCGCCTCTGATTGAAGATGGCGCTCTGCACCAGGCGATCGGTCGGCTCAGCGCGATGCTTGAGACGATGGGGCCGGGCGGAGAGGAGCCGGGTGCGCGCAACGAAGATGATCTTCTGCGCGGTCGGCTGCTGAGCCGGCGTGCCGAGCTCTACCTCGATCTCGAAGAGGTCGATGACGCGCTGGCCGACGCTCAGGGGGCGTGGAAGGCCGGCTGGCGCGACGCGTCCACGATGGCGGTGGCCGGGTGGGCGAGTTACCAGCTTGATGAGCCGGAGGCCGCGCAGGCGTATTTCAACGAGGCGATCGCGCGTAAAGAGGGCGATCCGGGCATGCTGATGGGTCGGGCGTTGGTGGCGGTGGAGCTTGAGGAGTACGAGGAGGCCTGCGCCGACCTCACCCACGCACTCACCGCTGATCCGGAGAACGCCGAGATCCTGGCGTTGCGCGGGGAGGTGCACCTGCGCTTGAGCGATCTGAAGGCGGCCGAGCGCGACTTGAAGGCTGCCCGGGAACTCGACGCCGACGATCCTGACTACGCCCTGGCGATGGCGCGCCTGCATATGCTGCGCGGCCAGGTCGATGAGGCGTTGATCCTGCTCGATATCGCCGTCGGCGAGGGCACCGATGTGGCGCTGGAGGCGATCTTGATGCGCAGCCACCTGCGTCTGGCGCGCGGGGAGCATCGCCTGGCCCGTGAAGATGCGCTGCGCGCTTCCAACATCTACCCGGAAGAAGCCTTTGCGTTTGTGCAGCTCGCCAATGTGCAGCTGGCCGAGGGCAAGGTCAGCGCCGGAATGAAGGCGGCCGAGCGCGCTGTCATGCTCGATCCGAGCCTGCCCGACGCCTACGCGGTGCGCGGCGCCGCGTTGCAGATGAGCGGAGAGGAGGAGGCAGCCCGCGAAGATCTGGAGCGCGCCTCCAGCGCGCCGGCCGAGCTTCCGATGTTCTTGCTGGGACCGGCCTACGACTCGGTGGAGATGCCCGCCCTGGACAGCTCGATCTTTGACATGTTTGGCAAAGACTTCGATCCCTCGTCGTTTGCCGATGCCTTCGGGCCGGGCGGCAAGGCCGGTTCGAAGATGCCCGGAGGCAATCCCATGGGCATGCTCGACCAGCTCTTTGATGAGTCGGGCAACATCCGCGGGGCGTTTAAGCCCATCTTCGAGATGGCGATCAAGCAGGCCCCCACGCTGATGAAAAATCTTCCCAAGAGCATGCTCGGCGACATGGACGAGGAGCAGCTCAAGAAGATGGATCTCTCCAACCTCTCGGCCGAGGATCTCGAGAAGCAGATGCGCGACTTCTACACGATGATGAAGTCCGGTAAAGGTCCCGGCGCTCCGAAGTCCGGCGATGATGCGGGCAGCGATGAGGTCGACTCTCCCGGGAAGATCGACGAAGAGTAGGTCGAAGCGTCAGGCTCGATGCAAAGACCTGGCGAGTGTGTGGAGCCCCGCGCTGCATGGCAACGCGGGGCTCTTTTGCAGGCCCGGTTGGCGGTGAGGCTGGACAAACCCCCGGGCTCTTCTCTATGAAAGCCCCCCACGGGCAACGGGTGAAGGTGGACAGGCCCCTACTTATGGGGCGCGCAGTGAATGCGCCTTGCCACCTGGTGATGAGCGCGTAGATCTGAGCCTCGAAGCCGTTGGGCCCTGTGAATACATGAACAGCGAAGCGCGGAATCCTTCTATGTCAAAACTCGTGATCGTCGAGTCGCCCTCCAAGGCGAAGACCATTCAAAAATACCTGCCGAAGGAGTTTGTGGTGAAGGCCTCGCTGGGCCACATCCGCGACCTCCCGGACAACGCCGGCCAGATGCCGGCGAAGTATAAAAAGGAGCCCTGGGCCAGCCTCGGCGTGAACATCGACGAGGGCTTTGACGCCGTATACGTGGTCAAAGATCCCCGCTCCAAGAAGGCCATCAAAGAGCTCAAGGCGGAGCTTAAGAAGGCCGACGCCCTCTACCTCGCAACGGACGAAGACCGTGAAGGAGAGGCGATCAGCTGGCACCTTTTGGAAGAGCTCAAGCCCAAATGTCCGACCCATCGCATGGTCTTTCACGAGATCACGAAGTCGGCCATCGAGCGCGCTCTGGAGAACACCCGCGAGGTCGATGATCACCTGGTGGAAGCCCAGGAGACTCGCCGCATCCTCGACCGCCTGGTGGGCTACCCGCTCTCCTTGCTGGTCGGCAAAAAGATCAAGTACGGCCTCTCGGCCGGGCGCGTGCAATCGGTGGCCGTGCGACTTCTTGTGGAGCGCGAGCGCGAGCGTCGTCGTTTCCGCATGGGCTCCTACTGGGATCTCAAAGCGCAGCTTGCCGAGAAGGGCAACGCCTTTGATGCGGTGCTTCATGAGGTCGATGGCACCCGGGTTGCCACCGGCAAGGACTTCGATGAGAACACCGGCAAGATCACCGAGGGCAAAAATGTCCTGCTTCTTGATGAGAAGCAGGCCAAAAAGATGGTCGAGCAGCTGGCCAGCCGCCCCTGGACGGTCAACGAGATCACCGAGCGCCCGTACACCACTCGGCCCAAGCCGCCCTTTATCACCTCGACGCTGCAGCAGGAGGCCAGCCGTAAGCTGGGGCTGTCGGCTTCCGATACGATGCGGGTTGCGCAGTCACTCTACGAGAACGGTTTTATCACCTACATGCGTACCGACTCGGTGAACCTTTCGCAGCAGGCGCTCAACGCCGCGCGGAAGGCTGCCGGCGAGCTCTACGGAGCGGAGTACGTGGCCGATAAGCCTCGGGTTTACGCCTCGAAGGCCAAGGGCGCTCAGGAGGCGCACGAGGCGATTCGTCCCACTGGTGACGCCTTCGTGCACCCGAATAAGTCGGGCCTTAAAGGGCGGGATCGCAAGCTCTACGACCTGATCTGGAAGCGTACCGTCGCCAGCCAGATGGCCGACGCCAAAAAGACCAGCGTGCGTGTGGATCTGAAGGTCAGCGACGACGAGCATACCTACGTGTTCCGCGCCAACGGCAACCGCATCGACTTCGCGGGCTTCATGCGCGCCTACGTCGAAGGGGCCGATGATCCGGAAGCAGCCCTCGAAGATCGCGAAGTGCTCCTTCCCGCCCTCAAAGAGGGGGGTGAGGTGGACTGCAACGAGCTTGAGGCCATCGGTCACGAGACCAAGCCGCCGGCACGCTTCACCGAAGCCTCGCTGGTTAAGGTGCTCGAAGAAGAAGGTGTGGGCCGTCCGAGTACCTACGCCACGATCATGAGCAAGATCACCGCTGGCGAGAAGTACGGTCGCAAGGTGGGCCGCACGCTGGTGCCCACCTACATGGCCTTTGCCGTCACCGAGTTTCTGGAGAAACACTTCGGGGAGCTGGTCGACACGCAGTTTACGGCCCGCATGGAAGATGATCTCGATGAGATCGCCGCCGGTAAGGGCTCCAAGGTCGAGTACCTGCACCAGTTCTATCGCCGCGAAGGGGCCTTTGCCGACAAGGTCAACGAGGGTGAAGAGAAGATCGAGCCGGATCTGGCCCGCGAGGTCACCCTGGAAGACTTCCCGGCCACGCTGAAGGTGGGGCGCTACGGGCCCTACGTGCAGATCGAGGTCGAAGGAGAAACCAAGACCGTCGATGTGCCCGACGACATTCCGCCGGCCGACCTCGATTACGAGAAGATCCTGGAGCTTCTGGAGAAGCGCGAGAAAGGCCCCGAGTCGCTGGGACTTCACCCGGAGAAGGGCGAGCCGATCTTTTTGATGAATGGTCGCTTCGGACCGTATTTCCAGCTGGGTGAGCGCACCGAAGACAACAAGAAGCCACCGACGGCTTCGGTGCCCAAGGGCATGAATCCCGAAGACGTCACCCTGGAGCAGGCCGCGCAGCTTCTCGATCTTCCGCGCGAGTTGGGCAAGCACCCCGAAGACGGCGAGCCGGTGGAGGCGGGCATCGGGCGCTACGGGCCTTTCGTCAAGCACCTCAAGGAGTACCGCAACCTGCCCGAGCAGGAGATGGTCTTCACGGTGACGTTGGAGCAGGCGCTGGAGCTTCTGGCGCAGCCCAAGGGACGTCGTGCAAGCAGCCGTAAGGTGCTCAAGGAGCTGGGCACCGATCCGGATAGTGGCAAGCCCATCAACGTGCTCGACGGGCGCTACGGGCCTTATGTGAAGCTGGGCAAGGTCAACGCCTCGCTTCCCAAGGGCACCAACCCCGATGATATGACGCTGGAGAAGGCGTTGGAGCTCATCGAGCAGAAGAGCGCGAGCTGAGCCAACTTCCGACCTGCTGCATGTTGGCCCCGCGACGGGTGGGCCAGCCAGGGTCGGGCGTAGAACTCAAAAAAGCGTCCTCGCCGGAGATTCGGGCGGGGACGCTTTTTTGTGGGCGAGGGATTGTTCCGGGGCGGCGCTAAGAATGGCTCAATGGTCGAGGATGGGCAGTCCGGTAAAGATGTCGGGCAACGAGACACCTGTGACCAGGGGAAGGTTGAGGGCGCGGTGGGCTTCCTGAAGGCTTCGGAACTGGCGAATGCCTACCGCGTCGAGCTCCGGGAGAGGTTGTGGCGAGATAAGCGCGATGGGATTGCGCTCTAAAGTCATGGCCAGCACGTAGGCGCGCTGCTGGCCGCCGACGCCGGGCTCAGGCGATTGCAGCTCGCCGCGAAGCTCGGCGAGCAGGGTGTCGCGGCCGCGGGCCAGGGCGCGAGCGAAGGCGCGCTCACCATCGCCGCGTCCCAGGCCCTCGGGGCAGGTGGCTTCCAGTACGATCCAGCCTCCGGGCATTAAGGCGCTGTGCTCGACGAGCGCGGCGTAGGTGGCCGCGCGCGAGGCCTGGTAGAAGTTGTCCGATTTGCTTGGAGGCAACTTCAGATGCAGCCAGGGCAGCGGCTCACTGATGTAGAAGAACGCCTTACGGGCGATGGTGCAGGCGGCCTCAAAGGTGGGGCGGACCGGGCCGAAGAGAAGCGCACGGGGCTCGGGGTGGCCGGGTACAATCTGTAGCGCGTCGACGGGAACCGACATCTTTGCCACCCGCCAGAGGGCCTGCTGGAAGGGGTTATCGTCGATGCGCCCCAGGCGCACGCCGGGGTGACGTAAGAGCTCCAGGCCGTGCAGGGTGCCGATGGTCTCTTCGCCGGCGCAGCCAATCGCCAGGGCTTTGATGCCCCCGGAGAAGCCGGCGTACTGGTGCGGCTCAACGGTGCCGACGACGATGATGCGATCGTGTTGAAAGAGCATCGGGTGGAGGAGCGCGGGCAGCGGGCGATCGGCACCGGGGGGGGCCGAGCCGATCAACGGCTCGGCCTGGGGCTCGGCAACGAGACCGACGTCGGCGCCGAGCATTGAGAGGCGCGGGTGGTGCGGGTTGTGCTGGGTGAGTGAGGCGCCGGCGGCCTGACAGATCTCGAGGAGGGGCCGGAGCTCGGAGAGGGCCAGCGCGCGGTGCAGTCCCAGGGCGACCAGCACCGAGATATGCGCGGGCTCAAAGCTGTTGAGATGTGTGAGCAGAGGCTCGAGCACATCGGGAAGATCAACAGGGCGTGTGGCGTCGGGGATGACGACGAGCACCCGCTGATCCGGCGCGATCGGCGTGGCCTGACGGGCGAGCGCGTGCCTTACCGCTCGGTGAAGCAGGCTCTCAGGAGACTTCGGGGGGTTGGTCGTGTTCAAAACGCTCCTGAAGTACGATGGCGAGGTTCAGCTTCAGCGTATCGTAGTCGCAGGGAGTGGTGAGGCGTTCTTTGAGTGGAGCAAGCTTATCATCGGGAGACCACTCGCTGGCAAGTTCGCGCAGCTCTGGCAGGAGGCGACCGTCGGCGTGCTCGTCGAGCGGGAGCCTGTGGCCGTGTTGAGCCAGGGTCATAAAATGGCGCAGTACGCTTGAGGGGGTGAGCCCACGCTCCTTTGCAATGTCTCGATAATCATGGCCCTCACGAACCAGCATCAGGGTACGCAGGTAGGTCTCGCCAAGCTCGCCATCGCCGGAGGCCGGCCTGGGACGGCTCTCGGAGGGGCGTGTGGTCGGGGGGAGCTCGCCAAACTCGGAGGCCGAGCGCACATGACGGGCCAACACATCGGCGACGGTCTCGGAGAGGGGCTCCGACGCCATCATCACCTCGGTGCCTGCATCGGTTAAAGAGAGGCAGCCGTAGGTGTTCTGGGTGGTCAGCCCGAGTTGGGAGCAGACATCGAGCAGGCGCACGAGATCATCCTGACGAAGATCGCGAAGAATCCCGTGGGTGGAGAGCCGGTCGAGGCCGGCGCCGGTGATCTTTTTGGCGCGAGAGCCGCGCAACATCGCGGCGATCACGTGGGCGCCCCATTTGCCGCGGGCGCGGGCGATGCCGCTTAAGACCTTGCGCAGCACGGTCTGGGCTGGCTCGCGTACGATGATAGGTGCGCGCACCTGGCCGGCGGCCTGGGCGTAGGAGGGAGGGCCGCAGCAGCGATCACAACGCTTGCACTCGGCAATATCGTTGGCGGTGTCGCTGAAGTAGCGCACCAGGTAGACCTGGCGGCAGGTGTGCCCGGTGGCGTAGCGCACCATATCTTCTTGATGGTTCTCATCGACGCCGCGTCGCGCATCGAGCGCGTCCCAGTCCACACGAAGATCGCGGGTGCGGGCCTGGTCGAAGACTTCCAGCCAGGGGGCCGGGCCGCGCTGGCCAAAGGCCAGGTGCCCGCCGCGCTCCAGCAGGCGCAGCGCCGAGCCTACCGCCCAGGGGTGCACCCGATCGTCGCCAGCGCGCGAGAGGTGGTCCGCGAGCATGTCAGCGTCGAGGGTGTGCATACCCACGCCGTGCTTTTGCAAAAGCGTCCAGAGCCGCTCCACCAGCTTGCGATCCGGGAAGGAGTTTTCGGTGAAAAACTCGTGGATGCGCAGATCGGCGCGGTTGTAGAGCAGCAGGCAATGCGCCGGCTCCCCATCGCGGCCCGCGCGCCCGGCTTCCTGATAATAGGCCTCGACGCTGCCGGGGATGTTGAAGTGGATGATCGCGCGCACATCGCTCTTATCGACGCCCATGCCAAAGGCGTTGGTGGCGATGAGCAGCGGGGCATCGCCGGCCATAAAGGCGTCCTGGACTTCGTCGCGCTCCTGGTCGGAGAGCCCGGCGTGGTAGAGCGCCGGATAATAGCCCGACTCGCGAAGGTTGCGCCCGACCTCTTCGACCTGCTTGCGGGTGGCGCAGTAGATGACCTTGCTACCCTCGGGGGTCTGGTCGAGCAGGGCCTCAATGCGCTCGTATTTGGAGCGTCGGCTTCGCGCCGGATAGACCTCAAAGAAGAGGTTGGGCCGCTCAAAACCGGAGACGACGACGCTGTGATTATCGAAGTCGAGCTGGGCGGCGATGTCGCGCTGAACCTCGGGTGTAGCCGTCGCGGTGAGCGCCAGAGTGGTCGGGGCGCCGAGCTTTTGGCGGACCTCGCCGAGGTTGAGGTAATCCGGGCGGAAGTCGTGGCCCCACTGGCTGATGCAGTGCGCCTCATCAATGGCGAAGAGCCCGATGGGCACGCCGGAGAGGGCGTCGAGGAAGGCCTGGCTTTTAAAACGTTCTGGCGCGACGAGCACGACTTTGTAGGCACCGGCGCGCATGGCTGCCAGGCGCTGTCGCTGCTCATCCCAACTCAAGGAGGAGTTGATGTAAGTGGCTGGAATGTTAAAGGATTCTAGCGCGTCGGCCTGGTCTTTCATCAGGGCGATGAGTGGGGAGACGGCCAGGGTGAGCCCGGGGAGCACGCAGCCCGGGAGCATATAACAGAGGCTCTTGCCGCTGCCGGTGGGCATCACGATGAGCGTGTCATTACCCTCGACAACCGCCTCAATGCCGCGGCGCTGGCCGGTGCGAAAGGACTCAAAACCGAAGACGTCGTGGAGCGCCGCGTCGATCGAGGGCGCAATGGGCGCGAAGGGAGCCGGGAGGTTCATAGTCTGGTGCTCGAGAGAGGAGGGCCGGCACGCCCTTAAGCGGGTGCTGGCGAGTGTGGCGCCGTCGGCGCGCGCTCACGACCTGAGGTGCAACGTGGTGCTTCTCTCATTATCGCGTGGGACGCGCCGATCTTGCTCCTTTCTTCGCAGGGATCGCGATCGCGGGCAAGGCCCTCCCCCGTCCGAGCGGGCGAGAACCTCCTTAAAAACGTACGCTGAGGCCCGCACTGGGGGCAAAGACCCAGTTGTCGTAGTTGCGGGAGGACTCCAGCACGGTGGGGCGAAAGAGCACACGCATCATCGTCATGTCGATATGCAAGAAGACCCAGCGGTAGCCGAGCATCGCGCCCCAGTTCAAGCCGACGTAGTGCATCTCGGAGTCCTCAAAGAAGCGCGAGGGGTTGTAATCCTGATACTCCTCGGGGATGCGTTCCTTGAGCCAGTCGGGGAGGTTAGGGGTGGCTGAGAGGTCGCTGTAGAGGTAGCGCGGCGAGAGGTAGAGCTTGATGATGTCGTGGTACTGCCAGCCGGCGGAGAGGCCGGCTTCGAAGTCGTGGCGTTTAAACTCGGTCATGACCAACCACTCCACCGCGGAGCTGGCCACCGAGCGGTGGTAGCCGTAGGCGGCGTGGGCGGTCAGGGCCACATCGCCGCCCTGACTCTCCCAGAGCTGCAGGCGCACGTCGGGTTTGACGACGTTGCCGTTGTAGCGAAGCCCCATGTCGAGGCCTTTAAGGGGGCGATCGCTCACACCCACGCGCAGCGCAAGCTCCGGGGTGGCCCCGGGTAAAAAGAGCTGCCAGAGGAGCACGGCGTCGAGCAGAGTGCGCAGCTCCGCTTCGCTGATAGGCCCCTCATCGCGCCGGGCGGCGTCGACCACCGCGCGCCCGGCGTCGATGCTGCCGTCAAAGACTCCGGTATAAAGATCGGCCTGAGCCACGCCGGTGATCTGAACTTCGCCGGGGGCCAGGGTGTGGGCCGGTGCGAGGTTGCTCAACGAGGTGGCGCAGCCGCTGGTGAAGACGATCATGAGTGCCACCAACAACCAGACGATCGAAGCGCGAGAAGAAGACATCATCAGCTCATGGTCGAAGAAGATGGGGTTTCAGCGGTGGTAGAAAAGACACCCTCGAGCTCTCTTTGAGAGCGTGGTACGCGCAGGTGCGATGGCTATCTTGACAGCGGTGGGGGCATTTGCCCTACTCCCGGCGTGTTTGTCGAGCGCGGCGGCGATTTTTGTGCACGTCGCGCTTCGTGTTGTGATCGACGTCTCTTTTCCGACGCCCGAGAACCGGGCAGAGCAGGTGCACGATGAGCCAGGATTCTTTGACCCTCGACACTGAGCTTGTGGCGTGGCGCCGCCACCTTCACGCCCATCCGGAGCTCTCGTTTGAGGAGCATCAGACCGCGGCCTTTATCGAAGAGCGCCTGGCGGAGCTGGGCCTGGAGAGCACCCGGGTGGCTGAGACGGGGGTTGTCGCGCTGATCGAGGGGGAGCTTGAGGGGCCGACACGGGCGTTTCGCGCCGACATCGATGCGCTGCCTATTCAGGAGCTGCGTCAGAGCACGTATTGCAGCACGCGTCCCGGGGTGATGCACGCCTGCGGCCATGACGTGCACACGACGGTGGGACTGGGGGTGGCGCGTGAGCTTGTGGACCGTCGCGCTGAGCTTAAGGGGAGGGTGAAGATGATCTTTCAACCCGCCGAAGAAGCATCGCCCACAGGTGAGCCGATTGGTGCGGAACGCATGGCTGTGGAAGGTGTGCTCGAAGCGCCTGAGGTTGAAGCCATTCTCGCGCTGCACTGCATGCCCACCCTGGAGGTGGGCAAGATCGGGTACACCGGAGGGCCGGTGTGGGCGGCCTCGGAGCTTGTGGAAGTTGTGATCGAGGGCAAAAAGAGCCACGGCGCCTATCCGCATGAAGGGGTCGACGCGGTGGCCGTGGCCGCTCAGGTGATCGTGGCGCTGCAGCAGGTTGTCAGCCGCATTACCGATGCGCGCGACGCGGTGGTGCTCTCGATCGGGAAGTTGGAGGCGGGCAATTCTTATAACATCATCGCTGAGCGCGCCGAGTTGACCGGTATTCTTCGTGGTCTTTCGGCGCCGGCGATGGAGCGCGCGCGCGCCGCGGCGCGCCAGATCGTGGAAGGCGTCTCCGCCGCTCTGGGGGCGCGCGCCTCGGTTCGCTTTGTGCCCGGCGCGCGTCTGACGGCCAATGACCCGGCGCTGGAGGCTCGCGTGGTGCGTCTGATCGAAGAGCGGGTGGGAGAGGGCGTGATGGTCCAGCATCTGCCCCAGCTTGGCGCCGAAGACTTTGCGGCCTTCTCCACCCGCGTGCCGGCTGCGTACTTCTTCCTGGGCGTCAAAGATCCGCAGAGCGAGGAGGTGCATCCTCTGCACACCCCGCGCTTTGATGTCGATGAGCGCTGCCTCTCGCTGGGCGTGCACGCCATCACCGAGGCGCTGCTGGGTCTTGGCTGATGGCCCGCAGCCGGGGCGGTGCCCCAAGATGCGTTGCGCACTCGAGGGTGTGTGCGTATAACTCACCTCTCGCGTCGCCCGGCGGCGGCGCGAACCACACTCAATTCAATGACGTTGCGCCCACCCAGGAGCACTCGCGATGAAAGGCGGCATGAACAGCCTGGTCCGCCAGGCCCAGAAGATGCAATCGCGCATCACCAAGGTTCAGGAAGAGATCGGCAACAAGACCATTGAGGCGTCCACCGGCGGCGGCATGGTCACGGCCGTGGTGAACGGCAAGCAGGAACTCCTGCAGATCAAGATCAACCCTGACGTCGTCGATCCCTCCGATGTTGAGGTGCTCGAAGAGATGGTGCTCGGTGCTGTCAACCAGGCCATGGAGATGGCCGGCGAGATGATGAACTCCGAGATCGAGAAGATCACCGGCGGCCTCAACATCCCCGGCCTCTTCTAAGCTTCTTTTGACCCGGGCCCACCCGATGAAGCCCCGCGATCCCATCACTCGCCTGGTCAACGCATTTCGCAAGTTGCCGGGCATTGGCGAGCGTACCGCGACGCGCCTGGCCTTCTTCGTGCTCAATGAGAGCGAGGAGATGGCCCGGGAGCTGGCCGAGGCGCTGGTGGAGGTCAAGGAGCGGGTGGGCCTGTGTCAGGTCTGTTGCAATCTGACCGAGGCCGATGTCTGCGAGATCTGCCGCGAGCGTCGGCGCGATACCACCACGATCTGTGTGGTGGAACGCACCCAGGATCTGCGAGCGATCGAGCGCACGGGCGATTTTCGGGGGCTCTACCACGTGTTGCACGGGCTTATCAGCCCGCTCGACGGGGTGGGGCCCGATGATATTCGCCTTCGCGAGCTGCTCACTCGCCTGCAGACCCCGCCCGAGGGTATGGAGGAGCCCGAGGAGGTGATCGTGGCCTGCAGCCCCTCGGTCGACGGCGAGGCAACGGCGCTTTATTTGCAGCGTTTGCTCAAGCCTCTGGGGCTTAAAGTCAGCCGTATCGCCAGCGGTGTTCCGATTGGCGGAGAGCTTGAATATACCGACAGGGTGACGCTCTCTCGCGCGCTCTCGCAGAGGCGGGAAATGTAGTGTGCGCGCGGGTTTTCCCCCCTTCGCTATGCTCCAACCCCGGCGTTGCGTGGGGTGGGTCACTGTGCTAGCTTGACCCTTGAAAGTCTGTTTGACGCCGACTCGACCCTTCCGTTGAGGGAGGCAACCGAGGAGTACCTCCATGCTCAGTTCCCAGATGGTGATTTACGAAGAGGAGCACCAGAAGCTCACAGAGATCTGTGAGCGTCTTGTGCGCGATGCCCTCGCAAAAGCCATCTTTATTGTGGACAAAGACGGGCAGCTGGTCACCGCTACGGGCGAGACCACTGGCATCGACACCACCGGTCTGGCCTCGCTGGTTGCGGGCTCCACGGCGGCCACCGGCAGCCTGGCGCTGATGCTCGGTGAGGAGGAGTTTCCGGTTCACTTCCACGAAGGAAAAAACAAGCATCTGCATGTCTCGGTTATTGGTGACACGCTGATTCTTGTGGTCATCTTCGATGAGCGCTCAAGCCTTGGTCTTGTGCGTCTGCGAGTAAAACGAGCCTACGCGGAGATGGCCGACATTATCGCGGCGGTCGCCGAGAAGGCCAAAGACGGTAACAAAGATATGGATATCTTCGGCGAAATCACCGACGACGATATCGATAGCCTCTTCAATGATGCCTTTTAATAAGGTCTTCACGCTTGAGGCACCCTGTTTCAGATGACGTTTTGATGTGGTTTTGGGGAGCTTTCGCAGGTGTTCGCCCGGTAGGATTGGCGGAGACCAACGCAGGCTCGACGCCGGGCCGAAAGGTCGGGTGGCGGATGTTCAAAATTTAATTCGACACGATTTCGCCTCGTGGTATAACTCATCGCGGCATTCCAGCGAGTTTATTCGACGATGTCGATTTCGAGACTTCGAACCAGCTAACGCAACGTGCCCCGGCCCCAGGGTACGTACGCCTTGGCCACGCGCGGTGACGAGAAGGTCCCTATGTCGTTCATCAATTACGCCCAGCGGGAAATCATCCTCAAGATCGTTTACTACGGGCCGGGGCTCTGTGGTAAGACGACGAACATTAAGTTCATCTACTCGGGGACCAACCCGGACGCGCGCGGAAAGCTGGTAAGTCTGGAGACCAAGCAAGAACGCACGCTCTTCTTCGACTTCCTGCCCCTGAGCCTGCCGGCGATTCGCGGCTTCAAAACGCGTCTGCACCTCTACTCGGTGCCCGGTCAGCTCTTCTACAGCGCCAGCCGTAAGCTGATTATGAAAGGCGCCGACGGTGTGGTCTTCGTCGCTGACAGCCAGCGTGCTCGTAAAGAGGCCAACATCATCTCGATGGAGGATCTCAAAGAGAACCTGGTGGCCTACGGCTACGACATCGACAAGATCCCCTTTGTGATCCAGTACAACAAGCGCGACCTGCCCACGGCGATGCCGCTCGAAGAGCTGCGGGCTGACCTGAACCCTGAAGGCAAGTACCCCGACTTTGAGGCCAGCGCGATTGCGCCCAACGGACCCGGTGTCTTCGAGACGCTCAAAGCGGTGGTCAAGCAGATCCTGGTCGAGCTGAAGAAGACCAAATAAGACGAGTCGTGTGACGATTCGCTTGAGCGGCACCCCTGAGAAGGGGTGCCGCTTTTTTTTGATCGCCGGGCGCTGATATTTGGCAGGCTGTGCAAGGAATGGTTGTCAGTAAGTTGTTGTTTTTCAACATGTTACGACGGTCAACGGCGACGCGCATGGAGGTATGCAATGGGGCTGCTCTCGGAGCTTACGTACACCCATATGGAGGTCTTCTCGGCGATGGAGGCGATCGGAGGCTCGATCGCGCAGGCGCAGCGCGCCCGAGAGGATGAGGGTGAGGTCCACGCGCTCTTGCGCGAGATCGTGCCGCGGGCGCTGCTGCTGCGCCAGCGATTGCAGGCGACCTTCGATCGGGAGCGCGAGCACCTTTACCCGAGAGTGCGGCGTATTTTCGGCTCGGAGGTCGAGGAAATCGAGGGGCTAAAGCGCTACGCCGAGCAGGTACTCGACCAGCTCGACCACTTTATGGACGAGCTCCCGGCGGCCACGCGAGAGCGCTACCACCCGGTGCGCCTTGCGTATCTCTCGTTGCTCTTTGATGAGTTGGCCGAGCTCTATGAGGCGCGCACCGAGATTGAGCGCCGCTTCTACGAGACGTACTCCACGATCGTGTTTCCGGGCGGGGCGACCACCGACTGAGAGCAGCATTGTGGAGAAGGGGGGGAGGTCGTCGGCTTTGCCAAATGCGGGGCGCTCGCGCATAGTCGCAGCCGTCTTCGAGAAGAGGCCGGCCGATGAGCGAGTGGAAGGATCGATATAAGGTGGAGGGGGAGCCCGGCGTGACGGGGCGTTTTGGAGACGCGACGACGCTGGAGGTGGTGGGCGCGCGCGACATGCTCGGGAGATTGCGTCCCTTAAGTGAAGCGGGGCGTGCGCGTGCTGTGCGGGTGCACATCTATCGCGGCGATGAGGCCGCGCTCTGGGACGCGGAGGTCGCGCGCCTGCGCACGCTCGACCTCTGGCATCAGGATCATCCCGAGGTTCAACGCCCGATCGACGATGCGCTCCGTGAGCTTCCGGCGCTGGAGCGGCCGCTTCGTCGGCTGCACCTTGGCGAGGCGCTGCGTGATGCGGAGCTCTTTGAGGTGAAACGCTTCCTGTACCACGCGCTGGCGATCCTGGAGGCTGCCGCAGGCGCCGATGGTCTTCCTGCTACCGGTGAGCCGGGGTGTGAGGTGCTGCGCGAGACGATGGGGGCGATGCATCCTGAGAGCCAACCCAGCGCGCGTTTTCATTTGAGCGATCAGCTTGACGGGGAGCTTGCCGGTGCGCGAAAGGCGCATCGCCGCGCGGGGCGTGAACTTCGTAAGGTTCGAGACGTGGCCGAGGCTCAGATCTGTGAGCGGTGGGGCGGACGTTTTGATGTGCGGGGTCGCTACCGACCCGAGGCCGGTGTGAACCTCGACGATCAGCGCCTGGCCTACCAGGGAGGGGCCTGGCAGTTGGTCGATGAGGCGGTGGTGGAGGCCGAGGCGGATCTGGTCCGCGCTGGCGAGGCGGTCGATGTCTGTGAGCAGCGGCTGCGAATTCGCCTGAGCGATCTTTTGCGGCACGTGCTCCCGTTGCTTGAAGGAACGCTCGATGCCCTGGCGCGTTTTGATGAGGGGTTGGCACGGGTGCGTTTGCGCGAGGCGATCGGGGGCTGCTGGCCTGAGCGTGCGGAGAGGACGGCACTGCACCTGGTGCAGGGGCGAGATCCTCGCCAGGTCGAGCGGATCGGCGATGAGGTTCAACCCATCGATGTGTCGCTGGATGCCGTGGTGACGGTGGTACTCGGTCCGAATATGGGGGGGAAGTCTGCGCTCTTAAAGCTAGTGGGACTCTCTCAGTTCTGCGCGCAGGCGGCGTTGCCGGTGCCCGCCGAGCGTTGCACCTTCGGGATGATGGAGGCGCTGATCTATGTGGGCAGCGAGGAGGGAGGTGCGGCTGAGGAGGAGGGGTTGTCCTCCTTTGGGCGAGAGGTGCGACGACTCGTGGCGCATTGGGAGGGGGCCGGGCCTCGGCTCTGGCTGCTTGATGAGCCGGGCCGTGGCACCCATCCGGCCGAAGGCGCGCGCTTTGCCCGGGCGGTGATCGAGGCCCGGGAGCGCGCCGGCGATCGGGTGGTCGCCGCGACGCATTTCCCCGAGATTGCTGCCGCCGATCATGTCGCTCGTCTGCGTATTCGTGGCCTGCAGGTCAGCGATGAGGCGCTGCGTCTGGCACTCGCCGCGGAGGATGCGCCGCAGGAGCGCGATGTTGAGAGGCTGACCTCCGCGCTTCGTGCGCTGATGGATTATCGGCCCGAGCCCAGCCTCGCCACCGACGTGCCCCGCGACGCCTGGCGGGTGGCCCGGGCGCTGGGGCTGGATCTGAGCGACGAACGCTGAGATCGCCCACCCGATTCGGGAAAAACTTCCCCCTGACCCGAAACCGAGTGACGATAGGCACACTCGGCATCGTCAACGGGCGAGGTAGGGGCGAATGGTCCTGCCGACAGGCGGTTCAAAGATGTTTTCTTAAAGTTTATCTTTAAGTTTTTTGACCCGTCCCCCAACCTGTTGTCTTATGAGTTCACGATGTAGGTGCAGGTAGTCATGCAAGGAAGCGATCGACACCGGCATCGGGAGGTTCCCCTCCGGAGCAAGCGGGGCATGTTGGAAGTGCCTGTAAACGTTATGCTCTGAGAGCCCTCTGGCAGGTTTTGCGATCTTTTGCTGGCCGAAGGCCATCATGGTGCGCAGACTAAACGTCTTGTCAGGGCCGGCTCGGGTGAAGGGAACGTCGATCGAGGAGTGGGCGCATAGTGCGTCGGAGATCACCCAATCATCACTCATGGAAAGGAGTGGGCCCATGTTGACCCTAACCAGGAAGGTCGGGGAGTCGATTCGAATCGGGGAAGAGATCGAGATCGTCGTCAAAGAGATTCGCCGCAATCAGGTTCGCATTGGCATCGTCGCGCCGCGCGACGTTCCGATTTATCGCGAAGAGGTCTACGAGGCGATTCAGGAGGAGCAGGGCGACGACGAAGAGCCCTAGAACGCGGGCGACACCGGCATCGGGAGCGCGATGGGAAGCGAGCAGCAGCCGTACGAAGGGTATGGGATGTCTCAACGGGGAGAGACACAGCTGGTGCTGCTGTGGCGCGATCCGGAGGTGGGCTATGTGTACTGGGAGCTCGTCGGGGAGGTGCGTCCGCGCGAAGCGTGGGCGCGCCTGGTGCGTATCCATGCCGACGAGCGCTATGAGGAGCTTGAGCGCTGGCGGATCGAGGAGGCGCTCTCAGGGCGATTTGTGCGGGTGGACCAGGGGAGGGAGCGCTACCGCGCCGAGCTCGGTGTGGTGGGGCCGGACGGCAGCTTCGATATTCATATAAGCTCGGAGGTGAGCGAAGCTCCGGGGCGCGGGCCCGGCCAGGGCGCCCCGCGTTTTGTGCGGGTGCGTTTGAGCGAGCGTGGTCTGGGCTGGGAGCCCACCGAACATGCTCACCCGACGCTGGGGCGTTTTCTTCCGGGAGTCGGAGAGCGCCCGGGCTCGACGACCCATGGAAGTGAGCAAACGAAACGAGGGGATGAGCTCCACAGGGGGAACGCATGAAGACCTACTTAAGCGTGGTGCTTCACGCCCATCTGCCCTTTATTCGCCATCCAGAGCACGCCTACCACCTCGAAGAGATGTGGTTCTACGAGGCGATGCACGAGACCTATCTTCCCCTCTTGCAGGCCCTCGACAGGCTGGAGGCCGACGGGATTAGGGGAAAGCTGACCCTGAGTTTAAGCGCGCCGCTGATCGCGATGATGGCCGACGGGCTTTTGCGCGAGCGCTTTGTGGCGCAGCTTGAGCGGATGCGAGATCTGGCGCGTGCCGATCGGGCGCAGAGCGAGAGGCCGCCTGATGCGCGCCAGCTGGCGGATTACTATGAGTCGCGCTTTGACGAGCTGCGCGCTTATTACCTCGATGAGCTCGGTGGCGATGTGCTTGCGAGGTTTAAGCATCACGCGCAGGGCCATCGCCTGGAGTTGATGACGTGTGTGGGCACCCACCCGATTCTGCCTTTTCTGGAGAGTGATGCCGGTCGCCGCGCGCAGATTCGCGCGGGTATCGCCGAGTTTGAGCAGCATCTTGGATGTCGGCCGCGCGGCATCTGGGTCGCGGAGTGCGCCTTCGCGCCGGGTATCGATCGGCTGCTGGCCGAGGAAGGCATCGCCTTTGCGTGCCTGGAAGATGTGGGCATCCTCACCGCCGATGCGCCTCCGGTCTACGGCACCTACGCGCCACTGGTCTCACCGGCGGGGGTCGCGTTCTTCGGGCGAGATCAGCTGGCGAGCGCGCAGGTCTGGAGTGCAAGCGAGGGGTATCCAGGAGATTACGACTATCGGGAGTTTTATCGGGATCTGGGCTACGACCTGCCCATGGAGGTGGTCGCTCCGTACATTCATCCCGATGGCATCCGGCATCATACCGGACTGAAATACCATCGTATTACGGGGGATGTAGACCTGGGCGATAAGGACTTCTATCGGCCGGACGTTGCCGCACAACGCGCACGGGAGCATGCGACGCATTTCGTGCATGCTCGCCAGGGGCAGGGGCGCGAGCTCTTTGAGAGGTTGGGAAGGCGCCCCGCCCATTTGACCTGTTCCTATGACGCGGAGCTCTTCGGGCACTGGTGGTTTGAGGGGCCGCTCTTTCTGGAGGCGGTACTTCGCGAGGCTGCGCACCATCCGGAACTCCAGCTGGTCTCCCCGCTGGACTATCTGGCCGAAGAACCGGTGCAGCAGCAGGCCACACCCGGGATCTCTACCTGGGGTGAGGAGTCTTACTTTGGCGTCTGGCTCGACCCTTCGAATGCCTGGATCTATCGGCACCTGCGCAACGCGGAGGCCAGCGTCATAGGCTTTGTGAACGATGCCGCGCAGGGCGTCTTCGATGGCGACCCTGAACTGGGACGCGCGCTGCGCTTGATGGGGCAGCAGCTGCTCTTAGCTCAGGCCAGCGACTGGGCGTTTATCATGAAGACGGGCACCACCGTCGCCTACGCCCGGGAGCGGCAGGCCGGCCATCTGGCGTATGTCGAACGTCTTGGCGAGATGATCGCCTCCAGGGCCATCGATCTCGATCTTCTGGTGGAGTTGGAGGAGCGCTATCCGATCTTTGGCGCGCTGGACGTGGCGTGGTGGCACCAGGACGCACCGCCAGTGTTGAGCCCGAGCAGCTGAGGTCGCCAACGCCGGCGCTCGGAGCGGTGCTTAGCTTTGGGGGGAGGATTTGACGCCAGGCTGCACCAGAGATCGGAGGCTGCATGAGCGATCTGCGCAAAGGAAGCTTCTTGATGGGCCGGGTGATCGCCGGGTTTTTCTATCTGATCATGGGCCTCAACCACTTCGGAGCCTGGGAGGCGTTGAGTGGCTATGCGGCCGACAAGGGTGTGCCTTTTCCCTCGCTGGCGGTGGGGCTGAGCGGTGCGCTTCTGGTGATGGGTGGGGTGAGCCTGGCGCTGGGGTTGCGTCCGCTCCTCGGAGTGCTCTGCATTGTGATGGCGCTCCTGCCGATCACGCTGGTGATGCATAACTTCTGGGCGATCGATGACGCGACGGCTCGGCAGGTAGAGCTGACCTCGTTTCTGAAAAACGGGGGCCTGATAGGCTCGGCGCTGATCTTTTTGGCGCTGCGCGAGCCCTGGCCGATGAGTCTGGACGAGTGGCTCGACACATGGCGTTTTCGCCAGCGCCTGCGCCACGCGCGTGAGAGCTCCTGAGCGTTACGAAAGAACGATCATTTCGCGACGGCTTCGCGCACCGCCTCGATCACACCGGGCATGGAGGATTCCTGGGCGCGGCGGCGCATCCAGTCGGGCACCGAGCCCTCCGGTGCGGCGTAGACCGAATAGACCGCCAGGGTGCGGTTGTCGTGACCGTTAAAGGACTTCAGGCTCCAGTAGCCCTCGTTGAAGCGGTAGTTGCCCTCGATCATCGTCCACTGACGGCGCCACTCCACCGGACCGACGGTGTGGGTAGCGGTGGTGGTGGAGCGAAGATCGCTCAGCGGGAAGGGCAGCCCCACGACCGTCTCGCAGACCACGGTGTCGCCATTGCGTGAGATCTGCCGAGATTCTTTGATCCGCGGCATGGTGCGGCTGTAGCTGCCACAGTCGCTGACGATCTTCCAGACCTCGGCCGGCGAGGCCTCGATCACGCCGGTTACGATCATCCGCGGGATATCGCTGCCGCTGACGTTCTGCGCTTCCACCAGGATCTCGCCGGCGGCCAGCCTCTCGTCGTTGGCAGAGGCCAGGGAGGCTGCCAGGGTCAAGGTGAGAAGGAGAGCAGTGCCGAGAGCGTGTCGCATCGTCGAAGATCCTTAAAAGTGAAGAGGCATGTTGGAACCCGCCGGCCCCGCAGCGGGAGGCAGGACGCGCTTGCCTAAGCGTGTGAAAGCCCCCAGAGTATAGGGCCTGCCAGCGCGCGAGAAAAGCATCGGTCAGAAAACCGCGTCCTATCGAGACGAGGCCGGTGCCCTATCATTCAAAGTTAGATGAGCTATGACCCGGAGTTCGGACGTGAGTGAGAGCCTGACCATCCCCGAGAAGGGACTCGATAAGAACATGCTGCTTGAGCAGATGCGCGAGCTTCGCGACGCCGATGGAAACTGGCGCGAGGGGCGCACCTGGAGCCTGGTGTATTACGCCGATGAGGAGCATTACGACTTTCTCAAAGAGGCGCATAACACCTTCTTTAGCGAGAACGGGCTCAACCCGATGGTGTTTAAGAGCCTGCGGCGCATGGAGTCGGAGGTCGTGCGCATGTCGGCCGAGATGCTTCATGGTGATGGGGATGTCGTGGGCACGATGACCTCGGGAGGTACCGAGTCGATCCTGATGGCGGTGAAGGCGGCGCGCGAGCGTTTTCGCAAAAAGCGCTTCATTTTTAACGGGCAGCCCGAGCTTGTGGTGCCGGAGTCGATCCATGTGGCGTTTGGGAAGGCGGCGCACTACTTCGGGCTCAAGGTGCGCTATGTGCCCCTGCGCGATGATTTTCGGGTGGACGTCGACGCGCTCAAGCGGGCGGTCAATCGCAATACGGCGCTGATTGCGGCGTCGGCGCCGCAGTACGCCCACGGGGTGATCGATCCGATTGAGGAGATCGGGGCGTTTGCGCAACGGGAAGACATTCCCTTTCATGTCGATGCCTGTTTTGGCGGCTTTTTTCTGCCCTGGATGGAGAAGCTCGGCTACGACCTGCCTCCCTTTGATTTCCGGGTGCCCGGGGTGACCTCGATCTCGGCCGACGTGCATAAGTACGGGTACGCGGCGAAGGGGGCTTCGGTGGTGCTCTATCGCAACATGAGCTACCTGAAGCATCAGTTCTACATCTCCACCGACTGGCCCGGCGGCATCTACCCCTCCCCTTCGGCGGCGGGGACGCGCCCCGGCGGGCCGATCGCCGCAGCCTGGGCGGCGATGAAGGCGATGGGCGAGGATGGTTATCTGAAGCTGACGCGCACGACGATGGAGGCGGTTGAGGCTCTGCAGTCGGGTGTGCGGCGCATCGAGGGGCTCAAGGTGCTCGGCAGCACCGATGGGCCGATGGTGTGTGTGGCGGCCGATGGGCCGGAGGTTGATATCTACGCGGTCGTCGATCAGCTCAACGCAAAGGGCTGGAACCTCGATCGGCAGCAAAACCCCAACAGCTTTCACCTCTCGGTCACGGCGAACCATCTGCAGGCGGTGCCGGCGTTTCTGGAAGACCTGCAGCAGGCGGTGGAACATGTGCGCGCGCACCCGGAGCTGAAGAGCGAGGGACAGGCGGCGATGTACGGCATGATCGCCAAGATTCCCTTCCGGGGCGCGGTCAAATTCAGCGTGCAGAAGATCATGGAGGGCATGTACGGCCCCGATGGCAAGGTGCCCGATCTGGGCGGCGAGGCCACCGAAGATGATGATCTGATCATGCAGCTGATGGATAAGTACGGCGATAAGGCGATGGGGATTCTGGAGAAGTTGGAGAGCTCCAGAGAGGTGATCAAAGATGCGTTGTCGTGGAAGAAATGAGGTTTTTTTAATCACCTCCGTCGTGATTTAAGGTGTTGAAATGAAAAGAAAAAAGGGACGCGCATCGCGCGTCCCTTTTTTGGTGCTCGGAGGCCGGGGGATTTAGTCTTCGGCCGGAACTTCTTCGCAGAAGTCGAGGTCGGGGAAGCCGCCCGGGGGTTCGCAGACGGCGGTGACCGCGCCGCAGATGTTGTTGCACATATCGGGGGTGCCCTCGGGAACGAGCTCTTCGGGGACCAGGCCGCCGGCCAGGGCGGCCTGGCCGGCGGGAATGTCGACGTTGGCGCTGGGGAAGACCACCTGGGAGTCGCCGAAGGTGAGTGTGCCGTCGAAGAAGTCGTTGCCGTTTTCATCTTTAACGATGTCGGCGTAGAGCACGACGTCTTTAAGCTCGACAGTGGCAACGCCGAGCACAGGCACCGAGACGTCAAAGCTCTCGGTGGTCAGAAAGCGGGTGCCGTCCGTCTCGACGATCTGACCGCGGGCAAAGAGGGCCCAGCTCTCCTCGTCGTCGGCGATGGTGATGACCTCGGGGTCGAGGCTTGTCTTTTCGGCGCGACTCTCATCGACGACGCCTTTGGCACCGGCCAGGGCGAAGCGGCCGTCGGACTGAACGCGCAGGTCACTCACGAGCGTGAGTACGGCGTTGAGCCCGCTGACGCTGAGGCTGCCGCCGAGGATGTAGATGCCGTCCTGAAACTCGATGTTGGCGTTGGGATCGCCGCCGGAGACGCCGAACTGGATGTTGTAGAGATAACCCGCGCCGGTATCAAAGCCGTCGGGGTCGCTCAAGCCCTCGACGATCTCCAGGATGAGCGAGGAGCCGGGGCGGGCGAACTCAGGCGCGATGGTGATGAGCGCGGCGGTGGCGTCGTCGTTGAAGGCGATGCTCAGCGCCTCGCATTCGCCCTCGGAGGCCATGCAGGTTGGGGCCAGGGGCTCGACGTCGGGGGAGGCGGGCACCCGGCGCAGGCCGCGGTCGCGCGGCCACAGGCGCACGCCGACGGTCTCCGGATCGACGGCTTTGGTGAACTCGAAGACCAGGGGCTCATCGGCCACGGCCACGCGGCTGTCACCCAGGTTGAGCTGCGCCTCGGGCGGGGCGATGTACTCCTGGCAGCCGGCGCCCAAAAGCGACGTAAGCGCGATGGCAGCGCCAGCGAAGAACGAGGTTTTTTTAGAAAAGAAGCTCAAAACGGTTCTCCACGAGAAAAGATCGGACGGCGTCGCCATTTTCATCATGCAGCGCCTCGCCGGGGAAGAGCACGGCGCCTTCGACGGTCCAGAAGAAGTTGTCGCGCAGACGATAGCCTAATTGAAGGTCGACTTCGGTTCCATAAAAGCGCCCCGGGGTGCCGCCGTGGAAGTTCAGGGCGCTGTTTTCGATGGGACCGCCGACGTCGTTGAGGGCGGTCTGCACCGCGTCGACGGCGCCTTCGGGGGTGGCCGACCAGGCGGCCAGCACGCCGGCGCGGGCAAAGAGGTTATGCTCGGCGGTCTTGAGCATATCGACGTAGATCTGCGGGAAGATCGCAATCGCGTTGGAGAAGCGGCCATCGCTCTGGATCTCGGTCAGCGGGAAGCTGTCGACGTCGGCGTCCGCGAGGTTTTCGAGACCGACGCCGACGGAGCGGGCGGACTCGAAGGCCAGGACGTGTTCGAAGAGGAGCAGGCCGACGTTGAGGTCGCGCGCGAAGCTAAAGGAGGTGATCGGGTCGCCGGCGCGGGGGTTGGCGTCGCCGCTGGCGTAATTGCCTTCCAGGCTCAGAGTGACCGGGCCGAGGTGCACGTCGATGACGCCCTGGCCGCCGTAGCCACGCATCTGCTGGGTCTGCACCCGGGCGTTGGTCAGGGCGGCGAAGCCTTCGCTGATCTCGGTGGTTTCGCCGCGAAGATGCGAGAACTGCAGGCGAAGATCGACGTTGTTCACGCCGGTCTGGAAGGCCAGGGGGAAGCCGTAGATGCGGCTGTTGAAGCGGTCGTTGCGCAGGTGCACAAAGGTCGCCGAGGCCTGGAAGCCCTGCCAGTCCAGCCCGAGCCAGTCGGCCTCATCGACGAGCCACTGCAGGTTGATGCCCATCTGACGAAGATCGTCGTCGGTGCGGGCGATGTTGTCGTGCTTCATGAAGTCGTAAAACATGCCCAGGATCACGCCGCGATCCAGTGAGGTATCGGGGGTGTGATCGGCGCCGTGGCGCAGCGTGTTGACGATCTCGTTGAGCTTGGTGCCAAAAAGGATGCGGTCGACGCCGTCGGAGTACTGGCTGACCCCCCAGCGGTTGTGGCGGCCGCCGTCGTGGGCGTTGACCGTGGCGCCGTAGTTCAGCGGCTGGCGGCCCACGCGCAGAAGCCCGATGGGCAGCATGGCGTCGGCGTAGAGGTAGTTGACCTCAAGGAGCGGGGCGCTTGTGAGGACCGGGCCGTAGCTCTCGCGATCGAAGGGATCGCCGCCGGGCAGAAGGCCGATCTGCCAGCGGGTGAGGTTGGGGCGTTTGGTGGCCAGGGAGACCCCGGAGTTGGATGAGGGGTTGCCCAGGAAGCGACCGTTGTCGCCGAAGAGCACACCGTCGAGGGCGTCGAGCTGCACGGTGATCGAGCCCACACCCTGGAGGCCGGTGGAGGCATCGAGGCGAAAGCGCTGCTCGGTCCAGCCGATGTCGCGCACCGCGGTACCGTTGAGCTCAATCGGGGTGATTTGCAGCGAGCGCACGCGGTACTCGCTGTTGGCCTGGTAGGTAACGCGGCTCTTTTCGGCGTCTTCTTCGGCGTCGATGATCCCGGGGGCGTCGATGCCATCGGGAGGCAGCGTGGCGGGCTCGGGGATGATGCCGGCGAGCTGCTCGGGCTCTTCGCTGCCCTGAACGTCATCGCGCTCGGGGGCGTCGTCGGGCTCGGCCTCGGCTTCAGCCGGGGCGCTGCGTTCTTCGGCCGGGACTTCCCCGGCGGAGTCGGTCGAGTCGGGGGCCGCGTCATCGTCCAGGTCGTCGGCTGCCGGAACGTCGGCTGCCGGAACGTCGGAGGCCGGCGCGTCGGAGGCCGGCGAGTCGGAGGCCGGCGCGTCGGCGGAGGGTGAAGCGGGGGCGTCCTGGGCGAAGGCCGGGGTGCTGGCCAGGAGCGCGGCGATGATCAGCGCGGGGAGAAGGGAGCGGCGGGAGGGAGAGGACACAGAAAACTCCAGCGAAAATGTTTTCACTTCATACAGATGCGCCGAGCGTACTCGTTGGAAAGGCTGCATCGCAAGGGGCGCGACACAACATCTGTTGACGCAGTGCGCCATAGAAAGGTGCGGCAGGGGGGGATGCGGGGTGAAGATGAACCTGGGGGGTCAACTTCCGAAAAGGTCGGGGAACATCAGGAGAGCCACCACCGTGCCGATGGTGCTGCCGAGGTTGGCCAGGATGAAGACCAGGGCGATTTTGGCCAGGCGGTTTTGCCACCACCCTTTGAGGCGCGCGATGTCGTCGCCGACCTGCTCAAGCTCTTTGATGCTGGGGGGGGCGATGAGAAGTTGCACGAGGCCACCGACCATGCCGGCGCCGACGGCCGGGTTAAGCGAGACGATGGGGGCGCTCAGCGAGCTGGCCAGGATCGTCAAGGGGTGAGCCAGCGCTGCGCTGGTGGCGATGGCGGTGCAGACGCCGTTGACGAGAAACCAGGTCAAGAGGGCCTGGCGTATCGTGGAGGGGTCGCCCAGGGCAAAGCCCAGAGTGAAGGTGGCGATGATCGCCGCGCTGATCACCCAGGGGAAGATGCGGGAGAAGAGGCTTTTGGGAGGCACGGCGTCCGAGCAGGCCTCGGGGCGCGGGCCCGCTTGAAGCAGAGTGGCGACGCGGTCGGCGTGCACGGTGCTGAGCACCGCGACGACCTCCGGGGCGTCGATGGCCTCGATGCTGCACGCCAGGTGGGCGTCGCGCTCGTCGACAAAGGCGGCTTTGGCTGCGGGCAGAGAGCGCTCCAGGCGTTTTAAACGGCGCTGGACGCGGTCGCGGTGCTCGGAGGCGGGCCGAGCCTTGGTGCGACGGAAGGATCCGAAGGTCATGGTGAGGATGAGCAGCAGGCGCATCCACACCGGTGAGCGCCGCCAGGCGCGCAGCCCGGTGATGGTCATATCGCGGTCGACCAGGTGCAGCGGTGCCTCGCTGCGCTCGGCCTCTTCCATGGCTACGCGGAACTCATCGCCGGGCTCGGTGCCATCGAAAGAGCCAAAACGTTTCTGGAAGATGCGCAGCGCGAGGTACGCGTTGAGCAGCGTGCCTTTTCTGGCTTTGAGGACGTCGATGAGGTTGAGGGCCTGCCAGCTCTCCTGGTTGCCGATCCACTCCAGGCGCTGGGTGTCGAGCTCCACCGCCAGCGCCTGCGGGCGAAGATCCTGGAGGGTAGCGCGCAGCGCGTGAAGCGAGGCGTCATCGACCCGGGGAAGATCGAGGATCACAAAGCGGCGCTCGCCATGTCGCACCACCTGGCGATGCACCCCGGGGGGAGGCAGCGCCAGGGCCTGGCTTTCATCGGGGCTGTGAGGCTGGGGCGCGCTGGCCCGGAGCTCCTCGCCGGAGGGCGGCTGAGCCGGGGCTTCGGCGCCGGTATGCGACACCGCACCGGCTCTGGCAGGGGGGGCCGTTGTCAACGTCGTGGGCGCTGGTGTAGCGTCGCCGGCGTTATCTGCCGCGCTGGACGCTGATCTGGGGAGCTCTGAGGACACGATGAAACCGTTAGCATTTGCCGATATCCATTGTCACCCAACCTTCTACGCCTTTAATCGGCTGCGCAACACCCCTGAGGAGCAGGACCCCTCGGTGTTTCATCCCTGGATGGAGCTTGAGAGTCATCTGGAGCACCAGTTGGCCGGGGCGCGGGCCTCGGATTATGTGCAGACGAACTTCTCGCGGATGATTGCCGGCGATGTGCGCCTGATCTTTGCGAGCTTTACGCCGATTGAGCGCGGCTTTTTCATCGGCAGCGGCTCCGGGGATGAGCGCCCCTTTAAGGATGAGGTCGCCGCGTGGTTGCGCCTTGAGCGACCTGCTCAGGTGCTCTCGAAGCTGGCCCGGGGTGACGTCTCCGGAGCGGCGCAGAAAGCGCTGGGACTCTTGCGCAACAGCGGTCCGCTGCGCCAGCTCGTGCAGCGGGCGGTGATGGGCTACGGCGCCGATCGCGTCGCCCACCTCTCCAGCTCCACCTACGATTACTGGGAGGAGCTTCTGCTCGAGTACGACTTTTTAAAACGCGGCGATCGCGAGCGTCATATCTCGGAGTTTGCCACCGGTGAGGGGCCGCGGGTCGTGGAGGGCTCGTATCGGGTGGTTGCCGGCGTGGAGGATGTGCAGGCGGTGATGGAGCGCCGGGAGGATGATCTGGCGGTGGTGCTCACCATTGAGGGTGGGCACGTCTTTTCGGTGGGAAGGGATCTGAAGCCGGTGGAGTTGAGCGTGATGCTCGAGCGTATTGAGGCGCTCAAAAACTGGGAGCATCCGGTGCTCTTTTTGACGCTGGCACACCACTTTGACAACGGGATCTGCGGCCACGCCCACAGCCTGGTCGATGCCGCCGACTGGATCATGGATCAGGAGTTTCGGCTCAATCAGGGTTTTGACCCGGAGCGGGGGATGCCGGTGGTGCGGGCGCTGCTGGATCTGGATGAGGAGCTCAACGATCGGGGCGGAAAACGCATTCACCTGGATGTGCGGCATATGAGCGCGCGCAGTCGTAAGGCGTATTATGCGCAGGTGGTCGAGCCCTATAACGCCTGGCGCGATGCGCAGCCGGCGGCCTACCGGGCGCGCTACCCGAAGATTCCGGTGGTGATGAGCCACTCGGGCTATGCCGGGGTGCCCACCCTGGCGCAGATGATCGCCGAGGAGGAGCGCGAGCACGATCGCTGGCACCGCGGGCCTTTCTATGCCTGGAGCATCAACCTGAGCGACGAAGATATGCGTGCGATCTTTGAGAGCGAGGGGCTGGCCGGCATCAATATGGACCGTCGTATTCTGGGCATGAAGCCCGGCGATAAGCTCGATGCCGAGGTGGTTCCGGAGGTGGTGCTGCGCCAGATGTTTGCGCTGGTCGACGTGATCCTGCTCGACGATCGTTACAGCGAGAAGGAGAAGCTCAAGGTCTGGGATCGGATCTGTCTGGGAACGGATTTTGACGGGTTTATTCACCCCATTGAGAGCTGTCCCACCGCGGCGGACCTGCCGCAGCTTGGCGAGGCTTTGCGGGGGCTGCTGGAGGCCCATAAGCATACCCGCGGAATCGCCGAGATCGGGGTGGAGACGATTCTTGAGAAGTTTGCCTGGAAGAACGCCTACGACTTTACGCTGACGCATCTTCCGGCTGCGGCCGGCGTCGGGCCGGTGGTCAAGGCGGCCAGCAGCCAGAAGGCGGCGGCCGCGTCGAAGTCATCGAAGTCATCGAAGTCATCGAAGTCATCGAAGTCATCGAAGTCATCGAAGTCATCGAAGACGGCTGCATCGGGAGCGGCGAGTAAGGCGAAGGGCGGTACGACGAAACGCGCAAAGCGCACGAAGAAGAGTGAGGAAAAGAGCGATGCGTAAGGAAGGCGAACGTCCGACGAACTGGCTGATTCTGCGCGGGCTGGCCCGCGAGCAGCGCCACTGGGGACCTTTTGTCGATATTTTTGAGGCAAAAGTGCCCGGTGCTCGCGTGCACACGCTCGATCTGCCCGGGGTGGGCACCGAATGTCAGCGCGAGAGCCCGACGACGGTGGCGGGCATCGTCGGCGACCTGCGCCGGCGCCTGATGCCCCTGCGCGAGGAGCATCCGGGTGGCTGGGGCCTGCTGGGTGTCTCGCTGGGCGGCATGGTCACCATGAAGTGGGGGGAGCTTCATCCCGACGATTTTGCTCGCCTGGTCATCATCAACTCCAGCGCCGGCAACCTCAACGGACCGCTGCAGCGTCTCAATGCCCGCATTCTACCCGATATGGTGCGCGCGATGGTTGATCCGGACCCGGTGGAGCGGGAGCGCCGCATTCTCGGCTTCACCTCGGCGCTGATCGAAGATCGCGAGATCGTGGCCCGGCAGGCCGCCAGCTTCGCCGAGGATGCGCCGATTCGCCGTCGCAACGCCCTCAAACAGCTCCTGGCCGCAGCTGCGTTTAAAGCTCCCGGCGAGCTCCGAGTGCCGGCACTGGTGCTGGGCGCCGGGGGGGACGCGATGGTTGACCCGCGCTGTGCCTGGCAGCTGGCGCGCCATCTGCGCGCGCCGCTGCACGTGCATCCAACCGCCGGCCATGAGTTGCCGCTCGATGATCCGGAGTGGGTGGCGATGCAGGTGGAGGGGTGGTGTGGTTAGTCGGGGGATTTTGGGAGGTGGGGGGTAAGCGTGTGGTGAGGTGGTTAAGGGGTTGGGTGGTTGTGAGGCGCCGGGGTTTGCGGGGGTGGGGAGGTTCGTGTGGGCGTTTACGAAAGATTCAGGGCGATGACGCTGGCGTCGGCGGTACATACGCTTCTCGCCATCAGGAAAAGGCGGCGACGGCCGGTCGCTCATGATTCTCGCTGTGCGAAATCTGTCCGAGAGACGCGCGAAGTGCAGTGACTATGCGGCCGAGGGCGAAATCTGTACGAGCGCTCGCGAAACCGGGCGAAATTTCGTCCGGGAGACGCGCGAAGGGACGAAACCAGTCCAGGGACGAAACCAGGGACGAAACCAGTCCGAGAGACACGCGAAGTGCAGTGACTATGCGGCCGAGGGCGAAATCTGTACGAGCGCTCGCGAAACCGCGAAACCAGTCCGAGAGACACGCGAAGTGCAGTGATTATGCGGCCGAGGGCGTATTGATGGGGTAGGAGTGCGCAGGTCGGGGTCGTCGTTGCGGTGTGCCGTGTGGCTCGAAATCTGTCCGAGAGACGCGCGAGGAACCATCGATGACTGAGAGACATACAAGAGACGTATGCGGCTGAGACGCACATGCGATCGTGAGACACCATGAGACGCACATGTGATCGAGAAACGTACGACCGCACATGCGCGACCGCACTTGCGACCGAGAGACGCACAAACAACCGCACAAACAACCGAGAGACGCACAAACACAGAGACGCATCAGACGCAAACGTGATCGGGACGTACAAGCGACCGGACGCACATGTGACCGAGACGCACATGTGACCGCGAGACGCACATGTGACCAAGAGACGCACAAACACAAGTAATGAAGCGGTCCATCCTCGATTTGTGTCATCCCAGAACGACCCGGATCTTCTGCATTCGCGCGATCGATTTTAGCTGCGGCACGCAAAACCTCTCGTCGGCGCTCGATAACATCACCAGGTAGACGTCTACACTCTCTCCTGGAGCCTCTCATGACTCGTCCTCGGCGTCAGATCGCAGATCAGGTCGTTATGCTTACGCGGCGTTGCTACGATCGATATTTCTTTATGCGTCCCGATAAGCGCATCAACGCCATTGTGGCGTATCGCTTCGCACGCGACGCCGGGAGTAACGGCATTGAGATGCACGCGGCGATGGTGATGTCCAACCATCTGCACCTGATCGTCACCGATAAGAAGGGGCGCCGAAGTGACTTTATGCGCGACGCGATGAGCTGCATCGCTCGGGCACGTAATCAGGATCTGGGACGAAAGGACCACTTCTGGGAGGGGAGCCAGTACGGCGACACAGTCCTGCTCGACCGAGATGCCGAAGAGCGCAAACTTCTCTACGTGTGGCTCAATCCCGTGCTGGCGGGGCTTGTGGGGCGCGCCGAGGAGTGGCCCGGCTTTAAGATCTTGCCGCGTGACTGGGGACAGACCATCCTGGTGCCGCGTCCGGATACCTTTTTTAGCGACCGCCTACCCGAATTCATCGAGTTCACCCCGCAGCCTCCGCCGGGCTATGAGGACAAGCCGCTTGAGGAGGTCATCGCGTACTTCGAGAAGCTGCTTAAAGACGCTGAGGATGAGCTGGCTGAAGAGCGCCGTCGTCAGAAAAGACGGCTTGTGGGCGTTAAGCGAGTGCTGGCGACGAGCCCAAAGAGCCGGCCCCGCACCCGGGAGTCGCGAGGTGGTATCAGCCCGCGTTTTGCCTCGAAGGATCCGGAGGTTTTGCGCGCGGCAATTGTGCGGGAGCGTGAGTTCCGCAGTGTCTACGGCAGCCAACGAGAGCGCTGGATCGCGGGTAAGAAGGGGGTGGTCTTTCCCTGCGGTACGGTCGGATTGAGGCGACACGCACCGATCCGCTGCGACGCCCCCGACCTGTGTGAGCCGGGACTTGCGGCTAATATGTAGAAGTGTCGCGGGGGGGCAGGTAAGTCGAGCATTGGGTTAAATATTCGGGGGAAGTTTGGTCCTGGTCGATACGTCGATTTGAGGTGGGCCGGGCTCTGGCTGCAGGGCAGGGCTGCGGGGATCGGGGGGCGGATGTTTGCCAGGTAGGCAGCGTTCGGGAGTGGCTGGAGTCTCCTGGTGAGCCTCTTTTTGAAGCGAGTAGCAGGCGCGCCGGGCTGTACGAAACGAGCGGGGGAGCAATTTTGGGGTGAAGCAGGGATGGCAGGAGGGTTCGGGGGCGGCCATTCCTCGGAAGAGCGCATGAATAAAGGGTGACGTGGGTCTCCGGGTCGGATTTGGGATTTGCGGATTTGCGTGAGTTCGGGGGGGGGGGGCATTTTCTGTGAGTGCGCCTGGGAGGCGGTCGATGTGGTTGTGTGGTTGTGTGGTTGTGGGGCCTGGGAGGGGCGCGGGGTGGGTCGATTCGTGAGGGCGGTGTGTGGTGTGCGGGGGGAGAAGGAACATTGGCGATTTGGTTGGCTAAAAGGGGCAGCAAGGGGCCTGAGTAGCCGATCTGTCGCGAACAGAACGCCAGGTAAGGGGCCTGAGTAGCCGATCTGTTGCGAACAGAACGCCAGCTAAGGGGTCTGAGTAGCCGAGCTGTTGCGAACAGAACGCCAGCTAAGGGGTCTGAGTAGCCGATCTGTTGCGAACAGAACGGCAGCTAAGGGGCCCGAGTAGCCGATCTGTTGCGAACATAAGGGGAGGTAAGGGGTCTGAGTCGCGGTTCTGTTGCAAACATAAGGGGAGCTAAGGGGTCTGAGTCGCCGTTCTGTCGTCGAGCGCCCCAGGCCGACGCTGGCTGGGAAGGTACGTCGGGCCTCATCCCCGGTGGCGACGCGCGTGGAGCGCGCGGACCTGTGCGTCGAGCCCCTCGACGGGGCCTTCGACCCGGGCGTCTTTGATCACCTCGGTGATCGGGAGGGGGTGCAGGGGGTTCTCGGGGGCGCCGAGCTCGTCGAGCCACTGCACGAGCTGGCCGGTGGAGCTGGCGTAGACGATGCGGCCCAGCCCCACCCAGCCGTGGGCGGCAGCGCACATCGGGCAGTGCTCGCCAGAGGTGTAGACCACCGCCTGAGCGCGCTGCTCGGGGGTGAGGTGGGCGGCGGCCCAGCGGGCGATCTCGAACTCGGGGTGTTGGGTGGCGTCGTCGCGGGTCTGGATGCGGTTGCGGGCCTCCAGGAGCACCTTTCCTTCGTGCACGAGCAAGGAGCCGAAGGGGGCATCGCCTTCGTTGAGGGCCTCGGTGGCCAGTTCAACGCAGCGGGTGAGGTGGTGGCGGTCCTGGTCGGTGATCATGGGGGGGCTCCGGAGATGGGAGTGGGGAGGGGGCTCTCGGCCGCGTAAGTTACAGCGTTCTGAGGGGTGTTTGCCAGTCGGGCGCCCGGAGGGCTGGTGCGTCGCCCAGCCGAACAAAAAAAGTGGCGAGCCCGAAGGGCTCGCCACTTGTTTGTGCCGGAGTTACCCGGGGAGATCAGCGCGCGACAGACACGTAATCAAAACGCAGCAGGATGTCGTCGATGCCGTTGAAGTTCAGACCGTTGCCGCCCTCAAGGCTGATGACATCGGCGGGGATGAAGAGGGCGTAGTCGCCGTAGAGGCCGCGGGCGGCCAGCTCGGCGGTCTGGCCGCTGGCGTATTCAGCACCCTCAAACTCGCCGCGATCGACGTTGAAGAAGGCCTGGATGCGGGCGCGGCTATAATCTTCGACGCCGCGGCCGCCGCCCTGGGACTGGCCAAAGTCGGCGCCGACGCCGGGCACGCGGAAGAGGTTGCGGGCGGGCTGGACGGTGGCCATCTGGAAGGGGGGCTGGCCGGCGGCCGGGACGCCACACCACTGGCTAAAGAAGGTGTTGCGCTTGAGCAGGTCCAGGCGCACGTTCTGGGTGTCGGAGCCCTGGTAGATGTTCTGGCCAAGCACCGAGGCGTTGATGGCCCAGAGGCGCTCGGCGCAGTCGTTCTGCGAGAAGATGGGGACGCCGCGGGTTTCAAAGCCCAGCGCGCCGAGCGGGGCCAGGGTAAAGGGGAGGCGCTGGCCCAGGTAGGTGGCGCCCTCGTAGACGGCGAAACGCTCATCGGCCAGCAGGATGCGGAAGCGCTCGGCCGGGGTGAGCGGCCCCAGGCTCTCGGGCCAGAGCGAGGCGTCGCCGAGCTGGAGGATGTCGTCGCGCAGGCTGACCACGGTGTTGAGCTCGGTGGGCATGGAGCCGTTGATGCCGCGGGTGTTGGCGTCGGCCCAGAGGGGCTCCAGCACGTTCTGGCGCAGTTCCATGGGGGTCTGGGCCTCAAACACGGCCTGCCGCACGGCCAGCGAGGCCTGGTACTCGTATTCGACCGCGCGCACCGCCAGGTAGGCGGCGCGTTTGGCGAGCTGGAAGTCGTGGGCGTAGGTCGTGATCTTTTCGTTGACCCACACATCGCCGGAGGCGTCAGGGATCTCGGCCCCTTCGACGCGCTCTAAGTAGGCGTTGCCCGATTCGTGGACACGGCGCGCGGCGTGGGTGAGCTCGAAGAGGGTGGCGTGGGCGCGCTGCAGATCGAAGACGGCGCGCTCCACCTCGATGGAGGCCGTGCGCAGGCTCACCAGCTCCATGCGGGCGTCGTTGGCGCAGATCTCAAACTCGGCCTGGGCCTCCAGCCCGGCGACCAGGTTGTCGTGTTCGTGCTGGGCGTTTTCCATGCCGGTTTCCAGACCGATGGACACGATGTTGGCCACGGTTTCGACGGCGCCGGCGGTGCAGGCCGCGCCGATGGTGCCGGCGGAGACGATCGCCGAGAAAGGGTTGCTCTTATCGGAGCTGGCGGCGGTGGAGGCGCAGTCTTTGACGCCGGCGGCGGCGGTGGCGATCCCGTCGGAGATGGCCTTGGCTGCGCGCAGGCCCTGCATGTTGGCCAGGTGGTTCTCGCGGGCGGTCTGAAGCTGGGCGTTGGCCGACTCCAGGATCCAGCAGGAGCGCATGGCGATGTCGTAGGCGTCGGTATGCTCGGCGATGGCCTCGCGGGCCTGCTCCAGGTCGCGGGTGGCGGCGACGATCTCCAGGTTGGCCTCGCCAAGGCTGCCGACGAGGCAGTCGGGCTCCTCCAGGGGGTTCTCGGGCAGGGGGACTTCCAGCCTCATCGAGGGGAAGTCGGCGCGGCAGCTGCTGATGGCGTGGGCCATCACCGGGCGGACACCGGAGGCGTCGGTGTCGTTTTGCCCGTCGCCAATAAAGGCGTCGAGGGAGCGGGGGGTGGTCAGCCCCAGAATGCCGCGTTCTAAGGGGAGTTCGGTGACCGAGGTGTCGTGGTCGCAGATCATGCAGACGGTGCCCTGGCCGGAGCAGGCTCCCACCGAGGCGCTTTCCCCCTCGTCGATGCTCTCGCCAAAGCAGCTCTGGGCGAAGGTGCGGGCGTTCAGGTCGGTGAAGCCGGCGTCCTGGGTCAGGGTGTTGGCGTTGTACTCGGTGTGAAGGCAGAAGCGTCCCATCACATCGTCCTCGGTCCAGAAGCGGTACCACTGATCGAAGTCGATGGCGCAGGCCGGGTACTCGTCGGCCGGGGCGATAAAGCAGGATTCCGGGTCGAAGTCCGGATCGCCCAGGTAGTTCTCGCCAAGGGGGCCGCAGTAGTCGCGCAGGGTGGCTTCGTAGCGATTGCGCACGTCCTCGATCCAGCGGGCGAAGTCACGGTTGTCATGGGCCTGACGCAGGGCGCGATCTTTTTGCGCGACAAAGGAGTTGCGGGCCTCGGCCAGGCTGGCCTCGGCCTGGGCGACGGCGACCGGGGCCCAGGCGTCGGTGGCGATGGAGGTGCCCAGGAGGAAGTCGCTGATGGCGCCAAAGCGTCCGGAGGGGCCGGAGGCCCCGTCGGGGTTGAAGTACAGGGGCAGGTCTTCGTCATCGATGCCCAGGGGGTTGTCGCCCTTGAGCAGCACATTTCGGGTGTTCAGCAGCTCGGTGGTGGCCGCGCTGGCCCGGGTGGCTGAGGCGATGTAGGCGCTGTTCCAGCGCAGGTTAGGGTTGGCGGTGTAGGCCCGGCGGTGCAGGTCGGCCGCAATGGCCTGCGCGACGACGAGGCGCGGCAGCAGGTCGGCGACGGGCTGGTTGATGCGCTCGACGGTGTCGCCGTAGCGATCTTCGAGAAGGATGCGGCCGACTTTGGCCTGGCGAGCCAGGGCATCGAGGATGGCGCTGGCCACCGCCTCACTCGGATCGCTGCCCGCGCCGAATTCGGTGCCGTAGCGATGCACGCGGTAGTCAGGCTGTTGGAGCGCGGCGCCGCTCGTTTCCATCAACGCCGCGATGACATGCGGGCTGAAGAGCAGATCCCAGCCCTGAAGGGAGGCTTCGTAAAGACCTTCGGGGGAGGGGGTAGCCACCGGGTTTGTGCCTCCGCTGAGCGCGGCGGCCATACCCGACTGTTGATCGGCTTCGTTGGCGAAGTAGGCGTGAAGCTGAATCCAGCGCGTCATCAGGCGATTGGTGACGGCGGTGGCGTGCGCCAGGCCTTCGGGGCCCATGGCGAAGTCGATGACGTCGGAATCCAGGCGCAGCGCGCGGGATTGCAGCGCCAGCGCCATCAGCACGCGCGGCACGTTGACACAGGCGCTCTCCGGGCCGACCACCGCGTGGAAGAGCTCCCCATCGGCCAGTCCGTCGAGGGAGGCCGGGGCACCGGCCAGGGCCAGTGTTTCATCGAGGCAGGCCTCCAGCATGGCGCTGCCGGTGGTCGCCTCGTCGAGGTCGATGGGAAACGCCATGCCCAGCTCGGAGCCGCGGCAATTCAGATCGCCGGCGACGGGGTCGAGGCTGTTTTCAAAGCCAAAGAGCGTCCAGTCGGACTGGTCGTAGTTCTGGGGCGGGGTGGCGCAGAGGGGCGTCTCAGCCGGCGAGGGGAGCGTGTAGGCGAAGTGGCAGGTGCGCGAGACCGAGCCCGACATCCGGAAGTAGCCGGAGTTTGTGGCACCGCCGGTGAAATCAAGCTGTCCCGTATCGAAATCCACGGCCACATCTTCGAGCCGGCAGCCCAGGACTCGGGTCAGGGTGTCACAGAAATCGTCGTCATAGGTCGGGCTGGAGCGCGTGACGCCGTTTTCCATAAACGTCAGCTCCATGTTGGAGAGCTCACAGGGGATGCTGCCGCTCAGGCTCTCATCGAAGGAGCCTCCGGAGACCTCGTGGGACTGACTCTCATTGGCGTCGATCTCGGGGTGGGCATCGAGCAGAGCGTTCCAGCGGTTCTGGGTGATGCTCAGATCCTGGGTGGAGGGGGAGCCGATGTTGCGGTTGGGCGCGAGAAAGAGAGAGCTGAAGAAGACCTGGAAGACGATTGAGGAGAATCCCTGATCGATAAACATCCCGGGAAGAGCAGCGTTGCCCGGGAAGCCCATCTCATCGGTGAAGATGGGGGCAAGAATGTTGGTTTGAAACGTGGGCTGACCATTGGCGGTGGGGATTCGCTCTACGATCTCGCGCAGGGTGGCCTCAAAGGGGGTGTCCTGGAGCAGGCGCACCGCCGGGTTGTAGCCCAGGGTGGCGTCGGCCTGAGGAGAGGGCGCGGGGTCGGTGACGTCGTTGATGCGCACCATGTCCAGGGCCCAGGAGACGGTGGGAGCGGTGGCGCCGCTACCGATATACTGCTGGTGGATGGCCAGGCTGATGGTGCGGGGGGCATCGGTGGTGAGGAACTCGGCGGAGGTGGTCTCCACGTTGATGGCCGAGGTCTGTCCGGCCACCGTCGATTCGAGCAGGCGCGTGATGGGCAGCGCGGCAGCACCCCGGCCGGTGGCCGTGTCGTAGGTGAGCGAGCCGATGACACCGGCCTCGGCGCTGAGCACGTTGAGAGGATCGTCGATCTGAATGATCGCGTCGCCGGCGCTGCTCTCCCAGAGGGTGGCGTTGACTTCGATGGTCAGGGGGATGACCGCGGTATTGCGCAGGGTTTCGCCCTGGCGAGCGCCGGCGTCGACCAGGCGCAGGGTGCCGCGGTAGCGGCCTTGCAGGGGGGCCGCCATCGCGGCGATATCGTCCTGGGAGAGGTGCCCGGGGAGCTGTGTGAGCGTGGGCAAGGAGACGCTGTAGCGGGAGTTGTCGGCGATCACCACGAGCTCGGCGACCGCGTCGTCGGGGGTGGCGTCGGGGTGGGTCACGCGCACCGCCACCCGGAGCTCGTCCCCGGCTTGGAGGCCCAGCTCCGAGAGGGAGCACGCGTCGACAAACTCATCCTCGCCGGGGCAGCGCACCTGCGCGCCGCCGCGGGTGCTCAGGCGGGCGCGGTCCAGCGAGGTCTCGGCGATCAGCGGGACCTCGACGATGGCGTCAGGGCCCGGTACCTGGGAGGCCTGGCGAGGCTTGAGCTTACCGATGGGCGCGGAGGCCACCGGCAGGATGGCGTTGGCCTCGGCCGGGGCGCGGCAGGTGCCGAAGCGCCCGCAGACCTGACCCTCGGCGCAGTCGGCGTCGGCGGTGCACTCGTAGGTGCACAGGCCCAGCGAGCAGAAGGAGCCGCAGGGGCACATGTCGTCGCTCAGGCATTCGGTGGGCTCGTTGAGCCGCTGGAGATCGGGCGTACAGGCCACGATCCCCTCCTCGGCGTCGGGTCCCACATCGGGCGGTTGAGGCGTCTGACCGTCATCACCACCGCAGGCCGCGAGCGTCCACAGCATCGCGCTCGCACACCACCACTTCTTCATAGGGTTCATCTCGTCCTCATCGATTGCATTGACCCACCTCCGCGCACCCAAACTTTCATGACATTTCGGCGCGCAGGTTAGCGCCGGGCGGCGCGCGGGGTCTTTGCCGCAGGCGCAGACTTTTTGTCTCGGTGCGCCAAAGGCGCGCGGCGGGCGCCGGGAGGTTCAAGGAGGTAAGAAGGGCGTGAACTTCAGAGCCATTGGTCGTACACTCCCGGCCCACAGACATGGCAAAAAACGGGAGCATTGCAGTGAGAGCACACTTAAGTGATCAGCAGTGGCGGCGAGTGGCGGAGCTCTGGCGAGAGATTCACGCGCTGAGCAGCGTGAGCCTGGAGCGGGCCTGGGAGCACGTGAACATGCGCCTGGTGGAGCTGGTCGACGGCGTGAGCATGGCGGGTTATGCGCAGCGTCGGTCGGCGGATGGCGAGGCGGTCGAGCCGGTGTTTTTTAGCTCGGCGGGCTACGATATGGAGCGGCGCTTGCAGATCCTCCGCGCCTGGCAGGAGGCGGAGCCCGATGTGGAGGGCTGCCCGGTGAATCGGCAGATGGTCCCGGCCGGGTCGCGCTGTCTGGCTGTGCCGCATTCGGCCTGCGTGACCCCGCAGCAGTGGGAGCACTCGGCGTCGAAGCGTCTGGCCGACGCGCTGGGCATCGCCGATGCGATCACCGTGATCATGCCGGCCTACCAGAGCGCGGAGCTCTTTTTGTGCATCGATCGCAAGCGGGGAGGGCGCCCCTTTGATTATGGCGATGCGGCGTTGTTGGTGGCCGCGGTCGAGGGTGTGCGCCCCTTGATGATGCGTTACCTGCGCTCGCTGGGGATGCTGCCCGGCCAGCAGGCGTTGACTCGGGAGGAGCGCCAGTTGGTACGCCTGCTGGCCGGGGAGCGCGACGAGGGCGCGATCGCCCAGGAGCTCGGGGCCAGCCTGGAGACGCTGGCGGCCCAGAGCGCGCAGGTCTACCGCAAGCTGGCTGTGGCCAACCGCTACGCGCTGATTCGGCTGTGGTTCGGAGTGGGGGAGTCGCTGATTTCGATGGATCTGGCAGCGCTCGGGGCGCAGGAGCCGGCGGCGGTGGGGCTGGAGCGCGAGGCCTATGTGGCCGCCCGCGTGCGTCGGATGCTCCGGGAGGCCCCGGGAGCTCCGCAGCTGCAGCTCGAGGAGGTGGCGCGTCGCCTGAGCATGAGCGCGCGCAACCTGCAGCGTCACCTGCGTCAGGCCAACACCTCCTTTCGTGCGTTGGTCGATGAGGTCCGGCAGGTTCGCGCCCACCAGATGCTCGCCAGCCCGCAGCTGGAGTTTACCGACATCGCGCTGCGCCTGGGCTACGAGCAGGTCTCCAGCTTTAATCGCGCCATCAAACGCTGGACCGGCAAGACTCCGGGGGGAGTTCGTTCAGAACTCCTGAGTGCCGAGCGCCCCCAGGACGACGCTGGCGGCGTCGCTGCGGATTCGCAGTAGCGTTGCTACAGCTTCATCCCTGCCTCCTTGCTAAGTCGCCGCCCTGAATACACTCGGGTGCCGAGCGCCCCAGAACGACGCTGGCTGCGTCGTCAGGGATTCGCAGTAGCGTTGCTACAGCTTCATCCTGGCTCCTTGCTAAGTCGCCGCCCTGAATACACTCGGGTGCCGAGCGCCCCAGAACGACGCTGGCTGCGTCGTCAGGGATTCGCAGTAGCGTTGCTACAGCTTCATCCCTGCCTCCTTGCCAGGCGCCGCCCTGGGACACTCGGAGCTGGGGTAATGCGGGGGGAAAGGCTGCGGACGGCGGTACAGGTGCGATTCCTGGGTAAGAAAGGGTGTTGTACGGCGGTACAGGTGCGATTCCTGGGTAAGAAAGGGTGTTGTACGGCGGTACAGGTGCGATTCCTGGGTAAGAAAGGGTGAAGTACGGCGGTCGGGGGTGTTTCTTGAGTTCGTGAGGGTTTGGGGTGGGGTGCGGGTGAGGGTGGCGTATGCTTTTCCTCGCGGGCGCGGGCCGCTATAAGGCGCGACGAGTCCGGGTGACGCAACCAAGACGAGGTGAGCGATGGGAATTCCCTTTGAAAAACTGACGCCGAAGCGGTGGGGCGGTGAGGTGCCGGGGCCGGTGGAGCGCCCTCCGCTGGATCTGGGGCATGGGGTGGTGCTCGATCCGCCGGTGGTGCTCTCGCCGATGGCGGCGGTGACCAGCTCGCCATTTCGCCGGGTGTGTCGGGATATGGGGGCGGGGATGGTGGCCACCGAGATGGTGAGCGCGGTGGGGTTGATTCACCGGGCGCCGATGGCGGTGTCGATGGTGGATCTGGTGGAGGGGGAGTCGCCGGTGTGTGTGCAGATCTACGGGAAACGTCCCGAGGAGCTGGCGCGGGCGGCGCAGATCGCGGTGGAGCTGGGGGCGGACGTGGTCGATCTGAACATGGGCTGCCCGATGAAGAAGGTGGTCTCCAGCGGGCACGGGGCGGCGCTCTTGCGGGATGTGGGGCGAGTGCAGGAGATCTTTAGCGCGATGAGCGAAGCGGTGGATGTGCCGGTGACCGGTAAGATGCGCGCCGGCTGGGAGGACACCAGCGCAGTGGAGGTGGCCCGGGCGATGGAGGCCGGTGGGGCGGCGGCTCTGACGATTCACGGGCGTACCCGCAGCGCGATGTACGACGGGCATGCCGACTTAAGTGTGATCGCCGCGGTGAAAGAGGCGGTGGGGATTCCGGTGATCGGCAATGGCGATGTCTGCGACTGGGTGAGCGCGCGGCGCATGTTTTCGGCCACCGGCTGTGATGCGGTGATGGTGGCCCGCGGGGCGTTGGGCAACCCCTGGGTCTTTCGGGAGATCGCCGCCGATTTGCGCGGGGAGCCCATTCCCGAGCCCCCCTCACCCGAGCTCAAGCGCGCGACGCTTTTGCGTCACGTGGATCTTTATCTGGAGCGCTTCGGCGAGGGACGCACCTGCAAAGAAATCCGCAAGCACCTGCTCTGGTACTACCGCGGCACGCCCGGAGAGCTGGTGTTGCGTAAGCGACTCAGTGACCTCACGAGCGCCGAGGATATTCGCCAGGCGATTGATGCGGCGTTGGCTGCCAACGTCGGGCAGACGGAACTGGGCGCTAAGAGTCACCCGCGCGCGAGCCGACCGCCCCAGACCAAAGCCAGCGGCGTCGTCAGGGATTCGCGGTAGCGCTGCTACAGCTTCATCCCTGCCTCCTTGCTGGACTTTGCCCTGGATGCGGTCGGGTTGGGGGGCATGCGGGGGCCCTGGCTCGCCCTCTCGAAGAGCATGTGTTTTGAAAAAAATGCTCCGGATAACTCGCCGTCTTCTGGTGCGCGCCTACGCTTGTGTTCAGTCTGAACATCGGTGGAGTGGTCGCCGCAAAGGAGGGGCTATGCGGGCTATATTTGAGGGCGTTGCGGAGCGTCAGGGGGCATTTAAGAGCGCGCGAATGGCGTGGGTGAGGGTGTCCATGCCGAAGGGTTTCTGGAGCAGGCGCGGGAGCTCGCCGGTCTCAGCGGCGAGCAGGGCGTCGGCGGTGTATCCGCTCATGAGGAGGACAGCGGTCTCGGGTCGGGTGGAGGTGATGCGTTTGGAGAGGGCCAGTCCGTCGAGGCCGGGCATGATCACGTCGCTTAAGAGAAGATCGACGGGGCCGTCGTAGGTGCGGCTAAGCTCCAGAGCTTCTTCGGCGTTGGCCGCTTCAAGCACATGGTAGCCCTTGCGCTCAAGCAACATGCGGATGGGCTGGCGAAGCGCGTCGTCGTCCTCGACCAGAAGGATCGTCTCATCGCCGGGGATGGGGGTGGCGCGGCGTGCGCGTCGCAGGCGGGCCGGGGTGGTGGACTCCTGACGCGCGGCGGGCAGGTAGAGGGTGAAGGTGGTGCCCTGGTCGGGAGCGCTCTCCACGCTGATGTGACCACCATCCTGGGTGATCACGCCGTAGACGGTGGAGAGTCCCAGGCCGGTGCCCTGTCCGAGCGCTTTGGTGGTAAAGAAAGGCTCAAAGATCTGATGTTTGATCTCGGGCGGCATCCCCTGGCCGGAGTCACGGATGGTAATAGTAGCGTAATGACCGGGGCGAAGTTCGCGAGGAATGCTGCTGTCCCGGCCGTCTTTGGAGATCTCCAGGTTGGCCGTTCGCATGCTGAAACGGCCTCCGCGGGGCATGGCATCGCGAGCGTTGATGGCCAGGTTCATAATGACCTGCTCGATCTGGCTGCGATCGGCCACGATGTCATGAAGATCGGTGGAGAGTTCCTGAGTCAGGCGAATGCTGGAGCCGAAGAGGCTCTCCAGGACCATGCGCATCTCATCAAGGAGCTCATTGAGGTCAAGCACGCTCGATTCGCGCACATGGCGCCGACCGAAGGTCAGGAGCTGGCGGGTGAGTGCGCCGCCGCGCTCGCTGGCGCTCAGGATGGCTTCGATGCTTGACTCAACGCGCGCAGTATCACTCAGGGCGTCACGCATGATGTAGCAGTGGCTGCCGATGATGGTGAGCAGGTTGTTGAAGTCGTGGGCTACTCCGCCGGCGAGTCGACCCATGGCCTGCATCTTGTCGGCGTGTTGGAGGTTTTGCTGGATGCGTTTTTTGTCGGTGAGGTCGGCAATCATCGCCAGAATATGCGCGGGTTCGCCGCTCTCCTCGCGCATCAGAGCCAGGGTAAATCGGGTGTAGCGCGGCTCGTCATCGCGGTGTTTCAGGCGGAGCTCGATGGTGTAGAGGTCACGGGGGCTCTGACGAAGCTCCTCCAGCAGTGCCCCCCAGAGGTCGGCCTCATCGTCGGTCATGAGCTCGGCCAGAGGCATGCGTCGAAGTTCATCGAGGCTATAGCCCAGAAGCTCTTGAAGTGCGGTGTTGGCGTGTTCGCATTGGCCCTGAAGCCCGAGGATCTGCATACCGATCGGGGCGGAGTCAAAGAGGGTCCAGAAGCGTCGTTCGCCATCGTGAAGACGGCGGCGAATGTGGCAGGTGTTAAACGTGCGTTTGAGCAGATGTTCTAGCAGGACGCGGTCTGTCTCGGCGTTGCCGCTGCGCACCAGGTAGTCACTCAGTCCCAGCTGAAGCGCTTCGAGCACCAGGTGGTGAGCGCCGGCATTGGCCAGCAAGACCGTCGTGCAGCCCGGGGCAAGGGTGCGAAGGAGCTTGATATGGTCCAGCGCATCGGGGAGGCTGCCGTCAACCAATGCGACGCGCTGCTGCTTGAGGTTGAGTTCCAGAGAACTGCGCGTGTCTGCGTGGTCGGCACGCATCAACTCAACGCTCAGGCGTTGACCATCGAGCTCGGGGCAGGGACCGTAGACCAGCAAGTTAAGAGGACGGCTCATGGGGACGACTCCGTTGACATCCCTCAAGTGAGTTAAGCGGAGCGAGGCGACGGTAGGCTAACAGGGTTTTACGCCGCCGTCAGCTTCATGTCGGCGACCTCGAAATTTGCGCTACCCATTGCCGTGCACAAGGAGAAAGATGCGCGAAGAACAGAACAAGCGATATCTGGCCAGCCCGCAAAAGATGGAGCTGTTGATGCGCGACCGTAGCTTTCGCCAGATCGAGGCGGAGCGACGCGAGCGTCTGCTCCGAGCGATCGCCCGCCTGCCGGGAGCGCGTGAGCTGGAGGGCGAGGCCGTGTTTGATGCAGCACTTGATGAGGCGGTGGCCCATGAGGCGCTCTCGCCCTTGAGTGATGAGGAGCGAACGTTGATTCGAGGGTATTTGACCGTGCGATAAGCGGCGGCACGGTGATGGGCGGGAGTGAGAGGCGATGTTGGATGGTGTGTGGATGAAGAAGGGCTGGCGACCAGGGGTGTTGCGAGCGTGGGTGATGGTGCTGATGCTGGTGCTGGGGGGCTGCGCGGTGAGCAATGGGCCACGTTTTAGCCCGGAGCTGCAGCAGTCGTTTGCGCGCGAAGATATGCGGCGAATGGATACCGAGAACCTGAGCCTGTATTACCCGGCCCATCGCAAGGCGCAGACCGAGCGCATTGCGGCGCAGCTTGAGCTGTGTCTGGAGGAGCTCAACGCGAAGGTGGTACGCGAGGGGCCCTGGGAGCGGGTGCCGATCTTTTTGCCGGAAGTGGAGTTTAACAATGCTTATGTGAGCTTCTCGCCAGGTAACGATCCGCACGTGCTCTTGCCCACCTCGCTGACCAGCGGAGCGTTTGCGGGCTTTGGATTTACGCCGAGCATGCTCGCGGTGGGGTGCCATGAGATGGTGCATTGGGTGCATATGACCCGGGTGCACGGGCTCTACGGCGGGCTTAACCGTGTGTTCGGCACCTGGCTGACACCGCATAGTGGGCTGGACTCCTGGGTGTTTGAGGGGATCGCGACGTACTACGAGAGCAAGCTCGTCGATGATGTGGGCCGCCATGGATCGCCCCTGTGGGAAAACGTCTTTCTGGCGGGGATGTATGAGGGCCGACTTGATGGGGGGCGGCTCAGCGTGTTCGATCGGGAGGTCGCCAACGGCGGGCATTATCTGGTGGGGTCGCATTTTGTGGCCTTTCTGGTGGAGCGCTACGGGGAGGAGAAGCTCTGGGAGCTCCTCGATCTTCAGGGGCGCTCCTGGCTCTTTCCGGCCGGTGTGACGACGCGATTCTGGTGGGTGTACGGCGCGGGGCTTCCCGGTCTGTTTGAGGAGTTCGCCAACGCGGTGCGGAGGGAGCATCCGCCGCGCGAACGCTCGCTGGTGCAGCAGCGGGAGCGCTGGCTGGGGCGCAATGCTCAGCTGGAGGTGAGTTCTTCGGGGCGGTGGGCGACTTACATCAGCGGGCTTGATGAGCGTGCCGCCATTGAGGTGTACGAGGCCTCTGGCGAGCGTGTGCTGCGTCGCGAGCTTCCGGATGTGTTGCCTGGCCGCGCGATTGTGGCCGGCAGCGGCGTTGATGCGCTGCGCTTGAGCGATGATGGTCGCAAGCTCTACGTGCTGGTGCGTCATCAGGGGCTAAACGCCCCGCGAAGCTCGTTGATGCGCCTGGATGTGGAGAGCGGTCGCCTTGAGGTGGTGCGCGATGAGGTGATGGGCATCAGCGGCGATCTGCTTGGTGAGGACGCCTACCTGCTGGCGCGCGCCGAGGGCGATCAGGTGGTGTTTGAGCGCATCGATCTGGTGGGTGAGAACGATCGCGAACTTTTCCGACTGGAGCCCGGGGCGTTTGTCGCGCATGTGCGAGTCTCGCCGGATGGGCAGAAGGTCGCGCTGACGTTGATGGAAGATGAGCGCTGGCGGGTGGGTGTTCTTGACGTTGAGAGCGGCGAGTTGCTCCAGGCGCTGGGCACGGGCGAGGCGCATAGCCCGGTGTACGATGCGTACTGGGTGGATGCGACAACGTTGTGGGTGTCGGCCGCCTACGGCGACCGAGTGGATATCTTTGAGGTGCCCCTTGATGGCGAGGCGGTGCGGCTGACCCAGGCTCCCTACATCGCGCAGAGCGCGCGGCCGGGGGCTTCCGGAGGACTTCGGTTTTTGAACCGGGAAGGTTGGGGCTGGTCATTGGATCGGATTGAGGCGCCGACGCTTGAGCGCGCGCGAAGTACGAGGACAACAGGGCTCGGTGGTGCGCTGGCCTGGGAAGATGCAGCCGGAGCGGAGGAGGTTCGCGGTTATCGCGAGCTTGAGCCCGCACCGATTCGCAGAGATGCACCCTACAGCGCGTTTGACGGGCTCTTTGTGCCGCGTCTTCGCCTTCCTATCGTTCAGCTGGGCGCGGTGAACGCGCTCTTGCCCGAGGCGGAGCGTCAGAATGTGCCGCCGGTCAACGGTCGGCTGGGGCTTGCGTTGAGCGGTCGCGATGCGCTCGGCTTTCATAACTGGGCACTGAGCGGGGCCTACGATGTGGTGAACGACTGGTTCGCTGGCAGCGCATCGTATGTGAACACTCAGCTCGCGCCGCTGACCTGGTCGATCTTTGTGGGCTCCGATCGTCAGGTCTATGGCGAACAGATTGAGCCCGGTAGCACCGATCTCCGGCGTGTGGAGCAGCTCAATGAGCAAGTCTCCCTGCAGTTGCAGCGACGCTTTTATGACATCCCGGTTGCGCTCAGTTTCAGCGGACTTCGTTACCATAGCGATCGTGAAGGCTCGCCCCGCGATGAGCGTCAACTTGTTGGTCCTCGCCTCGCGACCGGCTACGCGGCCGGGCGCGGCACGTCCTATGGCGGTACGCAGTGGCTCTTCGGATTGAGCGGTGCCGGGGCATATTATGGCGAGGCGCTGGGCTCCGATCTCGACCTGGGCGATGTGCGTGCGCAACTTGAGCTGCACACGCCTTTGCCGCTCTCGAAGCGACATCGGCTGCGCTTCTCGGCGCGCTACCGCCAGCTTCTGGGGGTGGACCCCTCGGAGGGCGTGCTGCGCGTGGGTGGTTTTGGGAGTGTGCTTCCTTTCTTTGCTTCGCCCTCGGTCGAAGACGCGTTGCCTGCTGACGATCGACTGCCCCCTCAGGTAGCATTTGTGGAGTCCCTGCGAGGATTTGAAGGGGTGACTTTGACGGGAGCACGCGCGGTGCTCGGCGATATGAACTACCGCTACCCGCTCATTGTGGATCAGGGCGTGATCTCCGGTCCGCTGGTGTTGCCCTCGGCCTTCTTTTCGCAGCTCAACCTGGAGGCTTTCGCCAGCGGGGCGATTCTCGATGATGGTAACCTTCACTCAGCGGCCGGAGGTAGCGTCGACGCGCAGTTTTATCTGTGGATCTTGCCGATGACCCTGCGTTACCAGTACGCCAGATGGCTGACCGACGGTGGACGCCATACCCATTACGTAGGCATCAACATCAGTGGTGACCTTTGATATCCCTGAGAGATGTTCCGGCGCGATGGCGGCGGTCTAACTTAACTTTGAATGAGCGCATGTGGAGCGATGATGAGCGAGCTGAAGATCCCGACCTTTTTCGACGATGACATTGAGGGCTCTCGCCCCAAGACCCGCGATCGTGAGCAGATCGACGCGCGCTTTAAGTGGAATCTCAACGACATCTACGCCGGCTGGCAGGCCTGGGAGGCGGATATGAAGGAGATCCGCACCCATATGGATCGCTTCGTCGAGCTGCGTGGCAAACTTGCGCAGGGCGCCGAGCACGTTCTGGAGGCCTACCGCCTCCAGGACACGATCGGGATGATGTCCTACAGGCTCTACCGCTACCCTCAGCTGAGCTTTGACCTGGACCAGCGCGATAATGATGTGCAGGCACGCTTGCAGCAGGTGCAGCAGCTCTTCGCGGAGTATGGTTCGCGCTCGGCCTGGTTTACCCCGGAGCTGCTCACGATCGAGCAGAGCACGATGGAGACGTGGCTGGACGATGAGGAGGCGCTTACGCCCTATCGCTTCCCGATTATGGAGCTCTACCGCGCCCAGGAGCATGTGCTCGATGAGGGTGGCGAGCGCATTCTCGCGTTGGGGAGTCGTTTTCGTTCGGCGCCGGCCGAGGTTTACCGCGCGCTGACGACGGCCGATGTGGTGTTTAACACCATCACGCTCTCCGATGGGAGCGACGTCAAGGTGAGCTACGGGGAGTACTCCAACCTCCTGCATACGCGTCGCGATCAGGACGACCGTCGTAAGGCATTTGAGGCGATGTACGGGATCTTTGAGGCAAAACGAAACACCTTTGCCTCGCTCTACAACAGCCTCTGCCAGCGTGACTGGGCCCAGGCCCAGTCACGCAACTACAGCAGCACCGCTGAGGGGGCGCTTGACGATGATAACGTGCCGGTCTCGGTGCTGGAGACGTTGATTGAGACGGCGCGCGAGGGCTCCGAGCCGCTGCGCCGCTACCATCGCCTGCGCAAAGAGGTGCTGGGGCTCAAAGAGTACCACCTCTACGATGGCTCGATCCCGCTCCTGGAGAACGACGAGGTCTACACCTACGAGGGCGCGCGCTCCACGTTGATTGAGTCGGTGGCACCTCTGGGCGAACGCTATCAGACCCTGCTTGGCGAGGCGCTCGGTGGGGGGTGGATCGATGTGTACGAGACCGAGGGTAAGCGCAGCGGGGCGTATTCGGCGGGGGTGTATGGGGTGCACCCCTACATGCTGCTCAACTACACCGACACGCTCGATGACGTCTTCACGCTGACCCATGAGCTGGGACATACCCTGCACACGGTGCTCTCGTGTGAGGCGCAGCCCTTTGCAACATCGAGCTACACGATCTTTGTGGCGGAGGTCGCCTCAACGACCAATGAAGCGCTGCTGCTCGACTACCTGCTCAAGCAGACCGACGACCCCGAAAAGCGGGCGTTCTTGCTGCAGCAGGCCATCAACGGCATCGCCGGAACCTTCTATTCTCAGGCGCTTTTTGCCGACTACGAGCTTGAAGCCCATCGCATGGTGGAGCGCGGAGAGCCGATGACCGCTGAGCGCCTCGACGCGCTCTATATGGAGAAGATGAAGGCGTTTTACGGCGACGCGCTCACCATCGACGAGCTCTACCGGGTGACCTGGGCGCGCATTCCACATTTCTTTAACTCTCCGTACTACGTCTATCAGTACGCCACCTGTTACGCTTCGTCAGCGAAGATCGTGGCCGGGCTGCTCAGCGAAGATGAAGCCGAGCGTCAGGCCACGCAGGCTCGTTATCTGGAGCTTTTGTCGAGTGGTGGAAATGACCACCCGATGAATCAACTGCAGAAGGCCGGTGTCGACTTGAGCCAGGCCGATACGGTGCGTGCGGTCACGCAGCGGATGGACGAGCTTGTAGGCATGTTGGAAGAGGAGCTTAAGCGTCTGAGCTGAGCTCCTCGGAGAGACAAGGAGCGGCGATGCAGCGATTGTGGATGGCGATGTTCGTGGCCGGTGTGCTGGGATTGACCGGATGCATGACGATCGTGCTTGAAGACGACACAGGTCGTCGTAACCAGCGCTTGGAATCGCCGAAGGTGTGCAAAGATCGCTGTCAGGCGCGTTTTCATGAGTGCCGTGAGAGCCGGACCGGCCGTGCCGGGCGGGGACGTGGTCGAGGTCGAGGCAAAGGCAAGGGAGCCAGCGCCTGTGCCCACGAGAAAAATCGCTGTAAGGCACGTTGCTGAGCCGGGCGTGTTGGCCGTGGCCGGCGCGTCCGCAAAGAGGATGAACCAGGGTTGAGCGAGCAGGACGCGTTGAACGAAGTGAACGAAGGTGAGGGGAACCCGCAGGGGCCAGTCGGCGCGTCAGCGCCGGCTGGCCCCCTGGGAGTTGTGCGCCAGGCCCTGCAAAGCGATGCGGTGCAGCGCTGGGCCCCGATGAGCCTCTTTGTAGGCGGGTTCGGCATCGATGCCTGGACGCTGGGTCGGGAGGTCGATCTTCGCGCGCTGGCGCTGGTCTGCGTCTATGTACTGCTGATACCCGTGTGCTTTGCGGTGCTGGGTCGCGCGACCCACGACAAGGTGCTCAAAGGGGCGAGCCTCGCGCTGCACTTCGCGCTCGGTGCCCTCTTCAGCGCGCTGGTCGTTCTTTACTTCCGTAGCGCCGGCCAGTTGATCACGATGCTCATCGTGATGGTGCTCTTTGGCTTCATGGTCTGGAACGAGTTCTCCAGCCGCGCGCGTCAGCAGTTCGAGTTGTTGTGGGGGATTTACGGGGTGAGCGCGGTGATGCTGCTCAACTTTCTCCTGCCTTACGCCCTGGGGAGCGTGCGCGCGTTGTGGTTTTACCTGAGCCTGGTGCTGGGGATGGGGTGGGTGCTGGGAGCGCGCCGGATGCTGGGGGCGCGGGGCTGGCGCACCCTGGTGCCTACAGTGAGTTTTGCGCTGGTGCTGGCCGTACTTTACCCGCTGGGGCTGATTCCGCCGGTGCCCCTGGTGCAGGAAGGCGCGGTGGTGGGGCTGAACTTCGAGAAGACCCGGGGGAGCTACCAGGTGCTTGGCGAGCGCCCCACCTTGCTGGAGCGTGTGGGGCTACGCGAGCGGGTGGTTTCCCGGGCTGAGGGCGAGCCGGTGACGGTGGTGGTGGCGGTATCAGCACCTTCGCGGGCCACCGCAAACCTGGAGCATCGCTGGCGACGTCGCACCGAAGAGGGCTGGGTGACCACAGATCGCATTCCCATCACCATCTACGGTGGACGCGACGAGGGATGGCGCTTTTATTCGCGCAAAAAGAACATTCCCGATGGCCTCTGGCGGGTGGAGACGGCGCTTAAGGGGGGGGCGGTGCTGGGCTATGAGACCTTTGAGGTGCGCGCGATCTCTGAGGAGGAGCGCGCTGCACTTGAACTTCTGCCGCGCGCGCTCTGAGCGGCCGGGGAGATGCGCCGGTACCGAAGCTCTGCCCAGAGCGCCAACGCCGCGCTTAAAAAGCTCTGCCCAGAGCGCCAACGCCGCGCTTAAAAAGCGCGGCGTTGGTGGTGGAGCGCCTGTCAGTAGATCTTTTTGGGGATCGCCGTCACAAGCCCCCGGGGCACATCGGGGACGCGAAAGCCACCCAATTCCAGGATGGGGATGATGCGCCTTAAGTCCATAATGGTGCCGATGCGCAACAGCTCGGTCGGGGAGACCCAGCGAAAATCGATGCACTCGCGGGCGCGAAGGTTAAGTTGATCGCGGGAGCCGTTGAGCCGACAGACAAAATAATGCGCCGACTCAAATACGGCGATGGGGCGCTCAATGGTGACACGAAGGCCGGTCTCTTCAAACGCCTCGCGGACGCAGGCAACCTCAGGCCATTCGTTTCTCCAGATCGTGCCCCCGGGAGGACACCACTGGCCTCCTCGCCCCACTTTGAAGGCGCGGCGAATAAACAGTAGCTCTCCGCGATCCTCGATTAGAGCCCATGCAGAACTCATGAGAATCCTTAGAATTTATGTGCCGCCACACCGAGGCGGTTGACTCAGGTGTGGGGACTGCGGAACCATCGCGAACGTTTACTACGCTGTGAGCCGAAGCTGATGCCCATGGATGCGAGATCGAGCGTGACGAAAGCAGGCAAGGCGCCAGACGCAGGCGATGCTTTAGCATCGTCGAGGCTTTGCAACGCAGCCTGCGGTGCTCTCGATGCAGCACGAGATAGCATCATGGATGGCTCACGGCGTAATAATGACAGACAGCGAACCTCGTCGCCGTTACGTGAGTAAACATGGTACCAGCAAGTGATCTTCCAGCCACCGGGGAAAATTCTTTCACCCCGCATTTCTGCCGATCGCATGATCGCTGCTGTGGCGGTGCGTTTTGAGGGGCAACTCGGAGGAGCTGGAGCGGCTGCGCGGCGAGTTAAAGCGCGTGCGTTTCGCCAGCGAAGACGGGGAGTTTGCCGTCTGCGACCTGGTCGTGCCCGAGCGGGTGATGCCGGTGACGATCGTCGGCAACATTCTGGCCACGCGCCCCGGAGAGACGGTCGAGGTGTGGGGACGTTGGCGCGACGACCCGCGTTTTGGGCGTCAGTTTGCCATTGAACGCCTGGAGGCGGTGTTGCCCTCGACGCGTCAGGGGGTGGAGCGTTATCTGGCCAGCGATCTCATTGAGGGCATCGGCCCGACGTTGGCCCGGCGCATCGTGGCGCATTTTGGCGAGGCGACGCTGGAGATTCTCGACGCCGCGCCGCAGCGGGTTCAAGAGGTTGAGGGCATCGGCAAAAAACGCGCCGCGCGCATTACGGCCTCCTGGGAGGAGGGGCGGTTGATCCACAAGATCATGGTGTTCCTGCGCTCGCACGGCGTCTCCAATGCCAACGCGGTGCGCATCTATCGCACCTTTGGGGCGCAGGCGGTCGAGGTGATCCAGCAGAACCCCTATGAGCTGGCCGAGGCGATCTTCGGGATCGGCTTTAAGAGCGCCGATCGCATCGCGATGAAGACCGGGATCGAACCCACAGCCCTGGCGCGCCTGCGCGCCGGGCTCTTGCACACGCTGGGTGAGGCGTCGAGTGAGGGGCATATGTATCTGCCCTGGGCGATGTTGCGCGAGCGCGCCGCCGCACTGCTGGAGGTGGGTGAGCATCTTCTGGCGGACGCGCTCGAGGTGTTGCGTCAGGAGGAGCGCGTCAGCGTGGAGGCCACCGGTGCCGGGGAGGCGCGCGTGTATGCGGCCGGCGCGCTGGCCCTTGAGGAGCGTGCGGCGCGCCTTCTTCGACGCCTTCTCCAGTCGCCCGGGTTGGTCGGGAGCCCCGATGATCAGGCACTGGCCGGGGTGGAGGCGGGCCTGGGCGTGGCGCTCGCCGCGCTACAGCGTCAGGCTGTGCGCTCGGTCTTTGAACATAAAGTGTCGGTGATCACCGGCGGTCCGGGGACCGGTAAGACCACGATCGTGCAGACGATCTGTGAGCTGGCCGAGCTGCTCGGCCGGAGGGTCACCCTGGCCGCGCCCACCGGACGCGCGGCGCGTCGCCTTGGCGAGACGACCGGCCGGGTGGCCACCACGGTACACCGGATGCTGGAGTACAGCTTTCATGCCGGCGGGTTTCAACGCGATGAGGAGCGACCGCTGGAGACGGATCTTCTGATCGTGGATGAGGCCTCGATGGTCGATACCTACTTGCTTGCGGCGCTGGCCGGGGCGCTGCCCGCCAGCGCCAGCCTGGTGCTCGTGGGGGATATCGATCAGCTCCCCAGCGTGGGCCCCGGCCAGGTCTTGCGCGATGTCATTGAGAGCGGCGTGGCCGGCGTCACGCGCCTCACGGAGATCTTCCGCCAGGCCGAGGCCTCCACCATCGTGATCAACGCCCACCGCATCAACGCCGGGAAGATGCCCGTGGTGCCGGCGCGCTCGCCGGGGGAGCTGGTCGACTTTTATACGATTAACGCCGAGGAGCCTGCCCGGGCTCACGAGCGCATCGTGGAGCTTGTAAGCGAGCGTATGCCCCGGGCCTTCGGCCTCGATCCCTTGCAGGATGTGCAGATTCTGGCACCGATGCACCGTGGTGATGTCGGCTGCTCGCGGCTGAACGCTGCTTTGCAGGAGGCCTTCTATCAGGGAGGCCCGCAACTTGTGCGCGGTCAGCGCCGCTTCTGTCTGGGCGATCGGGTGATGCAGACCCGCAACAACTATGAAGCCGAGGTCTTTAACGGAGACGTCGGCCAGGTAGTGGCCGTCGATCCCGAAGATAATCAGCTGCGCGTGCGCTTTGAGGAGCGCGAGGTTACCTACGACCGGGCCAACCTCGATGAGTTGGTGCTGGCCTATGCGATCACGGTGCACAAGAGCCAGGGCTCGGAGTACCGTGCGGTGGTGCTGCCGATGTCCACGCAGCATTATATGATGTTGCAGCGCAACCTGCTCTACACCGCGGTGACCCGGGCTCGGGAGCTGGTGGTGGTGGTGGGCAGTGAGGAAGCGGTGCGGCTGGCGCTCAAGAACGACCGCGCCTCAGAGCGCTACACGCAGCTTGCGCGGCGACTCCGAGGCGACACGGTCTAGCACTTCAGCTCGAGCGGAGCTTAGAAGAAGAGCCCCCGCTCGATCAGTTGGGCCTGCGCGCCCCGACGCTGGATGTCCATGGTCTGGACGGCGTCGCGGCTGGACTCAAAGTAGCTCAGCAGTGCATCGGTCTGCTCTTCTACCGGCATATCTTCGTTGAACCGATCGGAGGCCATTTCAATCTGGCTGACGATCTCCAACGACTCGGGGTAGGTGTTCTGCTGGATGGCCTCAAAGAGGGACACTCCCTTGTCCATGCCCTCATTGAGGGTGCTGGTGAAGGCCTCATCGCCGCGGTCTTCCTCGAGTTTGTCGATGGCCTTGGTCAACTCGACGCGTTTGTCTTCGATGTCTTGCTGACCGGACTCAATGAAGCTGCTGAGCGCGCCGTCGAGCAGGCGCATGCCTTCAACGGCGACGTCTTCGGGGTTCATGCTCATGTCGATCTCCCCGGTCATGGCCACGAAGTCGACGTAGGCCTGAACCTCGGGAGTGAGGGCCGGGCCGCCGCCGATGTTCTCTTCGGGCATGCCTTCGCGGGGCATCTCGCCTTCGGCGCCCATCGGGGTTTCGCTTTCGACGGAGGAGTCCGGACCCATGGCCATCTCATCTTCGATGGCCTGCTCCTCCTCCATGGTGAGCTCTTCGTCGCTCAGGCCAAGCTCCTCGTCGAAGGCCATGTCATCGTCGATGGCCTGCTCCTCCTCCATGATGAGGTCTTCTTCGGCCTGACCGAGCTCTTCGTCGTAGGCCATCTCATCTTCAAACATGGGCTCTTCGATGGTGTCATTGACGGGGGGCGCGCCCTCCATGCCTTCGGCGGAGGCGGTGGCGTCCTGTTCGATGTCGGCCATCGACGAGAGCGTCTCGGAGGCGGTGTTGAAGTAGTTCATCAGCGCCCGGTCCTGCTCGGCGAGGCCCTGGTTGATGTCGATGGACTCGGCAGCCATGCGCAGCGACTGGACCTGGGCACCGTGGTCGGGAAACTCGGCCTGCTGGATGGCGGTCATGAGCATGGCGCGATCATAGAAGGCCGTGCGCACCTTCTCCACGTAGTCATCCGCAGCGGTGTCATCGAGTTCGCCGCTCTTATCCTTGAGGCGGCTGAGCTCGTCGTTGAGCACCTGGTTGTCGTCGGGCACAACCTGGGAGATCGCGTCATCCATGGCTTTGATGCCCTCGCGCACGAACTCCCCGTGATTGGAGATGCCCTCATTCTCGGTGCGCTGAATGAAGTTGGAGAACTTGTCGGCGGACTTCTTCGGCTCATCTTCGCCGACGCCGGGCACCCAGTCGAACATGCCGTCTTCGCTTTCCTCGGCAGGCATGCCTTCATCCTGCGCGCCGTCATTCTGGGCGAGCATGGGGTAGGAGGCCGGCACCAGCGAGGGGGTCAGCGCGCTGGTCTGGGTCTCGCGGGCGCGGTCCATCTCCTCGACCAGGGCGGAGGCCTGGGTGAGGTAGTTCTCAAAGGCTTTTTGCTGCTCGGTGATCTCGGCCTCGGCGTCGATGTTTTCGGCGCTTTCCATCAGCTGGCTGACGCCCTGGGACTGACCGGGGTAGGCGTCGACCTGCAGCGCGGTGAGCAGCTGAGCGCCTTCGATGAGCACGTCGCGGGCCTGCTGGGAGTAGTTCTCCTCATTGTGGTCGCCGAGCATATCGATGCGTCCATTCCAGGCTTTATGGCGCTCTTTGAGGACCTTGTTTTCCTCGGGGATCAGCGTGGCGATGGCGTCACTCAAGAGTTTGGTGCCGTCTTCAACGTAGGTGGAGATGGCTTTGGCCTGGTCCTCTTGAACCTGAGCCTCCTCACTGCTTTGAGGCGCCTCATTATCGACAAAGTCTTTAAAGGCCTGCACATCGCTATTGAGCATCGCGTCGCCCGATGCCTGCCCTTGCGATGGCTGCTCGGGCTGATTGTCCGGCGGGACCGGTTCGGTCGACTCCGAGGGCTGCTCGCCAGCCGGGGGATACTGCGCGTAGTGGGTCGGCTGGTCGTCGGTGGAGGGGGGCGTCTGGGCCTGGACGGTCGTGCTAAGGGTCATACCCAGCGCGGCGGCCAGAAGGGCCGCACTCTTCAACAGCTTACGTTGCCGGATTGCGTTCATGGCTGCACTCCTGACGTCATACGTCGCGATAGGACACAGCGGACCTGGGCCAATAGCGCGTGGCGATCCATTCCTGCGGGCCCGGCTGCGTTGGGTTGCTTCCGGGTTCGGGCTAAGTGCGCTCGAACATTGAGGAAATGTAATCGCCTGGCAGAGGCCACCAAATCATCAGCAGGCTCGTCGGGGGCAACGAAGGCGGCGAGCTTTCCGCGGCGTGGAGGGTGGTTACGCTTGGCGGGGTGATGGATGGTTTGGCGTCATGGGTGGGTGATACGGAGGCGTGTCGACGTGTCGATCTGGGAGCGTGTGTACCTTCATTCGCTGCATCATCCCGGGGCGGCCTGGCTGTCGGCAGCCCTGGTGCTGGGGGTGATGCTGAGGCGATTGCCGTTTTTTTACGCCTTTATCATCGGGGCGGTGGTGGTGAGCGCGGCTGATGCGATGATCACCGGCGGCTGGAGCCAGCTCGGCGGGCAGGCGCATCCGTCCTATGTGGGGCTCTCCTGGTTCTTTGTGCTGGCGGGGGACTACCGGGTTTTTTTGCTTCTGGAGCGCTACCGACGGGCTCGATCTGAGAGCTGGTCGGGAGGGGCCGGGGTGTGGTGGCGGGCGCTGGGTTGGACGTTGATAGCCTCGGTGGTGGTGGGGCTTATCAGCGTCTCCAGTGATCTTTTCAATGCATCGGCGCGGCGGCTCTATCTGACCTATGAGCTTGTCGCGTTGGGGGTGGTCGCGCTGGTCTGGCGGGTGCGGGTACTCGGGGCGATGCCGCCGGGCGATCCGGTGCGGCGCTGGCTGAGTCGTGTCGCGATCTTCGTGATGGTGCAGTACGCGCTTTGGGCCGGGGCCGATGTGGTGATTCTGGCCGGTCTGGATGTGGGACATCTGCTCAGGATGATCCCTAACTTGATGTATTACGCGCTCTTTTTGCCGGTGGTGTTGTTGAGCGCTCCACCTCTGGAGGATCGCTGATGCTTCGATGGATGCGCATACAGGTGATGATGGCGGTAGCGTTGGCGTGGTTCAGCGCGGGGTGTGAGGCACCCGACGGTGCCAGAGACGGCGACGGAGCCACGTTGATCTTTGCCCGGGGCTCGCAGGAGGTTACGCGAAAGGGGGTTCCGCAGGGGCCTACCGAGCAGATCACGGTTGAGGACCCGTATTACGAGCATACGAAGACCTTTCGTGCCGTCGAACTGCTGCCTCTTCTGGAGGAGGCCTACGGCATGAGCAGTGCGGAGCTGGCCCGTCAGGACTTTGTGCTGGAGTCCATCGATGGTTACGCCGCTCCGATTCCGGGAGAGCGCCTCACCGAGCCCGGTGCCTATCTGGCCTTTCAGGACGTGGAGTACTCGCCGAATTGGGAGCCGATTGGCCCGGAACAGGAGGATCCGGCACCGCTTTATCTGGTCTGGACGGGGGAGCACCAGAACGACACCTCAGCTTACCCGCGCCCCTGGCAACTTCGGCGTATCGCGATCGCCTCGCCAGAGAGCAGCCGAGAGCTTATCGCGCCGCTGGGGCTCGATGAGGAGCATGAGGCCTGGGATGGCTACCAGCTCTTTCAGTCGCTCTGTGTTCAATGCCACGCCATCAACCGCAGCGGGGGGCGGGTGGGGCCGGAGCTCAACCTGCCGATGAACGTCACCGAGTATCGGGAGCGGGAGCAGACGCTGCGCTTCATCCAGAACGCGCAGGCTTTTCGTTACAGTCAGATGCCCCCCTTTGAAGATCTGAGTCAGGAGCAGTTGGCCTCGATCTGGACCTATTTCGAGGCGATGCGCGACCGCAAGAAAGAGCCGCAAGGAGAGGTCAACGAGGGGAGCGGCGAAGCCACGGAGGCGATGTGAGTGTTCATCCAGAACCGAGAAGGGGCGATGTAGGGCTGGTGGCCCGGCGCGTTGAGGCGATCCCGCAACTTCTTCGCGAGCAGGCTCGCCGGCCGCTTATCTGGCCGCTGAGGTCGGTGCCGGCCTCCGGGATGCTGGTCTGCGGGGTGGGGCTATCGGAGGGGCCGGCGCGGGTGCTGGCCGAGCTCGTGAGTCGACGGGTGGGTCTGGCGGCGCGTTTTGTACCGCTTTCGCGCTTTGCGATCGGAGCGCCGGAGGTGGAGACAAGCACGCTGGTGGTGTTCAGCCACGGGGTCTGCCCCAACGCGCTTCTGGCGCTTCGAGCGGCCGCACGTGCCGAGCAGGCGCTGGTGGTGACGGGGCTTGATGAAGACGAGCTGGTGGCGCGCTGCGCCTGGCTGGGGCCGGCATTGGAGGGTGGTCGCCTGGCGGTGCTGACCATCCCACCGGATCGCGAAGACGGCCTGCTCTTGCGCGTGAAGACGCCGGCAGTTGCTCATTTGACCGCGTTTAGACTGGCCGACGCGCTGGCCGAGCGGGTGGGGGCACCGCGCTTTGGGCTGGGACTTCGGGAGGTGCCTGAGGCGGTCGCAGCACTGCGGGATCAACGCCTCAAAGACTCCCCGCTCGATCCCTCGCTCTGGCTGGCGTACCCCATCGCCCTGGTGAGCGTGGGCGAAACGACGGAACTTCTCCAGGGGTTGAGTTGGAAGTTGATGGAGGGCTTGTGGCGACCGCTTCCGCCGGTGTTTGAGGCCTTGCAGTACGCGCACGGACCCTTCCAGGCGTATTTTGGCAAACCCCTACACATGATCGCCCTCTTCGCCGGTGCCAGCCCCGCGCTCCGATCGATCGCCACACAGCTCTTTGAAGTGGCCCGCAGCGCGGGCCACAGCGTGGAGGCGGTCTGGGCGGTGCACGCCGATGAGCGGGCGTATTTTGAGTTTGATGCCTACCTCAACCGCCGCCTCATCGACGCGCTGCATACCATCGACCGCGACCTGGGCCGCTGGCCCGGTTACGGACTGGACGGTCCGCTCTATGGCTTTGAGAAGAGCTGGCCGCCCCGTTGAGCCGAAGGCTCAGCGCTCGTCCGGTTCGCTGCTTGCAGCGCGTCCAGCCGGCGAGGGGCGCGGCGGCAAGGTCTGCGGTGCCCGAAGATCGGGGTAGGGGGCAAAGTCAGGAAGCTGCACCGGCTGCTCCTTGAGCAAGGCCATCGCCGTCTCAATGGCGGCCTCCAGCTGGGGATCTTCCCCGGTGGTGTCGGCCTGGGGCGGAAGCTCGACCTCCACATCGGGCTCCGTGCCGAAGTTCTCCACCGAGAAGCCCACGTCTTCAAACCAGAAGGAAAACTCCGGCTGGGTGGTCACGCTGCCGTCGACCAGGGTGTGGCGCGGCCAGATGCCCACCACCCCGCCCCAGGTGCGTTTTCCGAGCAGGGGGCCGAGCTTCATCAGCTTGAAGGTGTGGCTGAAGATGTCGCCGTCGCTGCCGGCGTGCTCGTTGGTCAGCGCGACGATGGGGCCGGCGATCGACTCCATCGGGTAGGCCAGCGGTTTACCCCAGCGCTGAAGATCGAAGCCGACCTGGCGGCGCGCCAACTTCTCGAGGATGAGCTGGCTGACGTGGCCTCCACCGTTGAAGCGCACATCGACCACAAGGCCCTGGCGGGTGTTTTCGCTCAGGTAGTGGCGGTGGAACTCGGCGTAGCCTGCCGGTCCCATATCGGGGATGTGCACGTAGCCGAGCTTGCCCTGGGAGGCCTCATGGACGCGGCGGCGGTTGTGGTTGACCCACTCCCGGTAGCGCAGCTCGGACTCGTCTCGAAGCGCTTTCGTGGTGACCTGACGCGGCTCGCTGAGGCCATCGCTGGCCGCGACGAGCAGCTCAATGTTCTGGCCGGCCTGGTTCACAAGGCGCTCCTCGACGCTGTACTGCGCGTCGACGCGGCGGGCGTTGATGGCCAGGATCACGTCGCCCTCGCTCAACCCCAATCCGGGACGGGAGAGCGGCGAGGATTTGGAGGGCTCCCAGGTGTCTCCGCGCAGGATGGTGTCGATGCGGTAGGCGCCTTCAAAACGTTGCGGATCGGCTGCCAGACGCCAGTCCGGATCCCAGCGCAGGGTCGCCCCCAGAAATCCCGGTGAATACTGCGGCGGACGCTCATAATCGCCGCCCATCTCGTAGGCGTGGCTTGTGCCCAGCTCGCCCTGCATCGTCCAGACCAGGTCGGAGAACTCGCTGCGGCTGCCCACGCGGGGCAACAGTGCGCTGTAGCGCTCCCAGATCTCCTCCCAGCGCACCCCGCCCATATCTTCGCGCCAGAAGTGGTCGCGCATCAAACGCCAGGCCTCGCGCAACATCTGGGTCCACTCCGAGAGCGGGTCGACCTGCACCGAGACGCGCCCGAGATCGACGATGCCCGACTCGCGTGAGGGTTCGCTCTCGTCGTCGTCTTCGTTGGAGACGCTCTCGGCCGAGGCGCTTACGATTTGAACGCCGTCTTCGCCGAAGAGGGCCAGGGTCTTGTTGTCGGCGCCGATCTCAAAGGCGCTTACGCCGCGGGCGAAGGTTTTTTGCTTCAGGGATTTCAGCCCGAAGTAGCGAAGCACCCCGGGAGTGTCATCGTCGTCGTCGCTACTCAGTGCGCCAGTGACCGGGTAGACCGTCCAGAAGACGCGTTCTTCGGTGGCGGCGAGCTCTCCGAAGTTGCCGGCGGGCACGGGGAAGACCTCCACGCGCTGGCCGATGCCTTCGAGATCGATGCGGATGGGTTTGGGACTATCATCGTCCTCGGAGGCTTCGCTTTCAGCGTCGGACTCAGCCTCAGTGGTGGCGGCATCACCGGCGGCATCGTCAGATTTGGCGCGCATCTCGGAGGTGTCGTCGGTGGAAGCATCCTCGTCATCGCCCTCGCCCGAGGCCTCATCGGAGGCGTCGTCGCCCTCATCATCGTCGCCGCTCAAAGGGCGAGGCTTTTGTAAGAAGAGGGAGTCGGCGTCGGCCTGCAGAGTGATGACGCAGGGGCGCGTGCCGCGGGGGAAGCTCAACTCGAAGAAGACCTGGTCGTAGACCGGATCGAAATGGCGGTAGCTCAAAAAGTAGAGGTAGCGCCCGGCCGGGTCGAAGACCGGCTGCACGTCCTGGAACTCGCCATCGGTGAGGGTGTGGTGCTCGCCGGAGGCCAGTTCCACGAGTTTGATCTGGGCGGTGTAGACGCCGGTGAAGAAGCCGTAGGCCGCCCAGCGCCCGTCGGGGCTGAAGCTGACGCCGGCGATGCGGGCGTACTCGCTGCGGTCGAGAACCCGGCAGGCGCCACTTTGGAGATCAAGGTGAATGAGCTGGTGGCGGTGGTTGGTAAAGAGCGCGCTCTCGTCGCATGGCGAGATCAGAAGATCGACGGGGCGGCCGATGGCAAACTCGCCGGTGTCGAGGGGCTGTGGGGCGTGGGAGCCATCGACGCTGTGCAGCTCAAAGCGCTCTTCGCCACCTTCGTCGCTGACCACCAGGAGGCGTTGGCCGTCGCCCAGGTAGCGGGCCAGGCGGTAGCGCACGCCCTGTTCATGGCCGGTCTGGCGGACGGCCCCCTCCCAGCCGCCCATATTGAAGATCTTGCCGCGGGAGGTCAGCGCCAGGGAGTGGCCGCGCGGGTGCAGGGTGAAGTCGTCGAGGAAGACTTCGGCGTCGACAAAGCGGCGGTTGAGGGCGGTGCGCGGCGAGGCATAGTCGACCTCGATGCGTGCCTCCGTCTGCGAGGCGATGTCGAAACGGTAAAGATCGCCGGCGACGCTGTAGACGATGGTGGCATCGTCGGCCGAAGCAAAGCGTACGTAGTGGCCGAGGTGGTCGGTGTGGCGTTGCAGATCCTCGCCGGAGGGCAGGCAGGAGTAGAGGTTGCCGTGCCCGTCAACGTCGCTGATGAAGTAGACGCGCCCGGAGCGCCAGAGGGGGCGGCAGAGTCCGGCGGTGATCTCGGGAAGCAGACGCTCCCAGTGGTCGTCACCCTTGCGGTCGATCCAGAGCACGCCTGCGGTGCCGCCGCGGTAGCGTTTCCAGCGGGCCAGATCGTCGGTGTGCCTGGCGAGTACGCGGCCGGGGCCGGCGGGCTCGAAGCTGAGCCCCTGGGCTGCACCCAGGGTTAAGCGGCGCGTGGGGCCGCCCTGGCGGGGAACCTCGTAGAGTCCGAGCTGGCGAGAGACATGCTCGCGCAGGTTGGAGGTGAAGATCACCCGCTCGCTGTCGGGGCTCCATCCGCAGACCCAGGTACGCGAGGCACCGTTGAAGGTGAGCTTTCTGGCAGGGCCCCCGCGTGCGCGCATCACGTAGACCTCGGGGCGGCCCTCCTCGGTGGAGGTGTAGGCGAGCCACTGCCCATCCGGGGAGAGGGCCGGGGTGCTGACCTGGCCCCGCGAGCCACTTAAGCGACGTGCGAAGCCCCCGTGGAGTGGGACCTCCCAGAGATCGTCTTCGCTGACAAAAACGACCCGCTCGCCATGCACGCTCGGGTAGCGGTAGTAGCCCTGGTCGTCGGGCAGAAGATCGGGGGTGGTCGCGCTAACTTCGCTCATGTGGTGCACATCCTGGCAGGTTCATTTCAGGGCAACGCAATATCCAAAACGCCCGGTCGGGCGCGCAGAGGGACAGCTCTATTGCATGAGGAAGGACATTTCAATCACGCAGCGGGCGAGATGACGCACTGCGGCAAGGAATTCGCGGGTTTAGGCGAGTTGAATAGGCCTTGTGGTGTGGGCGTATCACGCTAGTATCGTGCGTCACTTGCGCTCGATTAAGTTGGCCTGCAGCAAGCCGAATTCTCGGCTCACTGCGCGTACTCATATGACTTCGGTTTGCCCCATCTTTCGGAGGTTGCCTGTGCGTCTTTTTCCTACGGTTCTGACGATCCTTTTGATGCTCGCGTTCAGCGCACCTGCGACCGCCCAGCAGGGTGGCAACTGGGAGGCGCTGGGGGATTCTGACGGAGTGGCGATCTCGCGGATGCAGGTAGAGGGCTCTTCGGTCTTTGCGTTTCGCGGCGAGATTGTCGCCGATGTGCATATCGGCAAGATCCTGACGGTGTTTGCTGACGGCGACCAGCGCCGTCACTGGGTGGATCGCTACGACGAGCACGGCACGCTGGATCGCGGTGAGCTCAGCGAGCGTTACTGGATTCGATTCGGGCTGCCCTTTCCGATCAAGGATCGGGATTACGTGCTGCAAACCAACGGGCGGCTGAACCAGGACGATCAGGTCTTCATCGCGACGATCGAGTCGGTGGACGACGCGCGTCGGCCGGAGAACGACTGCTGTGTGCGGGCGATGACCTACTCAACCTACTATCGCTTTGAGGCGTTGGAGGGGGAACGTACGCGCATGATTGTGGAGGTCCACACCGATCCCAAGGGGCTTCTGCCGAATTGGCTGGTCAACCGCATTCAGCGCGACTGGCCCTCGAAGACGCTGGGCGGTCTGATTCGTCAGGCCAAGAAGGGGGATCAGCCGCTCTACGGGCCGGTGGCCGACTGGCACACGCCGTGATGAAGCGCGTGGGGTATGTGCTGGCCGGGGGCCAGGCGCGACGTCTGGGGGAGGATAAGGCCCGCGCGCAGCTGGCCCGGGGGGTAACGCTGCTGGAGTGGGTCAGCGAGCGGTTGTCGCCGGGGGTGGAGGGCTGGACGGCGGTGGGGGCTGAGGCCGGGGCCTATGAGGATCTGGGGGTACGCACCATCGGGGATCGTTGGCCGGGGCAGGGGCCTCTGGGGGGCATTGCGACGGCAGCGCTCGATCGTGGTCAGGGGTGGTTTTTTGTGACGAGCTGCGATGCGGTGTGGGCGCGCGCAGCGTGGGTGGAGCAGCTCTGGGAGGCGCGGCGAGCACCGGCGGTGGTTTTTGAGCATCAGGGCCGTGTCGAGCCGCTTTTTGGCTGGTATCGGGCCGAGCTTGCGCCTGAGCTTGAGGCGGCGATGGAGGGCGAAGAGCGCTCGGTGTGGCGCTTCTTAGAGGCGGTCGGAGCGCGGCGCATCGAAGCCCCCGGGGGGTGGGAGAGCGGGCAGGGTATCAACGATCCTCAAGCGTTGGCGCGGGCGCGCGAAAAAGCGCAGAAGATTCTCAGGGGCGATCGTTGACAGGTCTTTAACGTGTTTAAACTTGGCTTCATCGTGACACCGACGGAAGTCGACGCAGGGGGTGTCTCGGCGCAGTTGGCGAGTTGTTGATAGCGCTCGCAGCGAGCGTTGTGTGCTCTTTGACCACGCCATGTCGCGCTGTAGCGGACATGAGCTAACCCTCCACCATCAGGAGACTTCCGATGATGCAGCCCTCCACAGAAGGCACCGGCCTGCCCGACGCGATCACGATTCTCGGTGATGTCGCCCCCGGCTATGAACGTATTTTAAGTCCGGAGGCGCTGGGATTTGTGGCGGCATTGCACCGGGAGTTCGAGGGCCGCAGACGCCAACTTCTTGCGGACCGACGTCGACGTCAGGAGGCGATCGACAGCGGAGCCAACCCCGGCGCTCCGGCTGATACACGGGCGATTCGCCAGGGGGAGTGGCAGGTGGCCCGGGTGCCTCAGGATATGCAGCGACGCACCGTAGAGATCACCGGCCCGGTCGACCGCAAGATGATCATCAACGCGCTTAATTCCGGGGCTGATAGTTTCATGGCGGACTTTGAGGACGCGACCTCCCCGACCTGGTCCAATGTGGTGGAGGGGCAGAGCAACCTCTTTGATGCGGTGCGCCGTCAGATCGACTTTCGAGATGAGGCGCGCGGCAAGGACTATAAGCTCGACGAGAACCCGGCCACGTTGATGGTGCGCCCCCGGGGCTGGCACCTCCCCGAGAAGCATGTGCTCGTGGACGGGCAAGAGATTTCGGCGAGCCTGTTTGATTTCGGGTTGTACGTCTTTCACAACGCGAAGGAGTTGGTGCAGCGGGGCAGCGGGCCCTACTTCTACCTTCCGAAGCTGGAGAGTCATCGGGAGGCGGCGTTGTGGAACGACGTCTTCGTGATGGCCCAGCAGCGCCTGGGAATTGAGACCGGCACGATTAAGGCGACGGTGCTGGTGGAGACGATTCACGCGGCTTTTGAGATGGAGGAGATCCTCTACGCGCTGCGCGAGCATAGCGCGGGGCTCAATGCCGGGCGTTGGGATTATATCTTCAGCGTCATTAAGACCTTTCGTGCGCGTCAGGAGATGGTGCTGCCAGACAGGGCCCAGATCACGATGGAAGTGCCCTTTATGCGCGCCTATGCGGAGCGTCTGGTGCATGTCTGTCATAAACGCGGGGCGCACGCGATCGGGGGAATGGCGGCCTTTATCCCGTCGCGTCGCGATGAGGCGGTGAACGAGCGCGCGCTGGCGGCAGTGCGCGGCGATAAAGAGCGCGAGGCTGGCGACGGGTTTGACGGCACCTGGGTGGCGCATCCGGATCTGGTGGCGGTGGCGCGTGAGCCTTTTGAGCAGGTGTTGAAGGGGCGGCCGCACCAGAAAGATCGTCGGCGTGAGGTCAGCGCCATTAGCGATCAGGAGCTGCTCAACTTCCGCGTTGCTGCGGGGCGCATCACCGAGGAGGGGCTGCGCACCAACATCAACGTGGGGTTGCAGTACATCGCCTGGTGGATGCAAGGCCTGGGGGCGGTGGCGCTCTACAACCTGATGGAGGACGCGGCCACCGCAGAGATCAGCCGCTCGCAGATCTGGCAATGGCTGCATCGCCCCGATGTGGTGCTCGACGACGGTCGCCGGGTCGATCGAGAACTCTATAAGCGGCTGGTTGACGAGGAACTCCTGGCGATCCGCGAGGCGATGGGCAGCGAGCGTTATGAGGCGCTTCCCTTTGAGCAGGCACGCCAGATCTTCGACGAGGTGGCGACCTCCGAGGAGTTTCCCGAGTTCTTTACCCTGGTGGCGTACCAGGCACTTTGAGTTTCGGGCAGACGAGCATCAGGAAGCTGTAGAGCGAACTTCAACAAGGCCGCGACGTCGTGGCGGGTGTGCGCAGGATGCGCTCCCCTCATGGCGGCCTGTTCATCATCGACTTGATTGAGAACAGGAGCAGCAGATGAGTCAGGCCCAATCTTCTGAGGCGTTGCAGGCACAGTGGGATAACGATCCGCGTTGGCGTGGCGTGCAGCGCCCCTACCCGGCTTCGCAGGTCTTTAAACTGCGGGGCAGCGTACCGATCACCTACACCCTGGCCGAGCGCGGTGCGGTGCGGCTGTGGGAGCTTTTTCACGGCCGTCCCTTTGTGCGCTGTTTAAGCGCAGTCACCGGCAATCAGGCCATCCAGCAGGTGCAGGCGGGGCTGGAGGCGATCTACATCAGCGGGTGGCAGGTCGCCGGTGACGCCAACTCGGCACGAGGGGTCTATCCTGACCAGAGCCTCTACCCGGTGGACTCGGTGCCCAAGCTCGTCGATCGGGTCAACCGCGCTTTGCAGCGCGCGGACCAGGTCGCTCATATCGAGGGCTCGCCGAAGCGCGACTGGTTTGCGCCCATTGTGGCCGACGCGGAGGCGGGCTTTGGGGGCAATCTCAACGCTTTTGAGCTTATGAAGGCGATGATCGAGGCCGGCGCCTCCGGGGTGCATTTTGAGGACCAGCTCTCGTCGGCCAAGAAGTGCGGTCATATGGGCGGCAAGGTGCTTGTGCCCACCAGCGAGTTCATTCAGAAGCTGGTGGCCGCGCGTCTGGCCTCGGATGTGATGGGGGTGCCCACGGTGCTGGTCGCGCGCACCGACGCCCACTCCGCGAAGTTGCTCACCAGCGATATCGATCCGATGGATCGTCCCTTCATCAAGACCGAGAGCGGACGTAGCGCCGAGGGTTTCTTCACCATCCGTGGCGGGTTGGAGTTCGCGATTGAGCGAGCGATGGCCTACGCCCCCTACGCCGACATGCTCTGGTGTGAGACGTCGACGCCGGATCTGGGCGAGGCGGAGGAGTTTTCGAAGGAAGTTCGGGCGAAGTACCCCGATAAACTCCTGGCCTACAACTGTTCTCCCTCCTTTAACTGGCGACAGAACCTCGATGATCGCACCATCGCGCGTTTTCAGGAGAAGCTCGGGGAGATGGGCTATGCGCTGCAGTTTGTGACCCTCTCGGGTTGGCATTCGCTCAACGCGGCGATGTTTGAGCTGGCGCTGGACTATCGGGAGCGGGGTATGGCCGCCTACTCGCAGCTGCAGGAGCATGAATTCGACCTGGCGCGTCAGCAAAACTACAGCGCGGTTCGCCACCAGGCCTTTGTGGGGGCGGGCTACTTCGATGAAGTGCAGCTCACGATCACCGGCGGGGAGTCTGAGACGGTGGCGATGCGCGGGTCGACCGAAGAAGATCAATTTTGAAAAGTTCTCTGAGTTCGCCCGAAGTCAGTGGTGGGCGAGCAGCGGGGGAAAGGGGGGGCGAGGGGCGCTTGCGACAGCGAGCGCTCTGGGGGGAGCCAGGTTTGCCCGGCGTGAGGGGCGGGCAGCCTGCGGAAGGGGGGAGTTGTTGCCCCCTTCGGTCGATGTGCCGGGTGCGCCGGCGAGTTGCCGGCCGCGCTCAGGGCGGAGACGTCGCAGGGGCCGACGCCTCCGCCTTCGGCTGACCTCCCCGGCGGCGCGTAGCGCAGCTCGCTCGCGCCGCCCCTTTAAACAATGACGATGCGCACCGACGCGCGCCGGGATGCATCGCAAAGATTGTCGTACAAGTTGCTGTACAACTGGCCTGGGGGGAGCCGGGGCCCCTCCCATGCTTTGCTCGATGAGCGGTGTTGGAGGGGCCCTAATTCTTTGATGCGATGGGGAGAATGAGCGGTTTGACACGCTATTTTACGAGGACTACCTTCGGCGCGCCTTATGCCCTTGCCGGAGCTCACCCATGTCGAACACACGTCCTTCTCATTCGCCCCGCGAGGCGATCTTGCTGGTCGCCGGGACCGGAAGTCGCCTGCGACCTTTGACCGAAGACCGCCCCAAGTGCCTGCTGGAAGTCGGCGGTGAGGCGTTACTCAAGCGCCTTCTTGACCAGCTCACCGCGGTAGGCATTGAGCGTGCCATCCTGGTCACCGGGTATCTGCATGAGCGCATGGTCGCTCAGGTGGAGTCCTGGGAACTGGGGCTTGATGTGGCGTTTGCGCCCAATCCGACCTTTGCCAGTGAGAACAACGCCATCTCGACCCTGGTGGGGATGCGTGCGCTCAAGGGCGACTCTTTTTTGCTCTGCGACGGCGATATCTTATTGCGCCAGACCGCCTGGGTGGCGGAGTTGCTCGCTGACGAGCGCGAGAACGTGCTCACGATGATTCGTTTTGAATCCCTGGGCCAGGAAGAGATGAAGATCCGCCTCGGAGATGACAAGGCGATCGAAGGCCTGAGCAAAGGGCTCGACCCGGCACGCGCGCATGGTGAGTCGCTGGGGGTGCAGAAGGTGGGGCCCTCTGCGTTTGAGGCGCTTAAAGATCGCCTGGAAGCGCTTAACGCCGAGGAGCGGGTGCGCCTGTACTATGAAGATGTGTTTGCGGAGCTGATCCCGCAGGGGCATGCCTTCTATGCCCGTGAAGTCGCACCGGGAAGCTGGACGGAGATCGACACGATCGAAGATCTGGAGGCAGCCCGCGCGCTCTACCAGAGCTGGAGCGTGGCATGAGCACGTTGACCTATAGCGAGCGGGTACGTCAGGCCCTGGCCTTTAAGTCGCTCGATGTGGAAGAGCCCATCGATCGTTACTTTCATCGTCCGGTAGCGGCGGCGGTGGCGGCAGCGTTGATCCCGACGGGGCTGGGCCCCAACCACGTCACGCTGATGAGCTTAATCAGTGGTTGGACGGGCTCGGTGGCGCTGTACTTCAGCTTTTTTAGAGGCTGGGGCGGCTCGATGGGGTGGCTGGTCGCGGCGTTCTTTCTCTTTGGGGCTGTGATCCTCGACTGTGCCGATGGTCAGCTCGCCAGAGCGCAGGGGGGCGGTACGCGGGTCGGGCGCATTCTGGATGGTTTTGTCGACGTGCTGGTGCTCCTGCCCGCCTATGTGATCCTGGGGTTCGGGATACGCCACCTCTATGGCAGCGGCTGGTTTGTGGCGGCGGCGGTGGCGGGTTTCTCCACCTGGATTCACTGCATCATCTACGACAAGCTCAAAAATCTCTACCTGGCCCACACCATGCCGCAGGCTGGCGGCGGTGAGGGCACCGAGACGGTGGAGGCAGTACGGGCCGAACTGGCTGAGGCCCGCGCGCAGGGCCAACATCTCGAGCGTTTCTTGTTGTGGGTCTACGTGGGCTATCTGCAGGTGCAGGAGCGCTTTGCCAGCGGGAGCACCGAGAAGCGCAGCGAGGTGAATGATCCGGCGGCGATCGCTCGCTACCGGGATGCGCATCGTCCGACGATGCGTCTGGCGAGCTGGATGGGACTCGGCACGCATATGTTTGTGATTTACGGGGGCATTGCGCTGATGGCGATGATGCCTGAGGCGGCGCTGGGCATGCAGGTGGTGCTGGCGACGGTATTTAACGTGCTGATGGCCGTCGTGATGTGGCGCTCGCGCGGGTTCGCTGCACCTGTCGACGTGCAGCATTGATGGGGCAGGGAGACGACGCAATGAGCTCAACCTCCCCCGATGATGCGCGCTCTTCGGCGCCGGCCGGAGCCCAGGCGGTGTATTATCCGGAGCGTGCCGGAGGGCTGGGCCGAGTGACCACGCCGGTGGGGGATGTGCATGTGGCCAACATCAACGGTCCGCTGACTTCGGCCAGTCGCGACCTTGGGAGGCGGCTCGCCCCGGAGCTTCGCGAGGGGGCCTACCGCGCCTTTGATGGTTACGTGCAACGCATCAGCGCTGAAAGCGGCTCACGTATGATCGCTGCGGCCGGGCGTGTGGTGGGAGGGGCGGTGTTGCCGCGTCTGCTGCGCCAGCAACTTCCCGCGCCCTATCTTCAGATGCTCACTGCGTTCGCGGAGGGGGCCGGGCTGGATGTGGAGGAGGCGCTGGCCACCCAGCAGATCTGGGACCAGTGGGCGTGGGCGCGCGCCGGTAACGTCCGAGGGTTGGTGGAGGGGCGACTTAAGGCCCGTACCCACTCCCCACTCCTGGCTTCCAGTGCGGTGGTGGTGCCCTCCGATGAGCGCGGGATACTGCACGCATTCAGTTTTGAGAACGCCGCAGTGGAGCGCTGGGACCGGGCCGCCCGCGTGGTGGTGATGCACCCCGATCAGGGGTTTAGCTATGCGTTGGTGACGTCGCTGGGGTTTTTGACGGGCTTGCCGGCCGGTATGAACGCCGCCGGCCTGACGTTGAGCACGCACCCGGGGCCTGCGAGTCTCGGGGATCGCGGGGGTGTGCCGCTGGGGCCAGCGGCGTTGCAGGTGCTCAATGAGGCGCGCACCATTGAGGAGGCCGTCGCGATCTTTCGACAGCACCCGCCGATGACCAGCTGGACGTACATGCTCAGCGAAGCGGCGAGTGGGCGTTGTGCGAAGGTGGAGGTCAGCCCGCTGAGGGTGGGCGTGGAGATTGAGACCTCGCGGGGGCTTGTGGTGCGTGGCGGTCCTTCGGTTGCCGAGCTGAAGCGCTCGCCAGCTCTGGCGCAGGAGGAAGCGCGGCGCGATGCCCACCTTGGCAGCCTGCTCGCCACGTGGCGCTCCGATCGATCGCTCCCCCTGGTGGAGCTCGCCCGTGGCCTGGGAGGCGACATCGAGTCTGCGCCCGGCGCCGACGCAATTCGCGTCGCCGAGGTGATGTCGGTGATCTTCGAGCCAGCTGCGGGTCGTCTGTGGGTGGCGGCCGGGCGCGCGCCGACCTCGCTGCGCTGGTTTGTGCCGCTGCGCCTGCGCGGCGCCCATGGCGAGGCCCGCGCTGAACTCGACAGGCGCGAGACGCCCGTGCAGGCCTGGCCCACCTGGCAGGAGAGCGCGCGCGGGCGCGCTGCCGACTACTATCGCAATGCCTACCGCCTCTACCTCGAAGGCGAAGATCCGCAGCGTCTGCTGATCACCCTGGAGTACGCCGTGGCGCTGGAGCCCGCGTCGGCGCGCTATCATGTGCTGGCGGGGCTTGTGGCGTTGAGCGCGCTACGCGGTCGTCGGGCTGAGGGAGCGTTTCGCCGCGCGCTCGACGCGATTGACGAGGGCGGACGCCGCGCTGAGGTGGGGCTTTACCTGGGATGGGCGCTCGATCTGCAGGGCCGGCGCAAGGCCGCCCGCGAGCTCTACGCCCGGGTCAGCGAGGACGCTCAGGCTCACGGAGTTACGCGCCGCGCCGCCGCTGCGGCGCGACGGCATCGCTTCGGTAAGCGCGAGGCCGAGCGCCTGCACATCGACTTCGTGCTCGCCAATGCGCTCTAAGCTCGCCATCAGCTTAATGAATCGTTACTCTGAAAGCTGTTCGCCCTAACGAACACCTCCACAGCGAATCAGGGTATTGCGATGAGCGAAGCGAATCGCCCGGGCGCGGCAACCCCGCAACTCCTCAACACCACGCAGCGTGCGAGCTCTCAGGAGCGGCGCGAACATGATCGTGTGCCGGTCAACCGCGAGTTTGCTGTGATCGATGCCTACATCGCCGAGTATGTCACGAGCATCTCGCGCGGCGGGGTGTTCATCCGCTCCAAGAAGCCGCTGGAGCTGGGCACCCGGGTGACCCTGAAGTTTTCGGTGATCCTTGATGACGTCGAGACGGTCGAGGGCGAGGGCGAGGTGGTGCGCGTGGAGACGAGCGGCCCGGAGATGGGGATGGGGGTGGCGTTCACGCGCTTGAGTGGTGAGAGCAAGGCCTTGATCGATGCGCTCTTTGAGCGTTACGAGGCGCAGCTCCAGGGCACCTCGGGTTGACACGCGTCAGGTGGGCGCCTCAGTAGCTTCCGGTGCGCAGGTAGCGCTCAATGGCCTGGTAGGCGACGGCCAGTTCCTGGGAGAGGTTGGTGGCGACCTTTTCCATCTCCGGATCGTTGGCGAAGTTATCCGGGTGGTAGCGGCGCATCATGGTGCGGTAGGCCGCTTTAACCGTAGGTAGATCGCTGCCGTAGGGGACTTCCAGGTTGGCGTAGTAGTCGCGCAGAGTTTTGGGGCCCTGGGAGACAGGTGGCGCCGTGGAGGTGGAGGCTTTCCGTGGGTTCTGGCCGATATCTTCCCAGCCCTCGTCGGTGCCCTCCGGGGTGATGATCGAACGCAGGCCTCCGCGTTCCTCGAACTTCTGCACGTTATCGAGCAGGTGGTTGAGGTTGGCGCGCACCGTGCGCATCAGGCGGTCTTTAAGCTCACTCATGGCGATACAACTCCGGGGCCCGAAGGGCAGGTCATTGGATGGAGGCCTCAAAGCTCTCGCGTTTGTTTTCGCGCCAGAAGAGGGCGAAGGCCACCACGACGATCGCCACGCCTACCAGTGCCCAGAGCACCGCCCAGACGGTGGCCGGGATGCCGGTGAACTGGGCCATGTTGACGGCGTCGGAGTGGCCGCGCGCGGCCACAGTGTGGTCGATGAGGTAACGGATGGAGTGCAGCCCGTCGAAGCTCAGCTGCACGCCCAGCGCGATCACCAGCATATGCTGCACCCAGGGCGCGGCGTAAAAGGCCACGCCCAGAAGAAGCGCGGCGGCGACAAGCCCGATGATCCAGGTCAGCAACGCTCCGGAGAATCCCAGGTAGGCCAGCGCTGCAAGCGTGGCGACCGCGCCGCCGGCATAGAGCGCGCCGGCGGGTTGGTCGGCCCGCGAGCGCCGGCGCCCCAGCGCCCACAACCCCACACCCAGAATAAAGCCACCGACGGCGAGCATGGAGCTTCCGTAGCCGCCGAAGATGGCGGTGGCCAGCAGGGTGCCCACACCCAGCACCATCAGGACCTTGCGCGCCCACGCCTGGCGTCGCCCGGCAACCAGCAACGCCGCGCCCAGCGCCACGGTGCCCAGATAGCCCGCCGAGCTGATCAGAAGGCTCGCACCGCCGCGGCTCAACGTCAGACCGCTGGTGTCCAGATTGACGTGCATCCCGCTGACCGAGCCCCCGGTGACCACGGTGGCCAGCGCGTGGCCGGTCTCGTGCACAAACGTGCCGAAGAGGCGCAGCGGGTAGGCCACGATGTAGCCGTAGGGCACCAGCATGGTCACGACCACCAGGGCCACCGCAAAGAGCAGGAGCGTGCGCGCCGGGGGATTAAACTTGGTTGAGGTCATGAGGTGCTCCTGAAGGTGCGGTGTGCATGTACGTCGGACGATCTCAACGAGAACATCGCAACGCGCGGCAGCACGAGGTGGTGCAGGGTATAATCGACGTTGCTAAACATACCAACCGACGCGACGCTTGCCAGCCCGGGCGCGATCCTCAGCGGGCCAGCCGCGGGCGCGCGTATCGGCGCATCGACAAGAACGCCGCGCGCTCCCGGGCGCATTCCCCGGTGGTCTGAGGCATAGCGCGGGCCTGCTGCGGGTTGACGGGGGGGCGCGGTGTAAGGCTTCGTTGCGCTCCGTCGTCTTTACAACGCCGTGAGCAGAAGTCGATGTCGCTCACTGCAGCAGATGCGACGTCAACGCTGGCTCACGGCGTCATCATGTAGACCATCGTCTGGTCCTCCGGCGGCCAGGCCTCGTAAAAGCTGTATCCTTTTGAGGAGTCTTTCGTGGATCGTGACCCACTCCAGAGCTCGACCTGTTGTAGCAGTGCGGGATGTACCTCCGACGCGCCGCGTGCCGGGGACACTGTGGATCTTCAACGGGGCGAGGAGCACCCGCATGATCATCACGATCACGCCGGGCACGATCATGCCCATCATGCCCATCATGACCACGGTGATCACGACTGCGCCGCGGGTCACGCGTCGTCTGACCAGGGGGATGAGGTCGGGGGACCGGAGGTCAACTCGGCGTCCGCGCGCACGGTCTTCGATGTGGAGGGGTTGTGCTGCCAGAGCGAAGTTCGGTTGATCGAAGACGCGCTGCGCGGCGCTCCGGGTGTTTCAGAGCTGCGCATCAGCGTGCCCTCGGGCACGCTGACCGTCTACCACGACGGGCAGAGCTCTCGCGATGAGGCCACGGTCGCCGCGCTGTGGCGAGTGGGGCTTAAGGCCCACGCGCGCCGGGAGGCCGGCCGCCGCGCCGCGCCCTCCGGCTCGGCCTTCGACGGCCGCTTCTTCACGATGGTTGCCGGCGCGCTGCTTACAGCCCTGGGTGCCTTCTTGCGCTTCGGCGTCGAGGGCGCGGCGGTGGCCGAGAAGCTGGCGCTGAGTGCGGCGATCATCATCGGCGGCGTCTATGTCTACCGGCAGGCCTTTCATGCGCTGCGCCAGCGTCGTATCGACATCAACATCCTGGTGACCATTGCGGTGATCGGGGCCGCTGCAGTCGGGGAGTGGTTTGAGGCCACGGCGGTGATCCTGCTCTTCGGGTTTGCCGAGTGGCTGGAGGCGCGCTCGATGGTGCGAGCTCGTGAGGCCATCGGCGCGCTCGTCTCGCTGGCCCCGCCGGTGGCGCGGGTGCGACGCGGCCAGGGCTTTGAAGAGGTCGCGGTGGCCGAGGTGCGACCGGGCGACGAGGTGGAGCTTCGCCCCGGAGCGCGCGTTCCGGTCGACGGGGTGCTCTTAAGCGGCGTCACCGAGATCGATGAGTCGACCATCACCGGGGAGTCGCGTCATGTGCGCAAGGTCGAGGGGGATGCGCTCTATGCGGGCACGGTCAACCAGGCCGGGCGCGTCAGCATGCGTTGTACCGAGCCGGCCTCCCGCAGCACGCTCGCCCGCATCATCGACGCCGTCGAAGAGGCCCGCGCCCAGGCCTCGCCGGCCGAGCAGTTTATCGATCGTTTTGCGCGTTATTACACCCCGGCGGTGGTCGCGCTGGCGGTGGCTGTTGCCCTGATCGGGCCGCTGGTCGCCGGCGGCGGCGGGGAGCTGTGGTTTTACCGGGCGCTGGTCTTTTTGGTGATCGCCTGCCCCTGCGCGCTGGTGATCTCCACGCCGATCGCCAACGTGGCCGGGCTGGCGCGGGCTGCGCGCCGGGGCATCCTGGTCAAGGGCGGAAAGTGGCTGGAGCGGCTGGGCGGGTTGCGCGCGCTGGCGCTTGATAAGACCGGGACGCTGACCGAGGGCAAGCTCGTGGTGGAGGCGATGGAGGTCGCCCCGGGAGTGGAGGCGGATGATCTTTTGCTGGCGGCCGCGCGGGTAGAGGCGGCCAGCGAACATCCCATCGGCCGGGCGATTGTGGCCGCGGCGATGGGGCGTTTTGAACCCGGGCGATTTGTCGATCAGGTGGTCGACGCGCGCGCGGTGGTCGGGGCGGGCATCGAAGCGCGCCTTCGCGACGATGGGGGAAGCGCTCGCGACGAGAACGCCACACCGGGGGCGATGCCCACCCTGCGGGTGGGTCAGCTGGCGTGGCTCTCGGAGCTGGGAGTGGCGCTTGAAGAAGACTTCCTGGCAAAAGCGCAGGCGCTTGAGGAGCGCGGCCACACGCTCGTTGCCGTCGCCCGCGACGCGCAGCTTTTAGGCGTGATCGCCCTCGGTGACCGGGTGCGCGCCGAGGCCCCCGCGGCGCTGGCGGCGCTGCGGCAGGCGGGCATTGAGCACATCGCCATGCTCACCGGCGACGGCCGCCCGGCCGCTCTCGCTGTGGCCGAGCGTCTGGGCCTTTCGCCCGACCTGGTCTTCGCTCGCCAGAGCCCCCACGACAAGATCGCGCAGGTCGAAGCGCTCAAAACCCTGAGCGGCGATCGCGTGGCGATGGTCGGCGACGGCGTCAACGACGCCCCCGCGCTCGCTGCCGCCTCCGTCGGTGTGGCGATGGGGGCCGCCGGCACCGACGTGGCCCTGGAGAGCGCCGATGTGGCCCTGATGGGCGACGACCTGAGCCGTCTGGCCGAGGCGATCGCCATCGGCAAAAAGACCCGCGCGATCATCCTGCAGAACATCAGCGTGGCGCTCGGGCTGAAAGCCATCTTCCTGGTGCTGGCGATGGGGGGCTGGGCCACGCTCTGGATGGCGATCGTCGCCGACATGGGCGCCAGCATGATCGTGATCTTCAACGCGATGCGCCTGCTTCGCCGCCAGCGCGAGCCGGCCGTTCCGCCCGCGCCGCAGGTCGATGAGCCGGCGCTGGCGGCCTGATCTCTACAATCGCGATCAGGCTTTAAAGGTCATCGCACCGGCATGCACGTTGAAGGTCGCCGGGAGCTTGCCGGGTTGCTCCCCGTCCAGATCCACCAGCGCGTTTGGCGAGCTTTTGATCAGGCGTACCGCCACCTGCCGGGCCCGGTGACGGCCGACGTTGCGGTGGCTTAAGTGTTTGCCCTTGTAGATGTCGGTGAACATGCGCATGGCCTGGGTTTTACTCAGATCCCCCATGACGATGACCTGCAGCTTGCCATCGTCAAGCTCAGCGCCCGGGGCCACCCACATCCCGCCTCCAAAGTACTCACCATTGGCGACGACCAGGTCGAGCACCCGCTCGCGCAGCTCGGCGGTGTTGTCCAGGCGCAGCTCCACCTCGATATTCTTCCAGCGCGCAAACGCCCGGGCCGTGGCAAGGGTGAAGCTCGCCCGGCCGCCCAGTCCCTTCCAGGTGCTGTTGGCCATCGCGTCGACCAGCCCGCTGATGCCCCCGCTGGCGATGTTGACAAAGTAGCGCGTGGCGATGCGGTCGCGGGCGTCGAGAAATCCCACCTGCCCCAGATCGAGCGAGCGGGTCTCGCGGCCGCGCAGCCGCTCAATCGCCTCCGGGGCCCCGGCCATCAGCCCCACCGAGCGGCGAAAATCACCGCCGGTACCCAGGGGCACAAGCCCCAGCACCGCCTCGGGGTTGACAGGTTTTAGACTCAGGTCGAGGCGGCGCACCCAGCCCTCGTCATCGAGCGAGTAGCAGGTGGAGGCATCAGGGCGCTCAAAAAAGCCGTTGGCGACCTCGTTGAGCGTGCCGTCGCCGCCGACGGCTACGACCATCTCCCAGCCGGTCCGCAACGCCTCGCGGGCCAGCAACGTGGCGTGGCCCGGACCTTCGGTAAAGGCAAAGTCGACCTCCGGGAGGTTCGCGCGCAGAAGGCGCTCCAAAAGCGGCCAGTCCTCTTTGACCTGGCCCGCCCCGGCGACCGGGTTGGCGACAACGAAGGTGCGAAGATGTGCGGAGTGTTCACTCATACAAAGATCCCATCGAGGGCAGCAGGCACGGCGTCAACGCTGGCTCACAGTGTCGTAAATCTAAATCGTGTAGGCTTCGCAGACCAGCTCCAGAAGCGAGGTGATGTCGAGATCCGCGCGGGCCTCGCCAAGCGCGCAGGCGCAGGTCGCCGCCGTGCTCACCTGACGTGTGGCCGTGGGATGCTGGTGCAGCTGCTCGGCAACCCGCGCGGCCTGGCGGCGCGCAGCCTCGGGCTCCAGAGCGCGGTAGACGGCCTGGCCCCCGCAGCATTCCGCCTCCACCCCGTCAAACATCATGGTCACCGGCTCGCCGGACCCCAGCGCCCGTAAGAGCTTGAGGCTCGGTGTCGCCAGCGGGGCCTGGCGGGTCATCATGCAGCTGTGGTGCACCATGATCGCGCTCACATCGAGCTTCTCCGGCGGCGGGTTCTGGCCGACGGCTTCGGCCAACACCTCCACCAGATGGGTGGGCTTGAGGCGCTCCGGATCGCCGTGAGAGAGTTCCGGCCAGGAGCTCCCCGGCTCGGCCCACGCGCAGAGCGCCGGGCAGTCGGTGTAGAGCTCGGTCAGCCCCTTGAGCGAGGGCCAGCGCTCTTTGAGGTGATGGTCCAGAGCGGGACGGTCGCCGGTGGCGCCTAAGGGAAATCCACAGCATACCGGCAGGTGATCAGGGCCGGTGCCGATCAGACGCACCTTTTCGCCGAGCACCCGCTCAAGCAGCCTGCCCACCCGATCGATAAGCTCCGGGTTGGTGGCGAGGGTGTCGCAGTCCGGCCAGAAACCCACGGTCGCTTCGGGGTCAAATACCTCCGGGTCCGGGCGCCAGTCGATCGCCTCGGCGTAGGGGCGGCTATGCGCATCGAAGTGCTCGCGCAGCGTTGTGAGCGCCGCCGGGATCAGCCCGGCGTCTGCGGCCTGCTCGCGGGCCCGCCACAGCGCGCGGGGCACGTCGTTGTCGTGGCGGCAAAACGCCTGGCAACGCCGGCAACCGGTGCAATGGTAAAAGGTCTCGGCCACCTCCGGGCTTAACGCCACGCTCTGATCGCCGGTCAGCTCCAGGAGCCGCATCATCCCCCAGGGCGTGACCGTCTCGCGCGACTCCGCCGCCGATGCCGGGCAGCTGAAGCGGCACATCTTCGGGCAGTAGGTGCAGTAGGCGCTCATGCGCGCGATCGCGTCGGGAGGCGCAGCCGGCCGCGCATCTCCCGGGGGGGCGTCTCCCTGCGGAGCGTCTTTTAGAGGGGGGGCGTCGTCGTGGCGCATCAGCTGGCCTCCGTGCCGGTGGGTGCGGCGGTGAATGAAACAAGCGGGAGATTCTGGCGAAGCGGCCAGCGCGCGATCACCCCGGGCATGGGCACATCGAGCGGGGCGTGGTGCTCGACGACAAGCTCCACCCGGTCGGGTGTAAACGCGGTGATCGTCAGATCGTCTACCCCCGGGGTGCTCCGGTCCAGGGGCGGGTTCTCCAGCGCGCGGGCCGTACACCACAGTCCGCTCGCGCGCTCCGCGCGGCTGTACGCTCGCCGGGCCGGGTGGCGATCTTCGAGCCAGCGCCGCCGCGCGCGCAGCGCCTCCACCTCCAGATGGGCGTCGGGCAGGCGCAGGTTGGCCTCGATCCACCGGATCTGCCCCCGCAACAGGGCTCCGGGCGCGCTCAGCGCGATCTGGAGGCGCTCGGAGCTCGCGCCGTAGTGCATCCACTGCCAGCGCAACCCGGCGCGGTAGATGGCCTCCAAAAGCCCCAGGGCCTCGGAGAGGGGAAGGCCCTCAAAGATCAAAAGCTCGCTCTCCAGAGGTCGGCGAGCGACCAGCGTAGCCTCTAAAATCGGGCCGTGGCGGCCCTCCGCACCGATGAAGAGGTAACGCAGATCGGGGCCGGCCGCCTTGCGCGGCGCCACCAGATAATCGTAGCTGCCGCTCTCGGGGGAAAAGGCGCTCAAGGCCACGCAGCCGTCGCGCAACGAGCCCATCCCCAGGGTTTTGGGCCCCGGGCGAAAACGCGCCAGAAGGCCCCCCAGGGTCGCCGTGGAGGGCTGCAGCGCGTAGCCTCCGGCCGAGAGCCCCTCGGCGTGCAGGGCGTCCTGGAAGTCGCGCCAGCGCACCCCGGCCTCCGCGCGTACAAGCCCGCTGTGGCGGTCGATGGAGACGATGCGATGTAGGCCCTCGGTGCGCAGCACCACCGCCCCGTCGAGCCGGTGGCGAAGGTGCTGACCGTCGCCCACCAGAACGGACGCGCGGCCGGCGCCATCGAGCTCCCGGCAGCTCTCGATGAGCTGCTGACGGGTTTCCACGATCCGCTCCTCCGCCGGGAGATCCAGCCCCCGGGCCTCATAATGATGGCGGGAGGGCGCGCTCAACGTCGATGTCTCTCTCACAGGTAGACCTTGGAAGGGTTGAGAATGCCGTCCGGATCGTACGTGGATTTCAGCACCTTAAAGAACGCTTCGCCGCCCCGATGATCGCGGGCGGTGAACGCCGCCTTGGAGCGCCCCACGCCGTGATGATGCGCAATGGAACCGCCGGCGTCGGCCACCGCTCCCAGCGCCCGGTTCCAGGTCAGCTCGTAGGTGCGAAGGGTCTGGTCGAGGTCGCTGCCAAAGCCGGCAAAGGTGAAGTAGATCGAGCAGCCCTCGGCGTAAACATGGCTGAAATGCGCCATGATAAAGACCTCCCGCTCCACCGCCCGGCGCACCGCCTCGTAGAGGGGCAGCACGTTCTCCCAGGTCGTGGAGACCTCCATCGTGTCGACAAAGGTGCCCGCATCGAACATCGGCGATTGTTTGTAGCTGACCGAGAAGCGGTTTTTCAGCCAGTGCTTGCCCGGCCCCTCCCCGAGGTCCACCCCGTAGCGCCCCAGCAGATCAAAGGCGTAGGAGGCCTCGGCGTCGATGAGCTCGTTATGGCCCTCAAAGCCGATGACCAGTAGGCATTGAGCGGGCACCCGCTCGGCCAGGCGATTGATCAAAAGCGGTTGGCCCACCGCGCGGCTCAACAGCTCGCGGGAGGCTCGCTCCACCAGGCGCTCCATCGGGGCGGCCACCCCCAGATCCCCCAGCGTGCGACGGGCCAGGCGCCCCAGGCCCTTGAGCAGCTCGCCGGCGCTCGGCGTTGGCGCGGCGCCGCCCGGAGGGACGGTGCTCAGCGTGGAGGCGTCGGCCTTGCGGGCGCGCTTGCGGCCGCTGCCGGCGATCAGGCTGTCGAACTCGTCGTAGAGGCGCACCACCGCCGGGCGCAGCCCCTGCTGCATCAGCTCGCGGATGGCGTCGAGCGCGCCCTGGAGGGTCGGAAACTGAAACCCGCGGTAGAGCTGGCGCGAGGGCAGAGGCTGCAGGCGCAGCGTGGCCTCGGTGATCAGCCCCAGCGTGCCCTCGCTGCCGACAAAGAGCTGCGTGCTCTCCGCCAGCATCGCCTCGCCAGCGGCGCCCTCCTGCACTCCGGGGTGCTGCGGGCTGGCGGCGGTGTCGATGGACTCGCCGCGGCCGGTGACCACGCGCATGCTCACGACCATATCCTCGATCTTGCCGTAGAGGCTGGAGTACTGCCCGGCCGAGCGCGCCGCCAGATACCCGCCCACGCTCGAGCAGTAGAGCGAGGAGGGAAAATGACCCAGGGTCAGCCCCCGGTAGTTCAGCGCCCGCTCCATATTCATGCCGATGAGCCCGGGCTGCGCGCGCATGAGCAGGCGCTCGGCGTCGGCCTCCAGGAGCCGGTCCATACGCTTGAGATCGATGACGATCGCGCGTTCATCGAGGGCGACGGTGCCGCCGCACACGCCACTTCCGGCGCCAAAGGGGATGATGGGCGTGCCGGTCGTGCGCGCCCAGTTCACCAGCGCCACCACCTCCTCTTCGTCGGCCGGCTGCACCACCGCCGAGGGACGGTGCACGCCCAGGCGTCGCCCGCGGGTCAGGATGATGCCCCGCGGCCAGCAGTCGTTGTCGTAGGCCAGACGATCGGGGAGCTGGCTGCGCACCCATCCAGCGCCGACGATCGCCTCCAGGTCGCGTTGCAGGGCCGCAGAGAGGTTGGGAGCGGGGTTCAGGCTCATGAATCCTCAGGGGAAAGGGGGTCCACTGCCACATCGGGGGCGTCGACGTCGGCCCCACCCTCGTCGTTTTCGTCCTCGTCCTTCGAGGGGGGCTCGGAGGGCGGAGGGCAGGGGGCGTTATCGGCGCTGCCATCGGTGGGGGGCTTTGCCATCGCTTCGATGCCGGCGGCCAGGAGGCTGTCGGCGGCCTGCTCCACCCGCGTGAGCAGGGCGGTGAGCCGCTCGGCGGTGGCCTCGCTCTGCGGGGTCTCGCGCGAGAAAAAGGCCAGCTCCACGAGTTTTGTCAGCCCGCTCTGCGCGAGCTCTTCGAGGCTCTTGAGCAGGCTGATGCCCAGCTCATGGGTGGCCGGATCGGAGGCCACCTCCGCGCGCAGCTGGCTCATCTCCTGAAAGCTCGGGACGGCTTTATCGAGGGCGGGCAGCGCGTCGGCCAGCTCGGCCATCGCGCCCACGAGCGCAGCGAGTTCGCTGTCGGGGAGCTTCCAGGCTCGCTCCTCGTCGGTGAGGGGGCCGAGCGTCTCTCGGCCCAGCTCCACCAGCGCGCGGGTGGCACTTCTGGCGGCAAAAAGGGTGGGGACCCAGGTCACCACACGCGCCTCCAGCTGAGGCACCCGCTCCACCGCCCCCCATACCGAGGAGAGCCAATCCCCCAACCCGCCCGATTTTGAGCCCTTTGCCACCTTCTCCTCCAACCTTGCGCCCCGGACCCTTTTCGGGCGGCGCTCTAAGACTCGGGATCTGCGTTACGTCGTGTCGAGGTGCCCACCATCGGCCAGCACCCCCCGTGCTGACAAGGCGAGCTGGCTTGATGCGCCAGCAGCCCGCTCGCCAGCGAGCTCAGTCGCGGCAGAGCGTGCCCACGCTGAACTGCAGATAATCGCCCTCCGGGAAGGCGGCCAGCGTGGGGTGATCGACGTCGGCACCAAAGGTGCCGGTGAGCACCAGCTCGGCCCCGGCGCGCTGGCTTGCGGCGGAGACGATGTTCAAAAAACGCCCCCGATCGATATGGCTGCTGCACGAGGCCAGAGCAATGGTAGCGCCGGTGGGCATGACCTCAATCAACTTTTGGAAAATTCGCGTATAGGCCTCGGTCGCCCGCGGCACGTCGCTGTGGCGGTGGGCGAAGCTGGGCGGATCGCAGACGGCGACCTCAAAGGGGGCGCGCTCCGCGTCGAATTGCTCCAGGTATTCAAAGGCGTCGCAGGCCTCAAATCCGTGGGCGGGAGCCGGGATGTGGTTGCGTTCAAAGTTGCGTCGGGCGTCGGCGATGGCCGGCGCGGCCAGGTCCACAGTGGTCGTGCGCGCCGCCCCCCGGGCCGCCGCCGCCAGCGAGAACGCCCCGGTGTACCCGAAGAGGTTGAGCAGCCGGCGTCCCACACAGAGCTCGGCCAGGCGGCGGCGGTTGGCACGCTGATCGAGGAAAAAGCCCGTCTTCTGGCCCTCCATCGGGTCGACCACGTAGGTGAGCCCGCCCTCCACAAAGGTTGTCTCCGCCGGGGCCTCGCACTCCCACCATTCGGCGCGGGGGAGCTTGCCGCGGTGGAGGTTCGAGCGTTTGATCGCCCAGTGTTTCACCGGCAAAAGTTTGCTGATCGTCTGGCGTGCGGGCTTCAGCCAGCGCTCGGCGGCCAGCCCGTCGGGGCGCAGCACGGCCACATCCCCGTAGATATCGCATACAAGGCCCGGCACCCGGTCGCCCTCCCCGTTGAGCAGGCGAAAGCCGTTGGTATCGGCCGTGGGAAAGGGCCGACGCTTCATCGCCTGGCGGATACGCTGGTCGAGCAGGCGGTTATCGAGCTCGGTCTGGGGGTTACGCGTCCACAGGCGCACGCGGATGGGCGAGTCGGGATCGATGATGCCTCGCCCCAGCCAGGCGCCGTGCATGTCGTAGACGTCGACGGCGTCGCCGGCCTCAAGCTCCGGGTGACGGAGCGCGTCTTCGAAAATCCAGGGGTGCCCGGCGCGCAGCACATTCTCCAGAGGTTGGGTCAGATCGACGCGGGGGTAATAACGCATAACACACTCGGCAGGAGGGTGATTCAGAGTGGGTGGGGGCATGGGGGCCCGGGCGTCCCGGGCTCGGGTGGCGGGAGCATGCCCCAGGTTGCCCGCGGGCGCCACCGCCGCCGGCCGCACCTGTGTCGGGACGCCCCGGGGCGCCTCAGATGGCGGAGCGATGCGAAGGGAGCGTGCCCCGGGGCGCCTCACATGGCGGAGCGCCATAAAGCGACCGTGTCCCGGGGCGCCTCGGGTGGCGAAGCGCCATGAAGCGACCGTGTCCCGGGACGGCTCGGGTGGCGAAGCGCCATGAAGCGACCGTGTCCCGGGACGGCTCCGACGAGGTTCCGACCCGATTGGAGGCGTCCGCGGACGGGGTTCCGGGGGGTAGGACCATGAAGCGACCGTGCCCCGGGACGCCTCGGCTGGCGAAGCGCCATGAAGCGACCGTGACCCGGGACGGCTCCGACGAGGTTCCGACCCGATTGGAGGCGTCCGCGGACGGGGTTCCGGGGGGTAGAACCATGAAGCGACCGTGTCCCGGGACGGCTCCGACGAGGTTCCGACCCGATTGGAGGCGTCCGCGGACGGAAGGGGAGGGGGTTCAACCCCCTAAAAGGGTATGCCCTGGCGCGTTACAACGCGCCGGCCGCCCTTGCGAGGCCGCCAGCGAACGTGGTGGCCATGCGTCGGAACGCCCCTGGTTGACTCGTCGCTTGCTCGCCAGCGGCGTGCCCGGGTTTAGTATGGCCACTCCGGTCCCCGAGCCCTATGGTGTGGGCCCTTCGTCTCGACGTCGTGTCGGGTCGTCGGACCGCTGACATGATGCCTCTTAAAGGAGATCACGATGAAAACCCTGTCCCGAATGATGATGCTCACGATCACGCTTATGGCGCTCTCCGGCAGCGCATTGATCGGCTGCGAAAAGCCCTCCGGCAGCGACGCCGAGGAGCACGCCGTCGTCGAAAGCGGTACGTACGAGGGGACGATCAAGAAGGTCAACGCCGATGAGAAAGAGATTTACGTCGATGCGAATGGCCAGGAGCTCGAGCTCTACTTCATCGACGAGACGACGTTGACGAAGGGCGGGCAGCCCGCGGAGTTCGGTGTGTTGGAGCAGGGGCAGAAGGTCGAAGTCGAGATCAAGAAGGTCGGAAAGCGCCTCGACCCGATCTCTGTCACGATCCTCGAGTAACGCGATGGGTGCGCTCCCCGATATGTGGCGAGTGGAGCTGTGGCATCCGCTCGTCGTGCATCTCCCCATTGGCGTGTTGATCTTCGGGGTGCTGGCCTGGCTGGCCGGCGCGATGACCAACCCCGGGGGGCCCCGGGGATTTTTGCGTCCGGCCGCCCGGCTGGCCCTGAGTGTGGGCACAGCCGGGGCCTGGTTGGCCGTCTATACCGGAGATCTGGCCGACGCGGAGGTTGTTCGGACCTTATGTGATCCCACGGTGGTGGAGCGCCATGAGAACCTGGCCTGGATCTGTGCCATCACCTTCACGGTCGCCACCGTTCTGGAGTTTGTCCGGGGGGTTACAGGCCTGTCGAGGGGCCTGCGCCTGGCTCTTCGGGTGGTGATCGCTCTGGGGCTTTGTCTTGGTATCGCGTTGTTAGGATACGTCGGACATCTGGGAGCGAAGCTGGTCTACCAGCAGGGCGCTGCAGTGTATCACCCCTCGGAGATGTGCACGGAGTTTGAGTGAGGAGAGGGGCGAGCTCCGGGCAGGGGGGCGGGCCGACCTGGAGGATGGACCGGAGCTTAGTGCAGGGTGGGGGCGGGCAAAAAGGCAGTGATGGCGTGCTGATCGCAGATCACATCCACGGAAAACTCGGCGATCACATCGGGCACGCGCGTCATATGCTCGTTGTGCTCCACGCGTCCTACGAGCATGGGCCAGAAGGGCCCCTCGTAGACGGCGTTGGGGTCGTCGGGGCCGCCGATGGTCAGCTCCACACCGGGGTGCTCGGCGCGGGCGTGTCGCGCGCTGAGCTCCAGACGGCTGGCCTGCGGCCAGCGCATCAGGGCGTTGGCCACCAGATCGGCCACCAGCTGGCCGACCCGGGAGGGATGAGCGCGCAGAATGGGCAGATCCTCCTCACAGCTGACGTGGAGTTTGGGGCCCGGGGAGAGGGTCTGACTGAGCACGCGCTGCTGGCGCTCTAAGAGCTCGTTGAGATCGGTCTCGGTGGGGGGCAGCCCGTCAAGCGAGGTCAGAAGTTGCAGGGCGTCGACCAGCGCGATGCCCCGTCGGCAGGCTCTGAGCGCGCGCTCCAGCTGCTGACCATGCGGATCGTCCTCGACCTGGTGGCGCACCAGATCGACGTAGCTGGCCGCGACCGTAAACACGTTGTTGAAGTCGTGGGCGATGGCCTGGGCCATGCGGCTCTGCAGGGTGGCGCGGCTGAAGGGCTGCGGCGGCACAAGTTCGTTGAGCATGGCCAGGTAGGTGGGCTCTGCGCCCTCCTCTCGCTCCAGGGGGATCAGGCGCTGACGCGCGGCGCGAATGGGGGTGCCGGAGGCGTGAAGGTAGGTCAGGGCGCGATCGACAAAATCGCGCTCCCCCTGAGCCAGGAGGCGGCTGGCCCGGGCGAGCTGGCGGGCGGCCTCCGGGGTGAGCAGCTCCTCGGGGGAAGGGGTGGAATCCTCAAGGCCCAGGAGCTCGACCAGCGCCGGGTTGCAGACCCCCGGGGTGCCCTGAGCGTCGACGAGATGCATCGGCCAGGGGGCGCCCAGAAAAAAGGCGGAGAAGGCCTCCGCGGAGCGGGGCAGGGCGGCAGTGGTAGCATGGCGCATGGAAAGCCTCGGAGGTCGGGGGCCGCAGAGCACTGCGATCGGCACAATCCCTCTAAAGCTAAGCACTCAGTCTGGCGAGGGCGACGCCTCTTGAGGGGCCAGAGTCTGGCGGGCGCCAAAATCGTCTTCGATCTCAAGCAGGCGCACCTCCCCATTCGCATCCACCTCCCAGCGGGAGCGGTGGAAGTGGCGTCCGCGCACGTAGCGCCCCTCCAGCTCGTGGAAGTCAAAGGCCTCCTCGTGCATGCGCTCTTTGACGGCCTCGATCTCCACGATCACCGGCTCATCCTGCATGGCGAGTTGGTGCTCCTCCCAGGAGAGCCCCATCTCAAGGGACTCGCCGGGCAGGATGCGGTTGTCGCTTCGGAGCTTGATCTCGGGCCACCAGTCAAAGATCGCGCCGATGCGCATCTCCTGGCGGACCAGCTCCTGGCCCTCCGGGGAGAGGACGCGGGCGCTGACGTCGACGTGGCGCTCCGGGTCGCCGGTGGGAAAGCGGTGGCCGGCCTTATCGTTGAGCACCACCACCCGGGCATCGGCGCAGCCGTTGCCGGCACAGTTCTCGGCGGGGCCTTCCAGATAGATGGAGGCACCGGAGCCAAAGATCGCGCGAAGAGGGGCGATCTCCGACTCATACTCGGGCTTTTTGGGAATCAGCGAGCCCCCGAACCAGTGGTGGCGGGTCTTGCGCACGGGGACATTATAGCCCCGGGCGATGGGGCGCTCGGTCTGGGGCATGTGGCAGTCCTGGCAGTGCTGGCCCTTCTCGGCAAACGCGCTCCGGGACCACTCCTCGCCGGTGGTGAAGAAGCAGCCCAGGGTTTGCTCGGGGAAGAGGGCTTCGGCCTGGTGGCAGCGCACGCAGTTCTCTTCGTCGAGGAGGTGATCGCCTTTTGCCACCGGGTGGGGCGCGGCGGTGGCGTCACCCCGGGGGCCGAGCACCACGCCATCGCGCACATGGCAGGTGGCGCAGGTGATGGCGTCGAGCTGCAGTTCGGCATCAAAGGTGGGGTTATCGACGTAGATCGGTTTGGAGATGTCGCCTTCTTCCAGGCCCACCACGAGTTTTTCGAGCTGGTTGACCAGGGGGGTGTGGCAGTTGACGCACATCCAGCTGACGTCATGGCGCTCGGCGTCGGGCGGGTTGTGCTCGCCACGGGATTTGGCGAGCTCCTCCATGAACTGGGCGTCGTCGAGCCAGGCGCGGCGGTGGGTGGAGAGCTGCCACTCGGCATAGATCTCGGCGTGGCAGGCCCCGCAGGTCTCGGCACGCAGGTCGGGGAGGCCCTCGGGCACGTCTGTGTAGGGGTGGGGGCGCTCGTAGAGGGGACGGCTCTTGTAGAAGGCGTCGGCGGCGGCCAGGGCCTCTGCTGGCGAGAGGGTGGCGAGCTCATCGGGGGCGACAGGCGGAGCGCCGGGGGCGGGCACCGGCTCGATGTTGAGTGCGGCGATCACCCCGAAGACGATCACGGCCAGCGCGATCACGATGGGTTTGAGACCCGGACGACGTGCAGACATCAGTGCCTCAGTGCGGCAATTTCAGAAGATCGCCCCGGGCAGGTGGGCGAATCAGCGGGGGCGAAGATCGAGGAAAGACGAAGAGCGCTGAGCGACAGGCTGACGCTCAGCGCGACTTGCGTTCTAGATCGCGGTGGCGGGTTGAAACATTCCAGCCCCGGTTGGAGAGCCGGCGCGCGATCGTCTCGGCAATCGCCACCGAGCGGTGCTGCCCGCCGGTGCATCCGATGCCGATGGTCAGGTAGCTTTTGCCCTCGCGCTCGTACATCGGAAGCGTGAACTCGGCCATCTGTTGAAAGAGCCCCAGAAAGGTCGCCGTCTCACTCAAGCCCAGGACATAATGCTGCACGTCGGCATCGAGTCCGGTCTTCGGGCGCAGCTCCTCGACAAAATAGGGGTTGGGCAGAAAGCGCAGATCGAAGACGAGATCGCATTCAATGGGCAGCCCGTACTTAAAGCCAAAGCTCAGCACCGAGATCGAGAAGGGCGGGGGCGCATCATCGCTGAAGCGCTCTTGAATCAGGGCTTTGAGCGTGTGCACGGTATGCGTGGAGGTGTCGACGACCACGTCGGCACGCGCGCGGATATCGTCGAGAAACTCCCGCTCCAGGCGGATGCCCTCGGGCACGTTACGCGCCTCGCTGACGGGGTGGCGCCGGCGCGTCTCGCTGAAACGGCGTACCAGCACCTCGTCGGTGGCCTCCAGAAAGACCACCTGCACGTCGATCCCCTCGTCGCGGAGTTGTTTGAGCGTGGCGTTGGCCTGATCCAGATGCACGTGATCGCGGGTATCGACGACAAAGGCCAGCCGTCGCCACGCCTGGCGCGAAGGGCCGCTCTGCGCCAGCTCCAGCACCTTGGGCAGCAGGGGCACCGGCAGGTTGTCGATGCAGAAATAGCCCAGATCTTCGAGCGCGCGAATCGCGGTGGATTTGCCCGAGCCACTCAGCCCGGACACGATCACCACGCGCGGCGCCCCGGCGCCCGGCTCACTGCGTTCGTCGAGCTCCTCGGACATGACCCATCCTTTGCGAAGAAGGAATTACTCTTTGAAGATCTCCACCATCACACATGTGGTGTTGTCGGTTCCGCCGTTGTTGTTGGCCGCCTCGATGAGCTTATCGATGCAGACCTCCAGGTTGTCGCGGTTATCCACCATGATCTGACGGATGGCTTTGTCGTTGATCATCCCGTTGAGCCCGTCGCTGCACAAAAGGTAGAGGTCTTTGTGCTGGGGCTCCTCGTGGCAGACATCCACCTGGACGGTCTCTTTCATGCCGAGCGCCCGCACGATGACGTTTTTGTGCGGGAAGTTCTCGATCTCTTCTTCGGTGAGATCTTTCATCTTGATGTAATCGTTGAGCAGCGAGTGGTCTTCGGTGACCTGATGGAGCTCCTCGCCGCGCAGCCGATAGACGCGGCTGTCGCCGACGTGGCCCACGTAGATGGTTTCTCCGCAGATGCACAGCGCGACGACCGTGGTACCCATGCCGTGATGCTTGCTCGGGTCGTTTTTGGCCGTCTCGAAGATGCGCAGGTTGGCGAGCTTGATGCTCGCGCCCAGGCGATTCTCCTCGTAGGTGCGCCCCTTCTCCATTTTATAAGGCCAGGTCAGATCTTCATCCTTGCTGGTCTCCATGAAGAACTCGGCGATGGTGTCGACGGCCAGCTGTGAGGCGACCTCGCCACTGGCGTGCCCTCCCATGCCGTCGGCGACGATGTAGAGGTTTTCCTCAGGCACAAGACGAAGGTTGTCTTCGTTATGGCCCCGCTTCATCCCGACGTGGGTGTTTCCAGCGTATCGCAGTTTGATCGGCACGGTCTTGACCCCGTTTGACGGCAGCGCTCGGTGGGGTGTCCCCAATAAAGCTCCGGCGCGTGGCACAGTGATTCATGTCGTCTTCTGGCAGGTGCCGCTCCCGGCTGGAGCGGTCGACGATGAGCGGAATCGTGGCGCTGAAAAAGGCCGGCCTTGTGTCGCCGGCAAAATGGGCAGGAGGTGCGCGCCACCGGACGCCGCCGCATCATCATGGATCGGCGTTACAATACTTCGAGGGGGGCCATCGAGCAAGGAAGATGCAGGAGCGCGCTGCCAGGCCACAGAGCGTTTCTAAAGTGTCACCGCGACCGGCCGCGATACGCTTGAAGCGCGCGCTTTGTGAGCGGTACAAGGGGGGCGTTATCCGTCGAAGAGAGGCGAAGCCCGGGAGTTGGTATGAAGATTTTATATGGCGTGGTCGGCGAGGGCATGGGGCATGCGATGCGCAGCGGGGTGGTTCTGGCCTGGCTGCTGGAGCAGGGCTATCAGGTGCAGGTCGTCGCTTCCGGGCGCGCCCATGACTATCTCAAAGCGCGCGTGCCCGAGGTCGACCAGATCTGGGGGCTGACGATGGCCATGGAAAATAATGAGGTGCGTCGGATGGCCACCGCCGTCGACAACCTGCGCGGGGCGATGGAGGGCTGGCCTGCCAATGTGCGTCGCTACTTCGAGATGGCCGCGAAGTTCGAACCGGATCTTGTGATCAGTGACTTTGAGAGCTGGAGCTGGCTCTTTGCCAAAGTTCATCGCATCCCGCTGATCTGCATCGACAACATTCAGCTCATCAACCGCTGCTGGCACGAAGAGCAGATCATCGGTGAGGAGATGAACGCGTTTCTGCTGGCCAAATCGATCGTCAAAGCCAAATGCCCGCGCGCGGCCCACTACGTGGTCACGACCTTCGTCGAGCCGAGGGTGCGCAAGAAGCGCACCACGTTGGTGCCACCGATCTTGCGTCCCGAGCTCCTCAACGCGCAGCCCTCCGAGGGGGAGCACCTGCTCGTCTACCAGACCTCTCCGAGTTTTTCGGATCTTCCACGGATGCTCGCCGGGCTCACGCGCCCGGTCTATGTGTATGGACTTCGCCGCGATATCAAAGAGGACCAGCGCCACGGGAACCTGACCTTTCGGCCTTTTAGCGAGACGCAATTTGTCGAGGATCTGGCCAGCTGTGCCGGAGTCATCGGCTCGGCGGGCTTTACGCTGATGGGCGAGGCACTGCACCTGCGCAAACCCTACCTGGCGACGCCGGTAGGCGGGCAGTTTGAGCAGCTGCTCAACGCGCGCTACCTCAAAGATCTGGGCTACGGCACCTACACCCGGAGGATGGGGCCGACGGATCTTGTGGATTTTGTCGATGATCTGCCCCGCTACCGCGAGGCGCTGCAAGGCTATGAGCCGCGCGACAACAGTGAGCTCTTCGCAAGGCTCGAAGAGCTCTTCGATCAGGCGGAGGCCGGGCTGTTGCGCTCGCGACGAGTGCGTTGGCTGGGTTGGGAAGCGCCGCGTTGAGGGGACGGCCGGTGTTGCGGCCTAGAGCGCGGCGGTGCCGGCGCTGATCTGCTCAAAGCAGAGGCGTTGGACCTGACGATCAACCGCGCAGATGGCCGTCGGAGTGCTTCCGTCAGCAAAGAGCAGGGCGAGGACATCAAGATGGCGTGTGGGCAGGCTCATCAGCCTGCGCCCGGTGGGAATCTGGAAGAGCGCCAGGGTGTGGTTGGCGAGCGCCGCGGCCAGCAGGTAGTTATCCGGCGAGAGCGTCATGGCGGTGATCGGCGCTTCGGTGCGGAACTGGGCCGTGGGCTGACGCGGCGAACCCAGCGAGATGACTTCAACGCCGTTGTCACGGCGGCTGATGGCGGCGGTATCGCCGCCTGCGCCCAGCGTCACACATCGCACGGCCTCACCGTTGCGGATACGCGCCCACTCGCTGGCGCTGGCGCGTCCGGGTTGGTGGACATAAACCCGACCGGAGGTCGAGCCGGCGATCACGCTCTTGTTGCACGGGCTCACCGCGATGGAGGCGATGGAGGCGCGCCGCACATCCTGGAAGAGGGTGCGCGTTTGAGCTTTATCGAGGCAGGTGCGCGAGATCGAGCCGTCGCGGTGCCCGGCGAAGATGGCATCATCGCCCAACGCCAGCGCGGTTACGCGCGAGGCGGTTGCCACCGCCAGGGGGCGTGGACCGCTGGCGGTCCTTTCAAAGAGCATCGCTTCGTGGGGGCCGCCCTCCAGAATCACGAAGGAACCTTCCCTGCGAGCGCTCGCCACCACGTTTGCCGGGCTCACCCGCAGGGTATGCGTCGTCGCGGGCACGGCTGTGGCCGAGCTGCTCTCGTGCGAGGCATAGCGGACCTGGGCGGGAATGGCCTTGAGGCCCTCATGGTGCTGCGGGGTGTCCGTGCGGGAGAAGACGGGCGTGTGGGCGGGCTGTCGTTTTGCGAATGCCTGCAGGGTGGCTGCGCTGGTGTGATCCTCGCGTGCAAACCCGTGAGGTTCGTCGGGGGAAGCCGCCGCGCCTTCGACGCTTGAGGCGACTGTGGTTTTGTTCGCCCCGAACACCCCGGCGATCGGGGTCTTCCGGTCGGCACCCACCCGGGATGAGGAAGTCACCTCCGAGGAGAGCTGCGAGTTGGCAAAGGTGTCCAGCGCGGCGATCACTTCCGAGAGATCATTGGGGCGCTCCGAGGGCTCTTTGGCCAGCATTCGCGCTACCAGGCGTTCCAACTCCTCGGGGAAGATGCGTTCCGGGTGCGCCTCACTTAAACGTGGCGGCTTCTGCCGCACGTGCATGCGTAGCACGCTGTAGACGTTGTTGGAGATAAAGGGGGGCTTGCCCGTGAGCATAAAGAAGAGAATGGCCCCCAGGCTGTAGATGTCGCTGCGGCGATCGACGGTTTTAGCCATGGCCTGCTCGGGGCTGGCATAGAGGGGCGTGCCGATAAACCCGTGGGTCATGCTCACGCCGGAGTCGTCGGTCAGGCGCACGATGCCAAAGTCCAGGATATGCATGAAGTCGTCGCCGGCCGGCAGGCGCTCGACCATCATGTTTTCCGGCTTGAGATCGCGGTGAATCATGCCGGCCTGATGCGCTTCAAAGAGGCCGTTGGCAATCTGGCGCAGCAGTGCACAGGCGCGCTGGATGTTTAGCGGGCCCTGGCGGATCACCAGATCTTCGAGCGTCATCCCCGAGATCAGATCCATGATCGCGGCGACGTAGGAGCCCTTCAGATCAAGAATCTCGTAAAACGAGACGATATGCGGGTTACGAAGTCGGCTCAGCGCTTCGACTTCGCGGTTGAGGCGCTCAATGATCTGGTCGGCCTGACCTTTGTCGGTGGCGATGATCTTGATGGCAAAATGGCGGGAGATCGAGAGCGACTCCGCCCGGTAGACCGCGGCCGACGAACCGCGGCCCAGGGGTTTTGCAACCAGGTAGCGCTTGTCGATCACCCGCCCAAGCCACGGGTCGTTGGCCTCTTCGAGCGAGGGCCAACCGGCCTCGGGCGAACTCAGAGCGCACTCCAGGCATTGCGGCTCATCGGCGAAAACCACCGACATGCAGCTCGGGCAGTGATGCTGCGGGCTCTTCTCTCGCAGCTTCTGCCTCCGCGCCTCGCGTAACGCGCGGATATGCTGGCCTGTCCCGGAGGACGAACCCAGGTTGGACATGATGCACTCCCTGACAGCGTCGACATCGGTGACACGGGACACAAACCACAATCGTCCCCCCACGTATCTGGCCCATGCGCCGGTATGCTAATGACTTCTATTTGAGATCGCCAAGCGCCTTTTTGTCAAATCTTGTCGAGGCCCTGGCTCAATACTCGTCCCGTCGACTCAAATATAAAGCCACCTCCTTGCCGCAGGAGGTGGCTTTGCTCTCGTTTATTCTCGTGTACCCGCTCTTCGAGGCCGGCGTGTGGAGGCGTGATTAACGCTCGCTGGGAAGGCGCGCGTACCGCGCCTCAACCTCAAGACCGGAGAGGATGTTGAACCACTGCTCGTCATTCCAGTCGATGATCACCCCGGAGCGACCGCCGGGACATGCATTGAGCTGGTAGTTGGCGGGGTCGACCACACAGCCCCGGGGGTACTCGGGCATCCCGATGGTGCCTTCCAGGCAGTACTGGGTGGTCTCCAGACGCGTCAGGTCGGCCTCGGCACCGGCGGCCGGAAGCTTCATGCGCACCTGCAGACCGGTATCGCAGTAGTAGGTGCCCAGGGGGTCCACGCCGGCTTCAACGGGGTAGGGACGGCAGGTGCCGGCCTCGCCGGTGAAGGGGTTGGCCGGGCAGGCTGCCTCGGGCCCGTCGCAGGCGTAGATGTCGTCGATGCAAGCGGAGGCTTTGGGTGAGAAGAGATCGGCGATCTGATCGAGCGCACGGGTGAAGTCGCTGCAGATAAGCCCGGTCATCGGCTCGTTTTCCGAGGGCGCTTTGGGAAAAGACCTTTCAAAAGCACTGATAAACTCTGCATAGCGGTGGCCCGAATACGCCTCCCCGTTGACGCTGGCGCAGCTGATGGGGACGTGGTCACCGGCGTTAGCCGTCTTGGGTTGGCAGTCGGGCTCGGGACGAGGCTCCAAGAAGCGGCGATCTCGGCCGTGAATCGAGGCCATGATGACCTCAGTATTGGGATCGACACTGTTCACACCGCGGGAGGCGGCGATGTTGGCAAGCAGCTCGTCGCGAAGGGTGTTGACCTGCAATAGTGCGCCGGCGTCGCCCAGGTTTTCCTGGTAGGTGCACTCGCTGACGCCACAGTAGGTCTGGTAGTCGAGCGTGCCATCGTGGCTGCAGTCATTCTCGTCGGAGACGAAGATCACCCCGGTCTCTGCATCGGGACGCAAGAAGCCTGCGTTGGGGTATTGCGACGGATCGCCGTCAGGCCCCCCGGTCAACTCCGGCGAGAAGGCGCGGGCGACAGCGGCCAGCCCCTGCTCAAACCCCCAGCCACGCACGCCAACCAGGCTCATACACGCGAAGTCTTCGGCGAGGCGGTTAACCTCAAGCTCGCCACGTTCGTCGGTATAATCCTCTGCGCGGAGTACCTTGGGAATCGGGCGGTAGGCCGAGGAAGGAGGGAAGTAGGACTCGGCCAGACGAGCGTCGCCGGTACATTCTTCGGGCCAGTTAAACTCGTCAAAGGTGCAACGCAGCTCAGACAGTGGCGGGTTGAGAAGATCCTGATAGTCGCCCGGGTTGGTCGTGCACTCCACGGCGATAGCGATGGAATCAAGAATGGGCGACATATCATTTAAGTTGAGACTTCCGTCCTCATTCAGCCCGTAATAGCAGGTGTTGTCAGCGCCCGGGATGGGCTGCGGGGTTGATTGCAGATAACCGGGCTCGGCGATCGGCTCGCGCCCTCTGTCGACGGTGTCATCGACAAAGTGGGTGGTCGTCACACCGATATGGAAATCGAGGTTAACCTCACCCAGGATCTCAACAAAGTCGGCAAAGCCTTCGCGCAAGAGCTTCTGCTCCTGGCACATCGAGCCGGAGTTATCGATCATCCAGAGGATGTCGGCTTTGTTGGTGCCGTTGGCCGTCTGGGGTTGAATAAACTCAATGGCGCTGGTCGAGCGCGTCAGCTGAACCGGGTACTCGTTGCAGGCGGTGATGCCCACGACGGTGCATAGCCCCAGGGTCGCGGTCAACAGGCGCGGGGCGCCGGGCACGTTCCATCCCATATCTGGCCTCATGTCGTTTCAGAAGAGCGCTGATTATCCAGCAGGTTGAGGAGCTTCTGGTTGTGCGCAAGGCTAGCGGAGAGCCCGGGCGGTGTCTACAGCCTCTGCCCCCCTTTCGGGGCTCATGCAGGCTGCATGTGTCGATTTTTCGCGTGCGGTCGGCCGCTGCGGCCCTTGTAATAAAGCGTAACCCAACGAAAGGTCAGGCCTGCAGACGCTTTCGGGGCGATCCGATCAGGACCCCAGGGGGCAGGCTGCGAGCGCCAAGAAAGCAACGCGGCGGCCGCCCTCCCAATCCGCCTGAGCAGAACGATGGGGGAGGGGGCCGCCGTCGATGTTGCCCTGGCGCGCGGATATCGCCTCCGAAGAGAGGCGGTCGCGCGCACAACCCTTACGACTTGTGCGTGGTGTAGGGCAGCAACGCGATCTGGCGAGCGCGCAGGATGGCGCGGCGCAGACGGCGCTGGTTCACGGCGTTCACGCCGGTGATGCGACGCGGCAGGATCTTGCCGGTGGTCGTCACAAAGAGCTTGAGCAGCTCGGCGTTCTTGTAATCAAGACGCCAGGAGGGGTTCTGCTCAAAGGGGTCGATCTTGCGACGGCGGCGCCAGTTGATCTTTCCGTACTTGGACATAGGGGATTCCTCTTAAGGGTCAGCCGGGAGCGCCGGCCTACATTATTTGATCTTGGCTTCCACGAACTCGACGTACTTGCGGACCTTCGGATCAAACTTCTTGATGCGAAGCTTGTCGGGGGTGTTCCGCTTGTTTTTGGTCGTGGTGTAGAAGTAGCCGGTGCCGGCGGACGAAACGAGTCGGATTTTCTCTCGCATGACAAACTCTCCAGAATATCGTGGCGCTCAAAAGCGCGAAGGCTTCACAGGCCTGAAGTCGGCGTCGCAAAATTTTGACCCAGCAGGTGGGCGGAGGACTACATAACGGGCCTTGAGGAAAAAAACAAGCCGGGTGTGCCCGAAAGCACGTCCCGGGGTCTGAGGGGCCTGGATGCGGGGCGGGCAGAGCGAAGGGGGGCGCAGGCATACGCGCTCGATGCTGCGTGCCCGAAGGGGGCTTTCGGCGCGAATTCAGGGGGGGATCCGTGTGGGGTTATCGGGCCAGTGAGGCTAAAATAGAGCGGCGGAGGTCTTCGCGCCCGGGCCGATCGCCGAGGGCGTGGAGGCGATCGTGTGTCCTCCCGAATCGATCGCCGGATGGGCTCGTCCGTTCGGAGCGTAGGTGCCGCTTACCATGATGCCGCCGCTCTCCAGCGGGCGCGCTTGCGCTGGCGGGCGCGCAGGTGCTAATCCGCACTCGCCGCTTGTGCGGGCATCGATAGAAGAAAACAGGGCGATCTGGACTGGTATGAATGACCGAATGAAAGTGCGGCTGCTGATGGCGGCCGCCGGCTGCGCGCTGGGTATAAGCGGATGTGGGGAGCGCTACGAAGAGCCCCTGCCGCCTCGCGACGCGCTCTACTACCCGATCGGGCTTGAACTCCACCCGAGCGGACGCTTTTTATATGTGACCAACAGCAACTTCGACCTGAAGTTCAACGAAGAGATGGGCGGCACGGTCTCGGTGATCGATACCACAACGAACACCATTTTGGCCGACGCCTCGCCATACGTCCCTTCGTTTGCCGGTCATATTGAGCTCAATGAAGACGGCACGCGCGCCTACGTGACGAGCCGTCAGCAGAGCGAGGTGACGGTGCTTGATGTGGCCTCCGAGGGGCAGGCGATCTTCTGCGAGGTCGACGGTCAGCCGCAGCGCGACACACGCAGTTGCGTGGTGCGCCGGGTGCCGGATGTGCGCGAGGGTGCCGAGATTCCCCTCGATCCTTTCGGCCTCTCGGTGGGGCGAGTGACCCGGGAGGTGGGTGGCGAGTCGGTGGAGTTTGACCTTGTGCATCTCTCTCATCTGCAGGGCAGCGAGGTGACCTCGCTGAGCTTCCCTCAAGGGGAGATCGAGGGCGCGTCGATGAGCAGTGCGGCGCTACTAAACGGGGGCAACCAGACGCGCATTCGCCCGGGCACGCAGGATGTGTACGTGGCCGGACGTTTCACCAATGTGGTGGCGATGTTCCAGCCCTTCGTCAACGAAGAGGGCAAGGTCGAGGCCATCGTGCGTCGCGGTAGTGTGGAGCTCTCCCGGGCCGTGACCCAGGTGGATGCGCGAGGGCTTGCGTTCAATGCTGCTGGCGATCGTCTCTATGTGGCCGCGCGCAATCCCGGAGCGCTTTTTGTGGTGGGTATCGACGAAACCAACGGACTTCGCCACGAGGTGATCGATACCATCCCGCTTGAGCCGAAGGCCTCGGGCGTGGTGGTGCATCAGGGCGCCGACGGGGTGGAGCGAGTCTACGTCTCCTCGTACCGAAACGGCATCATTCAGGTCGTCGAACCGCAGCTCGGCGCCGTGGTCGACATCATTGATGTGGGGCGCAGCCCCTACGATATGGTGATCGATCCCTCGCCGGCCTATTGCAACGCTCCTGGCGATCGCTGTCAGGCCTATGTCTCGCTCTTTGACCAGCGCGGCGATCAGAAGGGCGAGCGTTGTGACGACGACGATAAGAGCTGCGGGGCGATCGCGGTCATCGATCTCGACCCGGCCAGTGAGACCTTTCATCAGGTCATCGATCATATTCAATAACCCCACCTCCCCACAGGCTCGCCGCCCGTTTACTCCGGGTGATAAGGGTCGAGCAGAAGGGGTGGGTAGCACACGATGTGAACGCGTATGAGCAACGCCAGGACGATCGCGATTCTTAGCGGGTTGGGACTTCTTACGCTGGCCACTGCGGGCTGTGAGGAGCAGGTGCGGGTGGCTCCGCAGGGGCTTAACGCACCGGTGGCTATCGAGGCGGTGCGTGGCGAGGTGTGCCTGCCTGCGCTCGATGTGGAGGACTTCTCCATTCCCTCGGCCGCACTGCCGCGCTGTGCCGATGTTGAGCGCCCCCGCGGCTTCGGGCTGGTGGTCAACACCGTCTCGGAGCGTGTGGGAGTGGTTGACCTGGCGGCGTCGATCCCGCGTCTGGTGAACCTGGACACCCGTATCCCGGGCATCACCCAGGTCAAGGTGGGGCCGCGTCCGATCGATGTGGCGGCCAACCGCGATGGCACCGCTGCGTTGGTTGCGAACCAGGGCGATAGCACCCTGAGCGCTATCGATCTCTGGACGATGCGCGCGCTCCCCGAGGTCGTGGAGCTTCCGGGGACGCCCCTGGCCATTGAGACTTTTGAGAACGCGTCGAGTGCCGGGAGCGCCGCACTGCTGGCCGAGCCCAACGCCCTGTGGGTTGGGCCCTCGCTCGGTTGCGATCGCCCCGAGGGCACCATCGATCGCCGCGATCATACCCCCGAAAATTGCACCTGGGGTGAGCAGGCGGCCGTGGAACTCGCGCTGCCCGGACAGCCCATCGATATCGCGCTCGACGCACGGGAAGGTGTGGCGGCGATCGTCTACCGCGACCGCGCCGATCTCTCGCTCATTGCGCTGAGTGAGGAGGCCCTCGGGGATGCGAGCTGCCTGGAAGGTGATGCCGCCCCCTGTGAAATCGCCCGTATCGACTGGGCTGGCGAGCGCGGCACCGTCTTTGGTGCCACCGAGGTGGCTTTTGATCAGGCCGGCGCGTTTATCTACGTGCTTGAGCAGGCTGAGAGTCAGGTCGTGGTCATTGACCGGGAGCGCGGTGAGCTCATTGACGCGCGACTGGCCAGCGAGCCCACCACTGTGGGCGCCTCCGATGTCCCGGGCATTGCGCTTGTGCGCCAGCCCCGCACGATGGTGCCGGTGCTTGAGCGTCGGGTGCTCGTCGATGGTCCGACCGCGCTTGTGGCGCATCGCTATGGCGTGATGGTCGCCTCTGATAACGGCAGCCTCTACCGCGTCGATGTCCTCGATGTGGAGTGCGCCTTTGAGGCGCCCCAGGGGCTGCTCAGCGATGAGGACTTCGCTGCCAACATCGAGCTCCGAGACGCCCATCCGGAGTCCCGCTGTCTGGAGCTCCCGGCCCTTCCGCTGGCCTCGCTCGAAGCGAGCGCCGATACCTCCGATGAAGCCCTCCTGGAGCGTCGCATCGTTGAGGATGAGGATCGCACGCTGGCCATGACTCCGGTCTTTGCGTTGCGCGATGGCGCTGGCACCCAGGGCCGCCTGGTGGGCCGCGCGAGCTGCGAGCAGCCCGATGATCTTCGCGAGGCCATGAGTCAGGCTTCGGCCGGCACGTCCACCGCGCTGGGGTGTGGCTCCCCGCTCATCGATCAGCCGGTGGCACCCGACGTCGACGACGAGCTGCGCAACTTTATCGACGCTCCCCGCGCCGAGCTTATGCAGCTTGCCCGAACTCAGCTCCAGGTGGAGGGCAATCGTGTCGAGGCTGAGATCAACCGTCAGGTCTTTGACGTCCGCCTGCGCAACGAGAGCTGGTCGCTCACCTACGAGGGCGCGTTGCCCGGGGTGGGAAGCCAGGAGCGGGGCCTTATCAGCAGCGAGGGCGAAGGGGCATTTCTCTCCGGCGGCGTCGACTACTGCGCGGCCGGCGTGGAGGTGGGCGATCGCCTGCGTATCCTCTCCGAGCCGGCGGCCGGCGCGGGCTGCGCGGATTTCCAGGGCAGTGAGACGTTTTTAACCTATGAAATCACCGAGCTCGGCGCGACAACGCTGACGATCAGCCCGATTGACCAGGAGGGGTTTGCGACGATGCTCCCCACCCGGGAGTGCTTTGATACGGGCCTGCGCTACGAGGTGCGCGCTCATCAGCAGTGGATCGCGACCGGCACCCAGAGCGGGTTCGCCTCGGTGTGGGAGCGCGAGGGGCAGACCTGCGTGCTCAGGGATGACGCGCTCCATGGTCGCGTCCAGGGCCGGGTGGCCTCCGGCGAGCTCTGGGAGGGCCCCTACCTGACCCTGCGTATCCGTGAGGGGGAGGTCGGCGCGCGTGAGGGGTTGAGCTACACCTTCCGTGTGGACCGGGCGTTTGCCGTCGCCGGAGCCTCGCTGGGCACGGTACTCCCCTCGGAGTTGATCGTGATTGACGAGATCGGTGCTGGCCGCCAGATCGCGCTGGTCGATGCGGGCACGAGCACCATTTACGTCGCGCCCCTTGATAACATCACCACCGGCGGCAACTTCGTGCGCTGAGGGCGCTCAGCGCTGCTCTTGCATCATCTGCAGAGCGGTGCGGGCGGCCAGGCGCACCTCGGTGGCTTCATCCTCAATGGCGACGCGCTGCAGGATGTTGCGCGCCTCATCCAGCTGCAACTCTCCCACGCTGATGGCTGCGGCGCGGCGCACCTGGGGGTGGGGATCGTTAAGCGCCTCGATCAGCGCGCGGTAGCCGCGTTCATCGTCCACAAAGGAGAAGACGTCGACCAGGTAGAGGCGATCTTCGGGTGCCGTGGTGTGATCTTCGAGGCGGTTGGCCAGCGTGTGCACCCGCTGCTCGTAGGTATAGAGCAGCTTGCCGGCCTTCTCCTGATCACCCTGCTTGATATGCAGTTCAGCCAGTTCGGTGAGCAAAAAGATATAGTCCGGCTGCGCTTTGAGCGCCTCTTCGTAGGTGGCGATGGCCTCCTCGGGGCGGTCGAGTTCGGCCATGGTGCGCGCCAGCACCAGGAGGACCTCGGGAAGATCGCTGACGCGTTTGCGAAGATCGTTGTAGAGCTCCAGCGCGCGCTGACGTCGGTCGGTCTCACTGTAGATCTGGCCCAGGGCGATCGCTGCCGAAACCGTATCGCTGGTGAGGGGCTCGGAGGTGGCGATGTCTTTAAAGCGCTCTTCAGCCTCGACCAGGCGATTTTGCAAAAACGCCATCTTCGCCTGCATCAGGGCTTCCTGCTGTTCGGGGGTACCGGGCGGAAGTTCTGCAGGGGGGCGGGCCGGCGGGTCTTCAGCGCGTGTATTGTCACCTTGAGCTGGCTGGCCTTCGGCACCTTCGGGGGAGGCGGGTGGTGTGGATGTATCAGGACTGGACGCGGCGAGCCTGGGGGCACCGGGCACGGTTACCGGCGGGCTCTGGGCGGGCTCGGAGGGCTCGCAGGCGGCAGATGCGGCGCAGAGCAAAAGCGCCAGGAGCGTGCGGGGGAGAGGTTGTGTGCTCATCTCAGCTCGGCTCTTCCGGGGGATGGATCGGGGTGCGAATCTCAAAGGTCGTGCCCTGGCCGGGGCTGCTCTCAAAGGTGATGGTGCCGCCGTGGTCAGAGACGATCTTCTTGACCACGGCCAGCCCGAGGCCGGTGCCGTCTTGCTTGCCCTGAGTGATAAAGGACTCAAAGAGGTGGTCCCGGATCTCCGGCGGGATGCCCTGGCCGGTGTCGCTAAAGCGCCAGATCACCTGGTCGTCCTGGCGATCCACGCCGATGGTAAAGCGGCCGCCTTCGGGCATGGCGTCGGCGGCGTTTCGGGCCAGGTTGAGGATGGCGCGCTTCATCTTGACCACATCGATGCGCACCTCCCCGCGGTAGTTCAGATCGATACCAAGTTCGATGTTGCGGTCGCGCAGCTCGGCGTCGAGCAGCTCGCGGGTCTCATCCATCAAAGCGTTCACAAAGATCTTGCGCAGCAGCATCCGGGAGTCGCCGCGGGCGAATTTTAAGAGCTCGCGCGTCATCTGGTTGAGCTGCTGGATCTGATGCTTGACCCGTCCGGCGTACTCCTGGCGCTCGTCGGCCTCGTCGGTGTCGGCCATCAGCTGCACGTAGCCGCTGATCACGGAGAAGGGGGTCTTAAAGTCGTGCAGGATCCCCGAGATCATCTGCCCGATGCTCGCCAGGCGGTGCTCCTTTTCCTGGGCTTCGCGGTGGCGGCGTGAGGCCACCGTGCCGGCGATCTGGGAGGCGATCAGAGTGATGATCTTCACGTCGTCATCGGTAAATCCCAGACACTCCTGCTGGGGGAGCACCAGGTTAAAGACCTCCAGTGCGCCGATGCAGACTTCATCGTCGAAGAGGGGGACGGCGATGATGTTTTCGACCTGCAGGCCGCTGGCCTCGCTGGTGGGACCGGGCAGATGCTGGCAGGCCTGGCTATGGCAGACAAAAGGCTGGCCGCTGGCGATCACCGCCTGACCGATGGTGTTCTCGTCGGTGACCGCGCGGGTGTAGAAGTCCCAATTTCTGGACTGATCTTCGCTGCGATCGATGAGCACATGCACCCGGTGGTAGCCCTCCTCGCGCAGGGTCAGCGCACAGGCTTTGCCGTTGACCAACTCCAGAGTCTCCTGGGTGATGGTCTGCACCAGGCTCTCCAGATCGCTGTGATGACTCAGCTTGCTCTGGATGTTGTAGAGCAGGTCGAGCTCGGCGATCTTATGCTCCAGGCGCTCCTTGGTGTTGAGCAGCTGGGCGTTTTTGTCGACCAGCGAGTGGTAGAGCTCGCTGTTCTCCAGGGCGATCGAGATCTGGCCGCCGATGGCGCTTAAGAGGTTCTCATCGTCTTCAGAGAAGTTACCCCCGGCGCTGTTGAGCACCTGGACCACCGCGAGGATCTCGCCCTCCATATTGCGAATGGGCTGGCAGAGCATCGAGCGGGTCTGAAATCCGGTGCGGGAGTCGACCTCGGAGTGAAAGCGGGGATCATTGTAGGCGTCGCGGATGTTGATGCTCTGGCCGCTCTGGGCGACCCAGCCGGCGATGCCCTGGCCCGGGTCGAGCACGATCTGGGTCTGGGAGCCCTGGGCGATCTTACCGTAGAGTTGTCCGGTGCTCTGATCGATGAGGTAGAGGGTGGAGCGTTCCGCGCGCATCAGCTCGGTGAGTTGCTCCAGGGTGATCTCTAAGAACTCCTCGCGATCCAGCGTCGCTCCCAGCGAACTGCTGATCTGCAGGAGGGAGCTGTAGCGGCGCTGCTGCTTCTGAAGCTGGCGGCGGAAGGCCAGCAGCAACTCGATCTTCTCGCCCTCACTGAGCAGGCGAAGACTCAGCTCGGTGAGCTGGCCGGGATCGCGCAGGATCTCGGGGGTATCGGGCGCGGCGGTGGGGATCGCGGCGAGCGCGCCGGTGATCTGGCGCACGCGCCGGGCGCGAAGCGGGGTCTTTAGTGACTTCTCAGACATCGCGGAGGCCTGCACTACGTCAACAAAGGGCAATAAAACCCGACGTCTATCGTCGCGTATCGTCGCGTACGCCGGGGGAGAGCGGCCGATCGCCGCGCTGCGCTCCGTAAAGCCTAACACAGCGCCGATGCCGGCGCGACGTCACACACAGGCCCTGAGCCCTGTGAGGGCGTGACGCGGGCAAAAAAAAGCCGCCAACCCCTGCTGGGGCGGCGGCTTTTAAAAGCGCGTAGAGACCGCGAAGGAGTCGCGGCTCTTCAAGCTCAGGCGATCACGTCTTTAAGCGCGAGGCCTTCGGACTTCAGGAAGGGAAGCAGGCCCTTCTTGGTGACCGTGCGCAGCGCGCGGGCCGAGAGGCGCACGCGGACCCAGCGGTCTTCTTCGGGGATGTAAATACGCTTCTGCTGCAGGTTGGGCAGCTGGCGCATCTTGGTCTTGTTGTTCGCGTGGGAGACGCGGTTGCCAACAAGCGGCTTCTTACCGGTCAGTTTGCATTTGCGAGCCATGGGATCTCCTATGAATCAACGGTCTCAGCGACGTGGTGTCGTGACTACAACTTCATTGAGCGTTTGGCCGGGCGCGCTAAAGCGGGCGCGCTACGGAGGCGGGAGACTGGCAGCGCCGGTCGGTGATGTCAAGTCGATCGTCTTAAAACTCCGATCACTGCGGGGAGATAGCTCCCCTGGGCGCCGGGGTGACGCCCCGGTCAGCCTTGAAAGGTTGGGGGGGCTCTTGTAGATTGCGGGCGTTCCATCCACGAGCACGCCCACACGAGGGAAGCTCGCGAAACATCGACCTCCGGAGGCAATCGGTGAGCGACCAGAAGCTGTCGTCGAAGTTGAAAGACGAACAGACAGAGACGGCACATGAGGAGCGCGCAGAGGGGCTATCCTTTAAGTTGGGCGGGCGCATTCGCGCGCCGCGCTCCAGTGGCCTCGATCTCCCCACCTACCAGCCTGACGATGACGAAGCGGTCGCCGCGGTGGCCAAGCGCTTTCGCAGCAGTTCGGCGCTCAGCGGTGCGGCGCTTAAAGACGCGCCGACCCTCGATAGCGATCAGGGCTCGTCGGATGTCGACGCCGGGTTTCTGCTCGATGCGCTGGAAGCCACGGCCGAGCCGGTGATCCTGGCGCCGCTTGAAGATCTGGGCGAGGTTTCGATCACGGGGCGAGATGTCGGTCAGAGCAGCGATAGCCTGCCGATGGTCGATGTGGAGCCGCTCGAAGAGCGTCGGCGCCCGGTGGTTTGCCCCTCCTGCCACGCGGAAAACCCGGCTTCGATGAAGTTCTGTGTGGAGTGCGGTGGTGCGCTGGCCGCGCCCAAGAAGCCCGGTACCCATAAGGTGAGCCTGCGCGGCCGTGGCGCCGGCGCTTCGGCCCTGGTGGAGAAGCGTCGCGAAGCCCCGCCGGCCTCCGAAGCTGCCCATCAGAAGAATCCCTGGCCGATTCAGCTCATCTCGATCAACGAAGATGGCAGCGACGGAAGCGCAATCGCCCTGGAGTTCTTGGAGACGACGGTGGGTCGCGAGGGCGATCAGCGCTTTCCCACCGACGCCTTCCTGAGCCCGCGTCATGCCCGCTTCCACGTGGTCGATGGCAGGCTCTTTATCGAAGATCTCTACAGCCTCAACGGCACCTTCATCAAACTTCGGGATGAAACCCGGCTCACCGCCGGCGACACCATCCTGATGGGGCGACAGGTGCTGCGTTTTGAGCGCTTTGAGCAGTCGATCACGCCGAAGACCAAGAGCAGTGACGGCACCCGTTATATGGGGAGCCCGGCACCGGGGGGCACCTTCAAGATCCTGCAGGTCGGGATCGGCGGCATCATTCAGAATGTCTACTGCCTGCCGGAGGCCGGCGCGGTGCTCGGGCGCGAGAAGGGCGATATTGTCTTCCCGCACGATAAGTTCATGAGCGGTCGTCACGCCCAGATCTACGCCGGGGAAGATAACCACTGCTACCTGGTCGATCTGAACTCGTCGAACGGCACCTGGATCAAGATCTGGGAGAAGACGCGTCTGCGTCATCGCGACTACATCTTTATGGGCCAGCAGCTCTTCCGCGTGCATCAGGAGCAGCAGAACTAAACGCGCTGACCGGGCAGATGCCCGTGGCGAGCGGCCTCATCAACGCCTCCCTTTACGGGGAGGCGTTTTTTTGTCGGGGTGTGCGTGCGCGCCTGTGTTCATCCTTAAGGGGTATCGCGGGTTGACATCGGAAGGGGGGCGTGGCAGATCAACGCCGGTGTTGATAACGTGCTGTGGGAATTAAGGATTTTGCCTTTCGTAAAGGGCAGCATGTTCTTATTTGTGCCCGCTGAACTGCATTCGGACGAGTAGTAGAATGACGAAGTCGGAACTCATTGAGTTGGTGTCGCAACGTATTGATCTTCCTAAAAACCACGCCGAAGAGATCGTTAACGCGGTCTTCGATGCGATGAGCGACGCGCTGATGGAGGATGAGCGCATCGAGGTGCGCGGGTTTGGAAGCTTCTCCATTCGCAACTACCGCGCGCGCAAGGGACGCAACCCCCGCACCGGTGATGAGGTGCAGGTGTCGGCCAAGAAGTCGGTGCATTTCAAGGTGGGTAAGGAGCTGCGCGAGCGTGTCGATACGCTTGAAGGTGCCTGAACCTGAGCGAGCATTGTAAGGGGGAGATCAAAAAAGCCGGCGCTCATCACGAGCTGCCGGCTTTTATATCTGTCCGGGGCGCGGGGGCGCGCTCGGCGATCTATTCGACGTCGAGGAACTTGTGGATCTGCAGTCCCAGGCGGATCGTCTTGCCGCTCTCCAGGATCCAGTTGGCCAGCTCGTGTCCGGAGAGCTCGCCATGGACGGGGGAGAAGATGATCTGGGCGTGCTCCAGCAGATGATGCTCCTCGATGGTGGCGATGGCCCAGTCGAAGTCCTCGCGGTTGAGGAGCACGAACTTCACCTCATCGGTGGGCTTGAGGTGCGCGATGTTGCTGAAGAGGTTCTTGTCGACTTCACCGCTGCCCGGGGCTTTGAGATCCATGATGATGTGCACGCGCTCATCGATGGGGGCGATGTCGAGGGAGCCGGAAGTCTCGATGAGCACGGTGTAGCCCAGGTCGCAGAGGCGGCTCATCAGGGTATGCACCGGGCGCTGGAGCAGGGGCTCGCCGCCGGTGATCTCGACGATCTTGCAGCCGATCGCATCGAGGCGATCGATGATGTCGTCGATCTCGGTGCGGTCGCCACCGTTGAAGGAGTAGGTGGTGTCGCACCAGGTGCAGCGCAGGTTACAGCGCGAGAGGCGCACGAAGGTGCAGGGCATGCCGGCGAAGCTGGACTCACCCTGGATGCTGAAAAAGATCTCGGTGAGGCGCAGCCAGCTGCGCTCTTCACGTTCGGGGGTGCCGCGCTCCTGGGCGATATCAGCGGCGCGTTGGGCGGGCGTGGTCAGAGACATGAGAAAACCTGGGGAGGGTCGGGCGAGGGGCGGGGACCTGAGGCGCTCAGGCGGATGAAGAAGGCGCAGGGCGCGGGCGATCTTCCCGGCCCCGGGGTTTGGCTCGTGGCGGGGGGCCTACCTTGACGAAGAGGCGGCCGGAGCCAGCCCCCATAGTACAGGGGGCGGCTCGGGCGCAATGGTCATGGCCGGTTGAAGCTCGTTTGCCAGAACGGCGCGCTCAGGGAGCGGCGAGCTCGCATTGGTTGTTCTGGCAGACCTCGGGGAAGGCGCAGTCCTGGTTGGAGTTGCATTCGGTGCCGCCCATGCAGACCGCACCGATGCAGAGCTCGCCGGGTGGGCACTCGGAGTTAATGCGGCAGGCCTGAGGCGGGGAGGTGTCTTCGCAGACGCCGAAGTTGCACTCGTTGCCCTGGGCGCAGTCGGTATCGCGGTTGCATTCGGAGGGCGGGAAGCTGAAGCAGGCGCCGGCGTAGCAGACCTGACCCAGGGGGCATTGGCTGTCATCGGAGCAGCCGCCGGGGTTCTGGCAGACGAAGTTGATGCACGTTGTGGGGGCGGGGCAGTCCGCGTTGGATTCGCAGAAGGGCTCGGAGGTGCAGCGGTTGGCAACACAGAGCGAGCCGCTGGAGCAATCGTTGTCGCTCTGGCAGGCGAAGGGCTGGCAGTAACCGGCGTCGCAGCGCTCGGCGCCGGAGCAGTCGGCATCGATCGAGCAGGTCGTGGCCACGCGGCACAGGCCTTCGATGCATTCGGTGCCGGCGGCGCAGTCAGCGGTGACCTGGCAACTGCGCACCAGACGGCAGGTGTCTCCGATGCAGGTCTGACCCTGGGGGCACGTGTTGCTGGAGGTGCAGGTGGTCTCGGCGATGCAGCGGCCGCTAAATGCGTCGCAGATCTGATCGGCGGCGCATTCGCTGTCTCGGCGGCAGGGCGGGGCGGTCTGGCAGGAGCCGCGCACGCATTCGCGGCCGTTTGCACAGTCGCTGTCTTCGACGCATTCGGGCACCGGGTCGACACATACGCCCTGCTGGCAGGTCTGATTGGGGCCGCATTGGTTGTCGGTGGAGCACTCCGAGACGATCGGTCGGCAGTTGCCGCCGCGGCACTCAAAACCGTCGGGGCAATCGGCGTCCAGGCTGCATTGCGGCGGGTTGGGCACGCACTGGCCGTCGGCGCCACAGAGCTGACCGGGGCCGCAGTCGCCGTCGGCGTTGCATTCGACAGCCACACAGCTCTCATCGATGCATTGCGAACCTTCGGGGCACTGATCGTCGCGCATACACTCGCGCACTCGCTGGCATTGGTAGTTCAGGCAGCGCTCGGTGGCTGAGCAGTCGCGATCGCTGGTGCATTCGGGGCGCGGCGCGCAGATGCCGAACTCGCAGATCTGATCGTTGCGGCAGTCGCTGTCAGCGCTGCATTCCGGCGGGGGCAGGGGCAGGCAGATGCCGGCCACACAACTGGTGCCGGGGAAGCATTCGGCGTCGGACTGGCAGCCTCCCGGATCAACACACACATTGTTGATGCACTGAAGGTTAGGCAGCGGGCAGTCCTGGTCGCCGGTGCAGGCCAGGGGCGGGACGCAGCGCTGAGCCAGACATTGCCAGGAGGGCGGGCATTGCTCATTGCCCTGGCAGCGGGTGGCCACACAGTTGCCCAGGTCACAGCGCTCGCCAGTCTCACAGTCGTTGTCGGCGCTGCATTCAGGGCGAGGCTGGCAGAAAAAGCCGTTGCAGATGGTGCCGGCGGGGCAGTCGCGGTCGACGGTGCACTCGCGCAGGTCTACGCAGCGATCGTCGAGGCAGGTGAACCCGTCAGGGCAGTCGTTGGCGCTGGAGCACTCGACAGCGGGCTGGCACTGGCGGGTCAGCGATTCACATTCTTGTCCCGGGGGGCAATCCGCATCGCGGCGGCATTGATCCGGGGTGGTGCAGAAGTTGTTTTCGCAGACCTCGCCCTCGCGGCAGTCGCCGTCGACCTGGCACTCGCCCTGGGGCAGGCACTGGCCGCTCTGGCAGAACTCATCGGCGCGGCAGTCCGCGTCGGTGCTGCACTCGTTGGGGTTGGTGCAGGAGCCATTGATGCAGGCTTCGCCGGCGGGGCAGTCGGTATCGACGATGCAGCCGTCGACCGGGACGCAGTCGCCACGCTCGCACGCGGTGCCCGGCTCACACGAGATCGCCTGGCAGGGATCGGTAAACTCACAGCGGAAGTCGATGCACTGCTCATCGCGGCGGCAGTCGGTATCGGCGCGGCAGTCTCCCACGAAGTAGCAGTCGCCGCTGAGGCAGATCTCGGCCTGGCCACAGTCACTGTCGATCTGGCAACCCTGGGTGGTCACACACTGGCCGGCGCGGCAGATCTCGGTGGGCAGGCAGTCCTGGTCGCTCTGGCACTGCGGGCCGCCGAAGCACTGGCCGTCGATGCAGCTCTGGCCCAGTCCGCAGTCAAAGTCGTCAAAGCACTCCGGCGGGCGCGGCAGGCAGACGTTGTCGGCGCAGACTTCGCCGGCGCCGCAGTCGGCGTTGGTGCGACACTCCAGCTCGACCGGCTGGCAGATGCCCTCCTGGCAGGATTGGTTATCGGGGCACTGATCGTCGCCCTGACAGGGGATGAATATGCAGGAGCCCTCGACGCACTGGCCGCCCGGGCCGCACTGGGCATCGTCCTGGCACTGGGGTGCCACGCAGGTGGCGTCCTGGCAGATCTGGCCGAAGGCACACTCGTCATCGCGCAGGCATTCGCCGACGAAGACGCAGAACTGATCGATGCAGTTGAAGTTGGTCGGGCAGTCGGCGTTGACTCGGCATTCGCCATCGATGGGCATGCACATCTGGTCGAGGCAGATGGCGTTGGGGCCGCAGTCGTCGTCAAACCGGCACTCCGGCGGCAATACCTGGCAGGTGCCGTCGAGGCAGATGGCGTTTCCGGGGCAGTCCTGGTCGAGGTTGCATTCAGGTGCGGGGACGCAGCGGTTGTCGTCGCATTGCTCACCGGGGCCGCACTGCGCATCGATGATGCATTCGGGCTGAGGAATGACGCAGCTTCCATCCTGGCAGACCTCGCCACTTTCGCACTCATCGTCGCTCTGGCAGCCGGGTTCTTCGATACACTGGCAGGCGTCGTCATCGCAGGTGAGGGATTCGGGACAATCAGAATCTTCGGCGCATTCGCAGGTTTCCGAGCAGAAACCATCGACGCAGAGCTCGCCGTTCTCACAATCGCTGTTTTCTTCACATTGCGGCAGGCAGTCCCCGTCGACGCAGCGCTCGCCAGGCTGGCAATCGTCGGCGCTCTCACAGAGCGGACCGTCGTCGACGCAGCTTCCCTCCTGACAGATCTGATCTTCGGCGCACTGGGCGTCTTCGGTGCATTCGGGAGCAGGGGCGCAGAAGCCGCCACGACAGATCGCCTGTGCGGGGCAGTCCGTCTCGCTCTGGCAGCGCAGAGGCTCGGAGCAGACCGCGCCCAGACACTGGGAGCCGGTGGGGCACTCGCTGTCCGTCTCACAGCGATCCATCAGCACGGTCCGGCCGCAGCCGCTGAGCACAAGCGCCCACAACGCGAACAGGGTGGCGACGATGATGTGGCGGGCGAGAGATCGCATCGGAAGACTTTCCATGACGTATCCAGAGAAATGCTCAATCGGGGCTCACCGCGAGCGTCCGGAGCGCGGGCCGGAATAAAGCGGCAAGGCACACATGACATAGACCCTGCAGATGTAGCACAGCGCCACACACGCGGCAAACTCGCCGGGGTGCGGCGCATGGTCTCAGGCGCGGAATGGGGATTGCCAGCGTGGCGGCGTTATATTAGACCATTCGCCACGCTGTGCGGCCCTCGTTGAGCGTGTGTGATAGGGGGCCGATGATGACTAAAGCGACGCGGATGTCGGGTAAGCCCCGCACACTCACATTTGCCCCGGAGCGGGCAGCGTCCACAGACTCAGGTAAGCCTTCGTTATGGCGAAAGAAATTACGACGGGATTGATCTTCGGCTTTTTGGCGGTGGTGCTGGTGGCCTTCCTGGGCAACCGCGTGGGGGTTGGCTGCACGCATTACGAGCCCAGCGGCGTGGGTGAAGAAGGCGCTGCGGTCGAAGGCGAAGCGGCTCCGGCTGAAGGCGAAGCAGCTCCGGCCGAAGGCGAAGCGGCTCCGGCCGAATAAAGCAGGCTTGCAGGGCTGCCCCGGGGCGTTTCGACGCGCGTTTTAGCGCGGGGCAAGCCCGTTGCCGATCAACGCAAACGTCGCCTCGACCAGGCGATCGCGGTTGGGCTCGTAGCCGACCGCGTAGGCGGCCTGGACGCCATCGACCAGCGACTTAAGCGCGATGGCTGTGGCCCGCGCGTCGATCTGACGCAGGTGCCCGTCGGCGATGGCGCGTTCCAGAATCGCGGTGAGGCGCTCGATATAAGCCTCCTGCAACTCCAGCAACATCTGGCGGATCGGCTCATCGCGCAGCGACATCTCCGCGGCTATGAGCATAAAGCGTGGCATCGTAGCGTCGGCCGCAAAGGCTTCGACGAAGTGGTCGCCCAGGCGCAGGAGCTGCGCCAGAAGATCGCCCTCCTCATCGACAACCTGGTCCATAAACGCGGTGGCGCGGTCAAACTCCGCCTGCACCAGCGCCCGGAAGATCTCGCGCTTGGAGGGAAAGTGAAAGTAAACCCCCCCTTTGGAGAGCTTTGCGGCGCGGGCGATATCGTCCATTTTGGTGGCGAAGTAGCCCCGCTCCAGAAAGCAGGCGCGGGCGGCCGCCAGGATCTGGTCGGCGCGTTCGTCGGGGCTTTTGTGTTTGGTCACGCTCCGGCTCCTCATGCGGGCAGTGCGGCGGGGGCGCTCAGGCTGAGCGGGGCTTTCTTTTATGCGCGCTGAGGCGATTGGTGCAACCGCCGTATGCGCGAAATTCGAGGCGCAGCTCCCGGCTTTTCGCAGGCGCAAACCCGGCTGGCTTGCGCCCGAAAGTCTGTGTTACGCTTCGGAGGTCAGAACGACGCGATCCATACATCCGGTACCGGTTTTGAGCGCGCGCCAGGCCGCCGCCGGCCAGGTGAAACGCTTCCCCCGAAGAGATGTCAGTGAATCAGCGGACCGAGGCGACGACCCATCCTGCCAAATTTCGGGGTCAGGCCATCGACAATCAGGCGTGTCTGTACCCCGCCGGCTCGGCCGGTGAGCGATTCGATCTTGAGCGCGTAGGCATCATCTGTGGCTGAGAGCAACCGCGAGTGGACAAAGTTCGGGCGCTACGCCCTCCTGCAAAAGATCGGCGCGGGGGGGATGGCAGAGATTTATCGTGCCAAAACCTTCGGGGCGGCGGGCTTTGAGAAAGAGTTCGCCATCAAGCTGATCTTGCCCAGCCTGGTCGATGACACCGAGTTCGTCGAGATGTTCATCAACGAGGCCAAGATCGCGGTGAGCCTCTACCACGCCAATGTGGTGCAGGTTTTTGATCTGGGGGAGATGGATCACCAGTACTACATCGCCATGGAGTTTGTGCATGGCAAGGATCTGCTCGATGTGCTGGCGCGTTGCGCCGAACTCAACATCAAGATCCCGCTCAATCTTGTGCTCTTCATCGCCATGGAGATGCTCAAGGGGCTAGATTTTGCCCACCGCGCCAAAGATCCCTACGGCGACGATCTCAACATCATTCACCGCGATGTCAGCCCCTCGAACATCCTGATCAGCTACGCCGGGGATGTGAAGGTGGGCGACTTCGGAGTGGCCAAGGCCGCCATCCAGCGCAACCTCACCGAGAGTGGCACGCTCAAGGGTAAAGTTGGCTACATGAGCCCGGAGCAGGTGATGGGCGAGGAGATCGACTCGCGCAGCGACATCTTCTCGGCGTGCATCGTGTTTGTGGAGGCGTTGAGCATGAACCGCCTCTTCGTGGGCAGCTCCGACCTCGACGTGATGCTCAAGGTGCGTGACGCCGATGTGGAGGCGAGCCTGGGGAAGATGGGGCCGCTGCCCTCGGACCTGGTGCAGATCATTCGCACCGGTCTGGCGCGTCACCGCGAAGATCGCTACCAGAGCGCCGGAGAGTTCTATCAGGCGCTGATGGACTTTTGTTTTCAGCACGGCATCAAAGTCAGCGGCAACGATCTCTCCAATCTGATGCGTCGGCTCTTCGCCCGGGAGATCGAGGAGGAGAAGAGCCAGCGTCGCAGCGAGCCGGGTGGGCTTGCCGCTCATCGACTTTTCGAAGATAGCGCGCCCCGAGTGACGCCGGCTGCGGCAGCCTCCGAGGTGGAGTTTACCCCGGAGCAGAAGGCCAACAGCGCCGAGCTGATGGCGATGGGAGAAACCGCCGCGGTGCGCGACCCGAAGAATACCGGGCGGATGCCCGCCGGCGAGCTCGCCGGGCAGGTCGCGCGGAGTCAGGAACCCGAGGCGCCGACGGAGGATGAGGGCGAGGAGCGGCGCTACCGCTACCGCGACGGCAGCGGGCTTGTGTTTGGACCGATGGGGCCGCATACGCTGGTCGATCTTCTCCGGGTACGTCGTCCACGCGCCGACGATCGTGTCGCGGTGGGCGATGGCCCCTGGGTTAAACTCGATGAAGTCAGCGAGATCGAGGTTTCCTCTGGCCGTGCCACCGCCCGACGGGCACGCCCGGTAGCGGTGGAAGCCACCCTTGATTCAGCCAGCCGCGGCGCTGATACCGACGTAATGCGCGATGTTCGCCGTGCGGTCGGCGCCATGGAAGAAGAGAGCGCCGCCGTCGGTGATACCGATGTGATGGTCGACGATCGTAACTCGTTGGCCGCCGGCAGCACTGATGTGGCCGATTTAAGCCCTCCGCCCCCCTCGGAAAGTGAGCTGGGCGGGCAGTCCTCGCCGGTCTCTCAGTCTCCCCCCTCGATGGGGCTGGTGGTGACCGAGCGGGCGCTTGGCTCGACCTTTCAGGAGCTCAAGAACCTCTACGCCAGCTATGAGGGTGAGCTGGCGGAGGTGTCTGTCGCACGGATTCTGGGAAGGTTGCACCGCGCCGGCGAGACCGGGCGTCTCTTTGTGACCAACGGGCAGGTCGAGAAGTCGATTTTCATTCGTTGCGGGGAGCCCATTTATGTGGACTCCAACCGCCGCGAAGAGTTGCTCGGGCATTTTTTGCGCACCCGCGACCTCATCACCGAGGCGCAGCTTCAGGAGGGCCTGGCGCGTCTCAATGAATGGGGCGGCCGTCTGGGGGACGCGCTGGTGGCCATCGGCGCCATCCCGGCGCACGCGATCTTCACCCATCTTTCCAGCCAGATGCGCGAGAAACTTCTGGAGATCTTCACCTGGCCCGAGGGCTACTACGGCTATTACGAGAACCAGGAGCCCGATACCCAGGGGTACTCGCTGGGTCTGGATACCTACGAGATGATCGTGGAGGGGTGCCGCGAGCAGGTGCCGCTGGCGCGCATCAAAGAGCTCTACCGCAGCCGTAATTTCGTGAGCATCTACCTCAACGAGCCGGCGCCTTTCAGCGTGGATCGGTTGCGGCTTCGGGCGCACGAGCTACGTGTGCTCAACCAGCTTAGCGCGGGCGATAGTCTGCGGGCGCTCCTGGCGAAGTTCTCACCCGACCAGCACGAGAAGGTCTATCGCACGGTGTATCTGCTGCACCAGGTGGAGATCCTGGTGTTTGAAGTCACCGAGCGTGTCGATCTTCCGAAGGTTGACTAAGTCGAAGACAGTCGACGGCGGAGCGTTGCTTCGGGTGTTTTCTGAAGTGAAATCAGCAACTTAGGGCGAGCGCTTGAGGCGTCGTTTGACGCGATCGAGGATCACGTCGAGCTCCGGCGGGGAGAAGAGCCAGGCGCTCAACCCCAGCGCGGCGAAGAAGGCTGTGCCCATGGTGGCCAGGAGCGCGGCCAGGCCTGCGAGCTGAAGGCCTGCGGCCGGAGTGCCCCAGAGGCGGAAGACCCCGTAGGCGGCCGCCGCTGCCCACGCCCCGTGCAGCGCGCCTCGAAGGGTACCGCGGACGATCGGCCCCAGGGGAAGATGGCCGACCTTCCAGCGGTAGTACCCGATGGTGACGAGCGCGTTGAGGGTCATCCCGGCGGTGGTGGCCATCGCCAGGCCGCGCACGCCAAAAGATTCACCGAAGATCGCGTAGAGAGGCGCCGCCAGGGCCACTGTGATTGAGCCCAGGATCATCGGTGTGAGGGTGTTCTTGCGTGCGTAGTAGCCGCGTACCGCAAGGGTCTGCACCGCCCAGGCCCACAGACCACAGGCAAAGACCACCAGCAGCCCGGCCATGGTGTCAGCATCGGAGGCCGAGAACTCTCCGTGGCGAAAGATTGCGTGGACCAGCGGATAGGCGGCCACGATCAAGCCAGCCGCGCCGACCATCGCCAGAAAGCCCACCCGCTGAAGGCTGCGGGAGAGCATCTGGCCCATCTCTTCTTCTTCGCCCTGGTGGAAGAGACGCGTGAGGAAGGGGAGCGCGGCCTGGCCGGCGGCCTGACCGATGATGGCGAAGATCACCATCATCAGCTTGCGCGCGTTGGCCAGCCAGGTGATCGCTCCATCGCCCTGCAAAGAGCCAAAATACTTGAGGAACCACTCATCGACGGTCACAAGGCTTACGCCCACCATCAGCGGTAAGGTCAGCAGCAAAAAGGCTCGAAAGTCGGGGTCGAAGGGGGCAAAACGGGCCTTGAACTTCACCTCATTGCGCGCCGCCCACATCGGAACGGCCAACGGCCCGAGCAGGGCGCCAATGACCACGCCGATGGCAAAGCCCTTGATGCCAAACCAGGGATCGAGGAGCACGCCGCCGGCGATGATGCAGAGGTTGTAGATCAGCGGGGAGATGGCGCTGGGCCAGAAGATCTCGCGCACAAAGAGCGAGCCCTGAATCAGCCCCCCGATATAAAAGGCCATCGGGGCGAGCAGCACGATGCGAGTCATGCTCACGGCCAGATCGAGCTGTTCCGGATCGTTGAACCCCGGGTTGAGCAGGGGAACGATCTGTGGGGCCAGCACGTAGCCCAGCGCGATGAAGATGGCGAGCACCGAGCCCATGGTGGTGGCGATGGTGGAGAAGAGTCGCCAGGCGCCCTCCTCGTCATCGGAGGCGACATAGGCCGAGAAGAGCGGTATAAATGTGATCGAGAGTGTGCCCCCGGCCAGCACGTAGTTCATCATGTCGGGCATGGTGAACGCGGCCTGATAGGCATCGGTGGTGGCGCTGGCACCATGGGTGTAGACGATGACCGCTTCGCGCAGAAAACCCAGGATGCGGCTCAAGAAGGTGCTCACCGCCAGGATCAAGGCAGCGATGCCCATGCGGCGTCCGATGGAGCGCGTGGATGTTTGAGATGTCTCGGAGCTCATGGTGCCCGGGGGTGCGCGGGAGCAATGTTCAGGGATGTGTGTAGCGCGCGTTGAGGCGCGCGCGAAGTTTTTTAGAGGCGGCTTCGATGCGACACTGCCCCTCATAGTTGCGGAGGATGGAGGCGATGGAGATTCGGGTCAACGGCAAGGTGGAGAACATCGTGAGCGAGGTGAGCCTCTCGGTAGAGGCGTTGCTCTCGGAGCTGGGTGTGGAAGCCGCCCGGGGGGTGGCGGTGGCGGTGGGCGAGCAGGTGGTGCCCCGCAGCCGCTGGCAGGAGCCTGTGATCGAAGCCGGTGCCAGCGTGGAGATCATTCGCGCCACCCAGGGCGGTTGATCACACGACCTTTTTAAGAACGTCGACGTTTCGCAAGGAGAAGAGGATGAGTGAGTCCGAAGGCTCGACCTGGAAGGTTGGCCCCTACACCTTTGAGAGCCGCCTGCTGGTGGGCACCGCCCGCTATGCGAACTACCAGGTGATGCTCGACGCGCTGGAGGCCAGTGAGACTGAGCTTGTGACCGTGGGCATTCGCCGCCTGGATATCGAGGCGTCGCGCGAGGCGGGGATCCTGGAGATCCTGATGGAGCGCTACACGCTCTTACCCAACACCGCCGGGTGCTACACGGCGCGCGACGCCGTGCTCACCGCACAGCTCGCCCGCGAGGCGCTGGAGACCGATCTGATCAAGCTGGAGGTTATTGCCGACGACCAGACGCTTTTGCCCGATAGCGAAGAGCTTTTGAAGGCGGCGCGCACGCTTGTTGAAGACGGCTTTGTGGTCATGGCCTACACCAATGATGATCCGGTGCTGGCCCGCAAACTCCAGGATATCGGCTGCGCCGCGGTGATGCCCTTAGGCTCACCCATCGGCAGTGGGATGGGCATTCGCAACCCGTATAACTTCCAGATCATCCGGGAGTTTATGGAGGTGCCGATGCTGGTGGACGCCGGCGTGGGGACGGCCTCGGACGCCGCTCTGGCGATGGAGCTGGGTTGCGACGGGGTGCTCTTGAACAGCGCGATCAGCGGGGCGGGGAAGCCTGTGACGATGGCAAAAGCCTTTCGCGACGCGGTGCGAGCGGGGCGCTGGGCCTATGAGGCCGGGCGGATTCCGCGGCGTTTTTATGCGCAGGCCTCCACGCCCCTGGAGGGTGCGGTGGGCTCGGAGCCGACGAGTTAATCGATGGCGCATTCGCTACCCTCGCGCCTTTATGCGATCGCTGACGTGGGCTTCTGCGAGGCCAGGGGGCTTTTCCTGGAGGAAGTTGTGGCCTCGGCGCTCGCCGGAGGCGTCAGAATGCTCTCGGTACGGGTGGGCGACGCGCTTGTGGGGCTGAATGAAGCGGCGCGAGAGGCGCTGTGGGCCGAGGTGGCGCGGGCGGTGGCGAGGGGGCGTCAGGCGGGAGCGGAGGTGTTGTTGCATGCCCACCCCGAGCGCGCGGCGAGCCTTGGTTGTGGGGGCGTGCACCTGAAGGGGAGGCAGGTTGGCGAGGTGGCCCGGGTGCGAGCGATGTTGCGCAACGACGCGCGGGTGGGCGTCTCCTGCCACAACGCCGAAGAGCTGCGCCGGGCCTGTGAGGCCGGGGCTGATTTTGTGACACTCAGCCCGATCTTCGCGAGCGTGTCCAAGCCGGATTATGGCGGGGAGGTGGACCTGAACACGTGGGCGAGCTTGATCGCGTCAAGCCCTCTACCGGTGTACGCGCTGGGCGGGGTGCGGCCTGAGCATGTGAGGCGTTGTCTGGAGGCGGGGTTTACGGGCGTGGCCGTTATCGGCGGCCTCTTCGGCGCTGAAGATGTTGCCGGAGCAGCGCGCCGGTACGTTCAGTCGGTGAACGCGGAGTGAGGATCAGCGGTGGGGTTCGGAGCGGCCGCCGAGGGTCTGGGTGACGCTTAAGAACGCTACGTAGAAGAACCCGAACTGAAAGAGCATCAAGAAGGGGAGGCTGCCAAAGGGGTGGGCCGGATCGACGAGCACCACGTAGATGGCGTAGGTGAACCAGGCTCCCAGCGCGAACTCCAGCGCAGGCATGGCGTTGAGGCCGCCGCGGTAGATGCGTTTTGTCCAGGACTCCCCGCGGCGCTCAATGGCATATTTGGGGGTGCGCACAAAGGGCGTCTTGTGGCCGAGCAGCACCTCGACAACGCCTTTGGCGTTGTTGAGTGAAACGCCGATCCCCAGGCCCAGCACCGCCGGCATCATGCGGACGATCTCAAGGCGGGAGCGGCCCACTTCGCGCTGGCTCACCCAGTAGAAATAGCAGACCGAGAAGGTGGCGCTCAAAAAGATCGGAAGATCGAAGAGGAGCACCTCGTGCCAGCCCTGCTGTACGCGCACCAGCGTGGCCATGGGCATGATCAAGGCCAGAATGACCATCAAAAAATAGGCCAGGTTGCCGGTGAGGTGGTGGATGGCCTCGAGCTTGATGCTGCGGGGAAGGTCGGAGCGTAGCACGCGAGGCAGCACCTTAAAGGCGGTCTGAAGCGCGCCTTTGGACCAGCGGTGCTGCTGGCTTTTGAAGGCGTTCATCTCCACGGGGAGCTCGCTTGCGACGGTGACGTCGCGAAGGAAGCGAAAGCGCCAGCCGGCGAGTTGGGCCCGGTAAGAGAGATCGAGATCTTCGGTGAGCGTGTGATGCTCCCAGCCGCCGGCGTCTTCGATGGTCTGGCGGCGCCAGATGCCGGCGGTTCCGTTGAAGTTGAAAAAACGACCGGAGCGGTTGCGCGCGGTGTGCTCCAGCACAAAATGGCCGTCGAGGAGCACGGCCTGGGCGCGGGTCAGCAGGCTGTAGTCGCGGTTGAGGTAGTCCCAGCGTGCCTGCACCATGCCGATATCGGGTTCGGTGAAGTGGTCGATGGTCTGGCGCAAAAACTCGGGCTGGGGAATGAAGTCGGCGTCGAAGACCGCTACAAACTCGCCGCGGGCGCTCTTAAGACCGGCTTCCAGGGCACCGGCTTTGTAGCCGTGGCGATCTTTGCGGTGGAGAAGTTTGATGTCGACGCCACGCTCCTGCCAGTGTGCAACGCGGGCGCGGGCCAGTTCGGTAGTGTCGTCGGTGGAGTCGTCGAGGACCTGGATCTCGAGGCGGTCAGCGGGATAATCAAGCTGACAGGTCGCGTCGATGAGGCGCTCAATGACGTAGCGTTCGTTAAAGGAGGGGAGCTGCACGGTGACCACCGGCAGCGCCTCGGGCGCGAAGCGCCCGGCGGGTTCGGGATCGGGGCCGCTGGCGTGCTTGCGATACAGGCGCACGATAACGTAGCGATGCGAGCCGTAAAACGAGAGGAGCAGAAGCACCGCGAAGTAGATCGCGAGCACGGTGAGCTCCCAGAGGTTGTAGTCTTGCAGGTGCGACATAAGATATGGCTCTACGACAGGGCGATCGCGCCGGGAGAGAACTTTGGGATGCATCTGTGGTAGTGCAGATGTGACGTCCGGCGCGCGCGCGCGACCCAACCTGACTTATCAGACCTGGACCCGATTGTGCCAGAGCAGAACTCATCGGCGGCGCTGGCCGCCCAGCATCCTATCGAGCACGTTGAAGCGCGCCCCTGGCTCGGGCTTTGGAAGAGTCTGCGCCCGCATCAATGGGTCAAGAATGCCTTTGTGCTCGCGCCGCTTTTCTTTGCCAAGGCGTACACGGACCCGGTGCTCAGCATGAAGGCGCTGGCCGCGGCGCTGCTTTTTTCGCTGGCGGCGGGCACGGTGTATCTGCTCAACGACCTGATGGATGTGGAGCGCGACCGGGAGCATCCGGTCAAGCGCCATAGGCCGATCGCCTCGGGACTTTTGCCGCAGGCGCTGGCCTGGCGGGCGTTGGTGGTGATCGGAGTTGTCGCGGCGGTGGGCTCCTATGTGCTGGCGCCCCTTTTTGCGGCGGCTGTGGGCACCTACCTGGTGATGAACCTGGCCTACTCGATGAAGTTGAAGCACTACGCGTTTGTGGACGTTGCTATCATCGCCACCGGCTTCGTTTTACGCGTGCTCGCCGGAGCGGCAGCGGTCTCGGTGGTTGTCTCGGAGTGGCTTGTCGCCTGCACCTTTCTGCTGGCGCTTTACCTGGGACTTGGGAAGCGGCGCCATGAGCTGGCGCTCTACTTAAGCGGCAGCGTGGAGCGCACGAGGCGAGTGCTGGATAGCTACCGGTTGGAGAACGTGGACTTCGGAATGCTTGTCTGCTCGGGGCTGACGTCGGCGGCCTATACCATCTACACGCTGACGGCGTCTCTGCCCGACCAGCCACTTCGGACGGTGGCCACGCCCTTTGCCAGCGTGTGGTTGCCGGTGACGATTCCCATGGTGGTGGTGGGGCTGGCGCGCTTTTTCCAGATCGTGCGTCGCGAGGATGCACGAAGCCCCACTGAGATGATGCTGCGCGACAAACCCTTCGTCCTCAACATCGGGGTGTGGGCTGTGGTGATGCTGGTGTTGAGCGTCATCTGAGCTGAGCGCACAGTCGGAGGGGGAGGCGAGGGAACGTGCCTCGGGTCCGGTGAAAGCCGGGCCTTGTGGCGAATTCTGCGGGGAGGTGCAGGCAGAGAAAAAAAGCCCCCTCCCGAGATGCGGGAGGGGGCTTAAGAGCTTTTTAGAACGCGAGGTGCTCACCACTGGCGAGCGGCGCGCTCTTGCTCAAAGGCTGGTCTTACTTCTCGTTGACCAGGTCTTTGAGGCTGGGCGCCGGCTTGAAGCCCACCGAGTAGGACGCCGGGATCTTGATGGTGTTGCCGGTGCGCGGGTTACGGCCTTCGCGCGCTTTGCGGTGCTTGACGCTGAAGGTGCCGAAGTTGGGGTAGGAGAAACGCTCATCTTCCTTGATGGTCGTGGAGACCGTGTCAAAGAGGATGTCGATGAGCTCACCGGTGTCTTTTTTGGTGAGTTCGATGCCTTTCTCGGCAGCAGCAGCGTTAACGGCGTTGATCAGATCGGACTTCGTCATGGTGATCCCCTTAAAACAGAAATTAAGGTGAGAACGTGGCTTAAACCATTCCAACCCAGCTTCAACTCGCGAACTATCAGGATGCGGGTTGAGTGAGTATCCATGGACTTCGGACTGCGAATCGTGGCCGAGAATAGGGCTGGCCAGATCGCGTGTCAATCTCTATTTACGCGCAATCTGGCAATTTGCAAGGCCTTTTTAGCGCGAGAATAGGGGCTGAAATGCGATCGCGATCGCTCAGAAACTCTGAAAGCGATCGAGTTGAAGAAGCTGGCGAGCCTCGGCCGGAGTGGCCAGAGGACGACCTGCGGCTGCGGCGAGCTCGGCGACGCGCTCGACGAGCTCATAGGAGCCTTTTGCGAGGACGCCACGTGAGAGGTAGATGTTGTCTTCGAGGCCCACGCGCACGTGGCCGCCCATGGCGATAGCGAGTTCGGCCAGGGGGAGCTGGTGGCGGCCGATGCCGGCGACTGACCAGGTGGCGCCCTCGGGGAGCATCTCGACGAGAAAGCGCAGGTTTTCGTCGCGAGCGCCCATGGCTCCGGGCACACCGAGCACGAAATCAAAGTGCAGGGGGGCGGTGACGACGCCTTCTTTGAGGAGGTTGAGGGCGGTGTCGACCATGCCGGTGTCGAAGACCTCGATCTCGGGGACGATACCGAGCTCGCGCTGGCGAGAGGCGATCTGGCGGATCATCGGCAGGGAGTTCATGAAGACGTCGTCGCCGAAGTTGACCGTGCCGGTGGTAAGCGTGGCCATATCGGGACGCAGGTCGAGGCCCTCAATGCGCTCATCGACGCTCATCCAGACCGCGCCACCTGTGGAGAACTGCACGAGGGCGTCAGTGCGCTGGCGAGTCTCGTTGAGGATCGATTCAAAGGTGGCACGATCCTGGGTGGGAGTGCCGTCGTCGAGGCGGCCGTGCACATGAACCATGGCTGCGCCGGCCTGGCGGCAGCGGGCGGCCTCCTCGGCGATCTCCACCGGGGTATAGGGCACATGTGGGGTGTGTTCGCGCATCACCTCAGCACCTACGACGGCGGCGGTGATGATCAGGGGTTTGGCTTCGCTCATGATGGGCTCGTCTTAAAGGTGGGCAGAGGTTCAGCGGCGCTGGCGATCGACGGGGACCACGCAGGTGCCGGTGGCACGGCAGACGACGATGGGTTCGTCGAGCACCTCGGCTTCGGCGGGGTTGTCGGGGTTGCCGGTGAGCCGAATAACCTTGCGAGCTTCAAACTGCATCTTGCGGCTGGAGTTGCCCACGTGGGTGATGCTGCCGACCGCTTCGATGTAGTCACCGGCCTGGACCGGGGCCAGGAATTCTACCGAGTCGTAGGCGCGGAAGAGGCCCTCGTCGCCATCGTGGCGGATGAGCAGTTCGGTGGCCACGTCACCAAAGAGTTTGAGCATCATGGCGCCGTCGACAAGGTCGCCGGCGTAGTGAACCTGCTCCATGCCGATGCGCATGCGAATCATCACCTCGGAGGTGCTCATAGAAGACTCCATCACGTTAAGGGGGGCAGTCAGTTAGCGAGATCAGGGTGCGCCAAGAAACGACGCGGGCGCCGCTCCCGCACAGGGGAGGGCGCCCGAATCATGGCCAGCACGCTTGCCGAAGGCAAGCGTGTTTGATGGCTATCAGCGCAGCGTGGGAATTGACAAGATCTCATCGCGCACGAAGACGGTGGGCGGGGTGTTCCACACGATGCCGCCGACGTACCAGAACTGCTTGGCTTGAGTCAGAGGCTTGTCGCGGTATTCGTACACGAGCTGTTGGCTGAGGTAGTAGCGAACCGTGGCAAGCGAGGCGCCGTTACCGTTGGCGTTATAGTAGTGAACGCCGACGGAGTAGGCCAGGCCCTGGCCCGGATCGTTATGGTTGATGTTCTCAGGAGCAACACCATAAAGGTCGTCGATATCCAGCGAAGCACCAGCCAACTGGGTGCCCACACGTCCTACTTTGTAATTGTACCAGATGGAGGACCCATCCATGCTCCCCCAGGTGCCGGTTGAGCTGAGGTAGTGGAGGTCAAGGTCGGTGCCGCGCATGTTGGCCTGCGGGTTGGGCACGTTGGGGATGGTCCAGGTCAGCTGGATGTGGACGTCGTCTTCGGGCACGGCGTTGATGCGCACGATGGCGGATTCGCAGGAGGCCATGCCGAGCTCATCGTAGACCACCAGCTCCACTTCGTAGGTGCCAGCGATGTCGAGCCAGAGGGTGGGCTGGGCGTTGGCCGTGGACGGCTGCAGCTGGGAGAGCGAGCCGACCGGGCGCGAGATCACGCTCCACTCGTAGGTGATGTTGGTACCGTCGGGGTCGGAGGAGTCGGAGCCGTTGAGCTGGATGGTCTCCAGGGGGCTGGCGGCGAGCTCTGTCTGGTAGCGGTTGGAACCCTGGATGGTGGCGGTCGCTACGGCGATGGGGCAGACCGAGTCGGAGCCCTGACCCATCAGGGGAATCTCCAGCACGGATTTGGCCGGGTCATCCGAGAGGATGCGCAGCTCGCCCTCATGAGTGCTTACTTCGGTGGGGGTGTAGGTGAGCACGAAGTTGGAGGACTCGCGGGGCAGTAGAGTGATCGGCAGCTCCGGAAGGCTCTCGGGGCGCAGGCTGAAGGTGCCGCCGCCGTCGTCGTTGAGCGAAATTTCGCTGACGTTGAGCGCGGAGCCTGGCGAGCAGTTGCTGATGGTGATGGTGCGGTTGGTGGCGCGGTCGAGGGAGGCGATGTTGAAGTCGATGCCGTCCTCATCGGTCACGGCGATGCAGGCCGAGCCGCTGTTGCCGTTGAGGTTAATGCGGAACTCCCCACGGCTGGGGTCGTTGCTGTAGATGGTGATCTCACCGGTGGTGGGATCGTCGGTGGCCGGATTGAACCACACGCGCATCTCGAAGGACTCGTCGGGGGCCAACTCGGAGGGGAAGTCGGTGGTGTCCTGTTCCGGGGGAGGCAGCACGCCGTCGCCGTCGCGCGCACCGGGGAAGCTGACGCGGAATTCGCTGTTGCCGCCCATCACGATATCGTCGATGAGCAGAGGAGCCTGGCCGATGTTGGCCACCTGAGCCAACTTCCACTCTTCCTGTCCCGCGGGCACGCGAGGGAAGCTGATGGTGGGCGGCGAGAAGATCTCGGGGTTGAGGCCCTGGGTGCGGATGTTGACATCCACGGTGCCCTGGTTGCCCACCGAGGTATCGTTGGTGACCAGGCGTAAAATCCCACCATAGGTGATGGGCTGCTCGGGGCGATAGATCAGCTGGAAGTCGTATTCGGAGTTGGGAGCGACCTCTAGCGTGCCCTCGGGCCATTTGTTACCGGGGTAGAAGGCATCAATCGAAGCACTCCCGCTCTGCAGGATTTCGATGCTGGTGATGCGCAGAGGTCCGTCGCCGCTGTTGCCGATGACGATCGTCTCAGCGCTCTCTTCGCCCAACGCGATCTGCTGGAAGGAGATGGGGTTGGGATTCAGCGAGAAGGCGGCGGGGTCACCGCTTGAGATGCTATCTTCACCACAAGCGGTGGTGCCGACGACGAAGAGCAAGGCCAGCGCCAGCAGCAGCAGGTTCTTACCGTCGCGCAAGTAGGAGGGGGAGGGTCGCTTCATGGTGGTCGTCCTTCGTTCGTATTGAGGCGGCATTATCGCCGGCACACATAAGCCAGGCCGTCATCGGATGAGGAGGAGGCCGGAGCACATCGCAGCCACGCAAACCTGAGTCAGAGGCGAAACTATAGGCAGAGCTTGAGCTTGCGTCAATCTTTTGGGGAATGAATTCGGATTCATCAGGTGGCGAGGATCGTCGCCCTTATGATGATCTGTAGGGTTGTGTGGTCGAAAAGAGAAGGCCGAAGTCGATGACTTCGGCCTTCTCCAAAATCGGGGCGGCTGTTTTTGAAAGGGGGGGTTATCGACCGGGCATCCGGTCGGTGAGCTCGTCGACGGTGGTCACGCTGAACTCGGGGATCCCGATATCGGCAACATGCCAGAACTCTTCCTGGTTGCTCATGCGGCGCTCGAAGGTTTGAGCCAGGGTGCCGCCCAGGTAGATGTTGATGATGGCGTCAGTGGGGTAATCGCCGTCGGAGGTGCCGGGGAAGTAGTACACACCCACGGCGTAGCTGCCGGCGACAGCGTCGTCGTGGTTGACGTTTTCCGGACCGCCGCAGGGCCAGGTCCAACAGGTGTCATCATGATCAAGACTCACGGTGCTGCCATCGCCCCACGAGGGGGAGCGGTTTGACCAATAGACATCCCAGTTGCTGTCGTTCCATCCGTCAGCGTTCTGTGTGTGGAGGTAGTGGAGGTCGAGGTCGGTACCGGCGCCGGTGGGCATTTCCCAGGCCAGCTCCACCCAGATGTCGCCACCGGGGACGACGTCGATAAAGAGCTCGGAGGGCTCGCAGGAGGTGAGCCCTGCGCCGTCGTAGACGGTGAGTTCGACGACGTAGCGGCCAGCGTAGGGGAGCCAGAGGGTGGGAGACTCGGAGGTTATGGATGGCGAGATCTGGGTCTGGGCGCTGAGCGGCTTGTCGCGTAGCGACCATTCGTAGGTAACCTGGGTGCCATCGGGATCGTCAGAAAGGCTGCCGTCGAGCTCGATGGTAGCCAGGGGGCTTGCGACAATGCCTTCGGAGGCGTCGAACCAGCGGCTGGTGCCCTGAACGCGGGCGCGGGCGCGGGCGTTGGGGCAGGTCAGAAGCGAGCCCTGTCCGATGACGTCGACGTAGGTATTCTGGCGGGCGGCGTCGTTGCTGGTGATCTTGAGCACGCCTTCATTGAGGACTTCTTCGAGCGGAGCGTAGGTGAGCACGAAGTTTGCGCTCTGACGCGGGCCGATGTTGGCGACGCCGTCGGTCGAGAGGTTGCCGGGGAGGCTGGACTCGGCCACGTCAAAGACGCCGGCGTCATCTTCAAACTCGATCTTGCCGATGACCAGCTCGGCGATGGCGCTGCAGTTTGTGATGGTGACCGTGCGGCGGGCGATGTTGTCGATGGAGGCCTGACCGAAGTTGATCTCTTCGTCGACTTCCAGGCAGGGGGCATCGCTGTTGGCGGAGATGAGCACTTTGGTGCGCGGAGAGGCTTCGTCGTTGCTCTCGATGGTGATCTCGGCGGTACGGAAGTCCGAGCTGGTGGGCAGGAAGATCACGCGGACCATGACGGATTTTCCGGGAAGAATGACGTCGGGGGCCACGGTGGTGTCGTTGGCGCGGTCGGGGAACTGCCCTTCTTCCTCCTCGCCGGTGGGCTGGGGGTAGGTGATGGAGAAGTCGGAATGGCCATCGAGCACGATGGATGAGATTTCGAGGGGGGCGTAGCCGATGTTGGCGATCTCGGTGATGCGCCAGTCTTCGCTTCCCTCAGGAGTGCGGGCGAAGGTGACGATCTCGGGGGTGAAGATTTGTGGGGAGGGCGCGTCGGCGCGCAGCTCCACGTTGAAGGACTGCCGGGAGGGGTCGTTGGAGCGCATGTTGAGTACGCCGCTGGAGGCTGCGATAGCCGTGGGGGCGTATTCTACATAGATTTCAGCGAGCTCGCTGGGTGCCAGTCGCAACGAGGAGGGGGTGCCTTCGGCCAGGCTGAAGGCCGAGGCGTTTTCGCCCTGAATCTGGAAGGTGTCGACCGTGAGGGTGGCCGCGCCGGTGTTCTCAATGACGATGAGTTCGGCGATGGAGTCGTCAATGGCCACCTGCTCGAAGTTGAGCTGGGTGGGGTTGACGGTGAGGGTAGCTGCGTCGGTGCCGGTAATGGTGCCGTTGCCCTGGTCATCGTTGCAGGCAAAGAGCGCGAGGGAGAGGAAGACACTCAGGAGCAGCGTCAGACCGGAGGGGCACGAGTGGCGAAGAATGGGAATCATGAATGTATCCATCGGCAAAGTTATGTCAGTCGGTCTTCTAAGTGGAGCGCTGTCCATTGATGTTTACGACACGATCGAATGTCCTGGCCTGATCGTGCGATTCGGGCCGTAAATACGCTCGCCCGAGCGTGGTAGCGTAACGAGCTGGAGCCAGAAGGCGTGAGTCAGGAGGGAAAACTATAGGGAGCGCGTCATGGCGAGTCAATCTTCGCGCTGAATCGTCATTCAGTCTTGCGGGAGAGGTCCGCAAGTGCGCGTCGGAATGTATGTTTTAAGTCGCATCGCTTGTAGAAAGAAGAAGGCCGAAGTCGATGACTTCGGCCTTCTTCGCGTCACAGGTTTTATGCTTCCCAAATGGGAGAACGTGTTGCGTTTAGAGTGAGGGATACCCGTTGGGGAAGAGCTCATCGTAAACGGTCACGCTGAACTGCGGGATGCCGATGTCGGCGACATACCAGAACTCGGGGCTGGCATTCATACGCCGGTTCTGGGTCTGGGCGAGGCTGCCGCCCAGGTAGATGTTGACGGTGACGTCGGTGCCGCCCCCGCCGCCGCTGTAGAAGTAGACACCCACGGCGTAATCACCGGCAACGGCGTCATTGTGGTTGACGTTCTCAGGGCCACCGCAGCAGAGGTCATCGCGGTCCAGGCTGGTCTCGCTGCCGTCATTCCAGGTCGGGTTACGGTTACCGTAGTAGACATCCCAGGGGCGGGAGTTCCACCGGTCGGCGTTCTCCAGGTTGAGGTAGTGAAGATCCATATCAGTTCTGGCGCCCGAGACGGTTTCCCAGGCGAGTTCCACCCAGATGTCGCCACCGGGGACGACGTCGATGAAGAATTCGGCGGGCTCGCAGGAGGTGAGACCTGCGCCGTCGTAGACGGTGAGTTCGACGACGTAGCGGCCAGCGTAGGGGAGCCAGAGGGTGGGCGATTCGGAGGTGATGGATGGCGAGATCTGGGTCTGGGCGCTGAGCGGCTTGTCGCGTAGCGACCATTCGTAGGTAACCTGGGTGCCGTCGGGATCGTCAGAAAGGCTGCCGTCGAGCTCGATGGTGGCCAGGGGGCTTGCGACGATGCCTTCGGAGGCGTCGAACCAGCGGCTGGTGCCCTGGACGCGGGCGCGGGCGCGGGCGTTGGGGCAGGTCAGAAGCGAGCCCTGTCCGACGACGTCGACGTAGGTATTCTGGCGGGCGGCGTCGTTGCTGGTGATCTTGAGCACGCCTTCATTGAGGACTTCTTCGAGCGGAGCGTAGGTGAGCACGAAGTTTGCGCTCTGACGCGGGCCGATGTTGGCGACGCCGTCGGTCGAGAGGTTGCCGGGGAGGCTGGACTCGGCCACGTCAAAGACGCCGGCGTCATCTTCAAACTCGATCTTGCCGATGACCAGCTCGGCGATGGCGCTGCAGTTTGTGACGGTGACGGTGCGGCGGGCGATGTTGTCGATGGAGGCCTGACCGAAGTTGATCTCTTCGTCGACTTCCAGGCAGGGGGCATCGCTGTTGGCGGAGATGAGCACTTTGGTGCGCGGTGAGGCCGCGTCGTTGCTCTCGATGGTGATCTCGGCGGTACGGAAGTCCGAGCTGGTGGGCAGGAAGATCACGCGGACCATGACGGACTCACCCGGCAGAATAAGATCCGGGGCCACCGTGGTGTCGTTGGCGCGGTCGGGGAACTGCCCTTCTTCCTCCTCGCCGGTGGGCTGGGGGTAGGTGATGGAGAAGTCGGAGTGACCGTCGAGCACGATGGAGTCGATCTCAAGGGGAGCATAGCCGATGTTGGCGATCTCGGTGACGCGCCACTCTTCGGAGCCTTCGGGAGTGCGGGCGAAGGTGACGATCTCGGGGGTGAAGATCTGTGGGGAGGGCGCGTCGGCGCGCAGCTCCACGTTGAAGGACTGCCGGGAGGGGTCGTTGGAGCGCATGTTGAGTACGCCGCTGGAGGCTGCGATAGCCGTGGGGGCGTACTGTACGTAGATTTCGGCGAGCTCGTTGGGTGCCAGTCGCAACGAGGAGGGGGTGCCTTCGGCCAGGCTGAAGGCCGAGGCGTTTTCGCCCTGAATCTGGAAGTTATCGACCGTGAGGGTGGCCGCGCCGGTGTTCTCAATGACGATGAGTTCGGCGATGGAGTCGTCAATGGCCACCTGCTCGAAGTTGAGCTGGGTGGGGTTGACGGTGAGGGTAGCTGCGTCGGTGCCGGTGATGTTGCCGTCGCCATCGTCGTCGCCACAGGCGAAGAGCACGAGGGAGAGGAAGACACTCAGGAGCAGCGTCAGACCGGAGGGGCGGTGGGCGAAGAATGGGGGCTGGATCATGAATCTATCCGTCGGCAAGCGTGGGTCAGTGAACGTGAACACCGGCTGTGAGACGTGAGTTTCGGTTCGTGTGCGCTGCACAGGTGATCCCGAGACTATCTCGCAACTGCGCAAGGGTAGCGAACTGTAGGAGAAGCGTCAAAAGGTTGAGAGATAAAGAGCGATATCGATGAAATCCACGTGAAAAAAAGGGAGGAGAGAGGCGCAGAAGGTCCGGTGGCGGCTCCCGGACTCCCTGACTGCCAGTAGGGGGATCGGTGTCGAAGTCTTTTCGTCACGCGGGGAATCAACGTGCGGTGTGGTGGCGAGGGATCGTGAAAACCCCTGCGGCACCACGCTTCTCTCGATCCGATCTCGGGGGGCGCGCGGGAGGTCGCGACGTCTGCGTGCGTATGTAAGAAGATGTTAAGGTGGGTGTGCGACCGAACGCGCCATGGTGGCGATCAGAATGAAGATCGGATTGAATAAAGAAAATCAGGGCGTCGTCGATAAGGGTGCCGACGATGTAAACCGAGACACCGAGCGAGCTTTTTGGCCAGCCGGCCACACGCCAAAACGATGAGGAGAGAGAAGATGAACGCCAACGCGATGTGGAGACTGTTAGCGACGCTGGTGGTCGCGGCGCTGCTGCCGGGCTGTTTGATTGTCTCGGAGACCGATTACCACGACGACGATTGCAACGTGGATTGTTACGATTACGAGATGGTCCAGACCTATTGCGACGCCTGGCAGTGCTGGGACGAGTACTGGACTGAGACGACCTGCACCACGACCTGTGATGAGACATACTACCCCGACGACCCCTACACGGACCCGTGGGAGTCGGTGGAGTGCTACAGCGATGTGGAGTGTGGCCAGGGGCAGATCTGCGTGGGCAACCGCTGCGAGGCGGCCGATACCGATGTGCGTGGGGAGTCGGGGCTTTGCCAGGCGTGTGAGTCGTCGGCCGATTGTGTGGAAGAAGGCGCGCTGTGCATTCGCCTCAACTACGACCAGGCCAGCAACACGGGTGAGAAGGTCTGCGGGCGCATCTGCGACTACAACCACGAGTGTCCCGCCGGGTTTAGCTGCGTCAACATCAGTGGCGAGACCGGGGTGCCGTCGCAGTGCCTGCCTGACCTGAGCGAGAACAACCGGCGCACGTGCAACCCCTCGCCGGAGCTGGAGTGTGTTCGGGCCAACGACTGTCAGCTCGGTGAGAGCTGCGTGAATAACGAATGTGTTGGGCCGCAGAGCGCGGAGTGTGGAACGAACAACCCCTGCCCCAACGGGCAAGTCTGCCGCAATTTGAGCTGCGTGGCTGTGGACGCGCCGGAGTGTGTGGATCGCAACGACTGCTCGTCGAGCGAGATCTGCATCGATGGCGAGTGCGTGCGTCAGAATGAGAGCTGCATCTTCAATGAAGAGTGCGATTCGGATGCGCGCTGCGTCGACGGTCAGTGCCAGGCGACCTGCTCCGATGACGCGCAGTGTGGCGCCAACGAGCGCTGCCGCCAGGGGCTGTGTGAGGTTGTGGAGTGTCGTCGCAGCGGTGATTGCGCCGCGGGCAACATCTGCGTGGAGGCCTCCTGTGAGCCTTCCTGCCAGAGCAACGCGGAGTGCGGTGAAGGGTTCATCTGCTCGAGCCTCAACTACTGCGTCAAAGATCCCAACGTAGAATGCCGCGCGACCGCCGAGTGCGCCCGCAACGAGATCTGCGTCGACGGAAGCTGCGAGACGCCCTGCAGTTGCAACCAGCAGTGCGGTAACGGTCAGGTCTGCGACATGGATACCGGCCTGTGCGAGCAGCCCTCCGGCAGTGTGGCGCAGTGTGATGACGACTGCGACTGCCCCAGCGGTCTGAGCTGCTCGGCCAGCGGGCAGTGTGAGTGAGAGCGGGGAGGGCGGGCGTGAGTTTGCGCCCGCTCTCAGGACGCCCTGAGGCACCCGCAAAGCAAAGAAGCCCCGGCAGCTGACGCTGCCGGGGCTTCTTTGTTCCAGGGGCATGTGAAGATCTGCGTAGTGTCGCACTCGGGAGGTCGTTCAGGCTCCTGGAACGAAGAGGACTTCAGTCGAGCGAGGCTTCGGGTTCGTTGGCCGAGGCCGGGTTGGCTTCGGGGATGGGCTCGTAGGGAACAAGCTCAAAGACCTCGGAGGTGACGCAGGGGGTCTCATCGCCCAGATCGCTGGCGAGTTGCGGGGTACACTCCAGATCGCCTTCGAGGACTATGAGGGTTTCGTAGCGCTGGCGGGTGTGCCGAGCGGAGGGACCGTCGAGGATAAACTCGGAGTCGATGCGGCCGACCCGGCACCAGCTTTCCAGATCGCCGCGGGTGGCAGGCGACGCGTAGGCGTAGCTGGCGCTGGCCGTGGCGTCGTCATGGTTCCACGTGAGGCGATCTTCGGGGCGAGTAGGCTCGGCGCAGCTGGAGAAGTCGGAACAATCAGCCAACTCCAGGCTCTGAGAGGGCGATGCCGTTGCAGCCTCGGCGCCGATCTCAGCGGCGGCCTCGGCGTTTGGCTCGGCATCAGGAGTGGAGCGGCGCGCCTCAACGCCGGCCAAAGGCGCCTGAGCAGGCTGCGGGATACAGCCCTGCTCGTCGAGACGGTAGGCATGGATGGCCCACAGACCCAGAGCATCTTCGATGGTGGGTTTGGGGGGCGGGGCATTGGCGGTGGGGTTTTTGCAGCCGATGCCAAGCGTCAGGCTGAACCCCACCGCCAGCCAGGCGGTGCGGTGATTAAGAAGGCTCATGGAAGATCCACGCTCAGGGTGGTGAGAAGCTCGCCGTTGTTACTGAGAGTGTCGGTGAGTTGAAGGTCGAAGTCGGCCTCGCCCTCGCTCAACGCGCCGTCGAGGGTGACGATGACGCGGGTGACGGGCACGTTGCTGCGGCCTTCGACCGTCTCAAGCTCGGTGGACACCGTTACTTCTGTGAAGTTAAGCGCGCTCTCGCCCTGGCGAACTTCGCCGGTAAAAGTGTTGAACTCGGTATCGGCCATGACCGGGATGGGAAGGCCGGCGGCAACTTCGGGATGATGCATGCGGAAGGAGCCGATGAGTTTGGCGCGATCTCCGGCCGGACCCGACGTCAACACTTCGCCGGCTGCCGGGTAGGCGAGGCGCGCGCTGAAGGTGGTGGGGCTGAGGACCTCGATCTGGTCGATGGTCATGGCGGTGGAGGGCACGATCTCGAAGGTATTGGTGGTGGCGCTGTAAGGAGTGCGCTCGCCAGAGTCGGCGTTGAGGTAGTGGCCTTCGATCAGGAAGCGGTAGGTGCCCAGGGGGAAATCTTTGGTTTCTTCCCAGTAGGCGCCCCACTCCCAGGCGTCGTCTTCGCCCTGGCGGATGCGGGTCATGAAGACGGACTCGCGGTTATCGTAGGGCGCGCGGCTGGGGAGGAGGACAGGCTCAAAGCCGCCTTCACCGTCGGCACGTTCCAGCGCGATACGCGGGGCCTGGAACATCTCGGCGCCCGGGTCACCACCGCGCCAGGTGATATCAATCGGCTGGCGGCGCTCCACCTGAGCGGGGGGCTGATCGATGATGCGGCCCACATCGTCGGGGTCGCTCGGGTCCATCGGGAAGTTGGGTTGTCCCGTGGGAGCAAACTCATCGGGAAGGGGCACCGGCACGCTCACCGTGACATCTTCGCCGCGCATGATGCCCACGGCCTCCACGGCGCGATCAACAAGGTAGTCGCCGAATTTGTAGCCCCAGGTGCCCATCTGCGCTTCGTAGCCGCCTTGCAGGAAGCTGAAGGTGAAGTCGGGGTAGTCATCGAGATCGCCCACCAGAGAGTGGCCCGGGAAGGGGGGGCGCTCGCCACGCACGTTGGTCGGCGAGAGGTAGAGCAGGTGATCTTGAGCATAGCCCCAGGTGAAGGAGTTGAAGGGGTCAATGCCCCAGGCGTCGCGAAGCGCGCGCTGGATGTCCCAGCCCAGCTCCATGGCGAGTTCTCCGGGCATGGTGACGATGGTCAGGTCGTTGAGCTGCAGCGCGGTGAGCTGGCTTTTGCCAAAGAGGGTCACCGGGCGGTGGAAGGCGATCTGGTGGATGCCCATGCAGCCAAATTCGCCGGGTTCGGCATGGGTCGACGGATCGTCATCTTCGGGAAGATCGCATTGGAAGGCGCCGTGGTAGAATTCGCCCTCGTGGGTGGGGCTGTTTTCCATGGCAAATTCGCCAGGCTCATAGCCCAGATCGTCCACTTGAATGGAGAAGCGCTGGGTGTGGCCGTTGAAACTCCACTCGGTGGTGGTCTCCATCTGGGTGAGGGGCTCGATGACGCGCTCGGCGAAATGCTCGCCAATGCGCTCGAAGATCTGGGGGCCGCGGTGGCCGTAGCGGTCGCCGCGGGGCGACATCGTGCCGCCGTTCTGGTTGAAGTACATCACCGGCACGTGGCGGTCGTAGTGTTGGCCGAGCGCTTTCTCCAGCCCGCGCTCCACGCCGGCCAGGGCATCCCCGGTCATGTAGTCGCCGGAGTTATGGGTGCCATGGCTGCCGAAGCTCACCAGCACGCCGCGTGGGTTGCCCTCAAGATCGTCGACGCGGAGCATCAGTACGCGGTTATCATCAAAGGCCGGGGTGGCGCCCCAGCGGTCGCTGGAGATGACGTCGTCGACGTCGAAGCTCTCAACAACATCCCAGCCCATGCGGGCGGGGGCGAGGTCATTGAGGGCGGCCAGGGCGGCCTCGGTGAAGGAGTCGGTGAGCCAGTCGAAGGCCTCCTGGTGGAACTCATCGGTCCCGAGGGTGCCGAGCGGGATGGGGGCCTCTTCGCCGGCGGGCAAATGCCAGTGACGGCCAGGGCCGGAGTGGGTGTGCGTGCCGCTGAGCACCAGGCTTGAGCGCCAGTCGCGGCCGGTTTCCTCCTGAAGTCGGCGTGCCACCGCTTCGTGCAGAGCGCCGGAGGGGAAGATGATCGGCGCACGCAGGAGCACCAGCTGGCGGGTGCCATCGTCGAGGGCCAGGCCACGGGCGTAGAGGCCGTGCATCTGGCCGCGACTGGGACGCAGCGACTCGGCGTATCGCCCGGCGTTAAAGGCTGCGCGACTGCCGTAGCCGCCCATCGAGAGGCCGATCGGGAACTTCATCAGCACGTTCGCCACGCCGGCTTGAAGGGGCGCCGGCGTATCGCCGCCGGGGTGTTCGCCGGTGAGTTCGCCGGTGAAGGGAAGGCAATTGCCGTTGTCGGTGCAGACGTTGCCGGCGGGGCAGTGCGAATCGAGCGCGCAGTGCACCACGCATGTGCTCTCAATGCAGCTGGTGCGGCGGGCAAGGTCGGGAGCGATCTCGGCAAACGCGTTCACGCAGGAGGCCCACTGGTCGCGGCGACCGCACTCCGGGGCAGGAACGCATTCGCCGGCCTCGGTGTCGCAGTAGGTTCCCGGGGCGCACTCCGACTGGAACTCGCAGCTCTGTGGCCCGGCGTCGGCGTCGGGACCGACATCGTCGATGTCGGTGTCTTCGTCGGTGGCGTCGGGGGTGTCGGCGGGGCCGTCAGGCTCGGAACACGCCGTGAGACCGGCCAGCGCAATGATCAGTGCGGCGAGGAGGTGGGGAAGGTTGGAAGATCGCACAAAAGACTCCAAGCAGGGGCGGTGAGGCCGCCGAGAAAAGGTGCCAGTCAAAGTGCGAGGATCCTAGCGCCTGCGCGCGTTTGAAACAACGCCGGCCCTTATCTGGCTCACCAAACACGTTTTTGCAGTGCGGATCTACGGGGCGAGGGGTGTTTTTCTATTGTGTTTCAGCGGTTTAGGCCGTTCGTTTGGCCGGTTTGACGGTGGGGCAGGTGGCCGTGGGAGCAGGTCGCTGCTCGGGGGCGCCAGAACTTTTATGAACGACGTGCGTTTTTTTGATTGACACTCTCGGAGCGTCTGCCTATACACCGTCTCACTCGCTGAGGGGGAAACCCCGACGCAGCGGGCGGAAGTGGCGGAATTGGTAGACGCGCTGGACTAAGGATCCAGTGGGCGTAAAAGCCCGTGGGGGTTCGACTCCCCCCTTCCGCATCATCAAAAAGACCAGGACCTGAAAAGGTGCTGGTTTTTTTGTGTCCGGGATTTGGGGATGGGGCCTTTATCAGGATTTACCAACGCGTCGAGCTCTCTTATGCCTGATGACCTACTCACCATCGCCGAGCGCTATAGTAGGCGGCTGAATACAGGTTTTTTCTCGACGAAAGGTGAAGAGGAAGCTGTTTTCCTGGACCTAATCTGGGCATGGGAGCACGTAGACGATCCCGGTGAGTTTCGAAACCTGTTGGACGCGACGTTTTGGTGCGATCTTCCCATGTGGCTGATAAGTCGCACCTTTACCTATCTTTTACGCAACGAGGGGAGGGTGCCAGAGCTTCTGGAGAACTATTGTGCGTTTTTAGCCATGTACTGTGGTCTTGCGCAGGACGTGCCGTATTTGCTTCATCAAGAAGCGGATGCGTTGCGCCATTGCCGAAAAGACGAAGCCGAGGCGATATTTCGCTCGCTGCCAGACTATCGATGGGGGGATCTTGTCATCATAAAAGATGAGGCGCCCGAGGCGTTTGGGCCCGGCCGTGTCGCGCTGGTGTATGCGGAGATTTTTGTGGTGAAGGATGCTCGAGAAGCCGCAAGTTATGGTGTTGATGTTGGCGAATGGATTTATGAGGTGCTGCATCATCCCTTTGACCTCTTTCGCCTGGATGGTCGATTTGTGTTCGTTCCGGCGCGATGGTTGAAGCCAGGGCCGGCGTGGGAAGACGTTTTGAATGCATAATATTTTGAAGCCGACACGTGAGCGGAGCAACAGCCATGCAAGGGACGCGCAGCATGTTAAGTCGAGCGATGACGTTGGGTGTGGCGAGCTGGGTATGGGTGTGTCTGAGCGCGCGTGGCGCCTTTGCCCAGGAGGCCCGGGAGAGCGGCGCGGCCGAGGGTGAAGCGCCCGGTCATTCGCCGCTGCCGAGCTATGAGGCGGTGATCGATGATGTGATGGCGCTCGACGTGCTGGATATTGCGCTGTGGCGGGTGGGGCTTGCGTGTGTGGTGTTGATGGCGGGCATCCTGATGCGCACGACCCTGCTCGATCGCTTGATGCGGCCGCTGGAGAAGTTGGCCGCGCGCACCGAGACCGATGTCGACGATCGCCTGCTCGCCGCGATTCGAAAGCCCCTGGGCTGGCTCTTTAACCTGATCGCGACCTATGCGGCGGTGCTGATTTTGCAGGTGCCCGAGGCGCTGCATCAGGTCACGGTGCTGGTGCTGCAGACGATGGGCACGGTTTTTGTGGCCTGGATGATCTTCAACGTTGTGGACGCCATCGGGGCTTATCTGGAGGTGCTGGCCCGGCGGACGGATTCGGGCATCGACGATCATCTGGTGCCGCTCTTAAAGCGGGTGATGCGTCTGGCGGTGCTGGTGGTGATGGTGATCACCGTGATCCAGCAGTGGGGCTACGATGTGACCAGTCTCATTGCCGGTCTGGGCCTTGGGGGGCTTGCGTTTGCGTTGGCGGCGCAGTCGACGCTCTCGAACTGGTTTGGTTCGGTGATGATCCTGACGGACCGCCCCTTTTCGATAGGTGATCTGGTGGAGTCGGAACACGGGGAGGGGCGCGTGGTGGAGATCGGGCTTCGCTCCACGCAGATTCGCACTTTTGATCGGACGATCATCACGGTGCCCAACGCCGATATCGCCACGACGGCGGTGGCGAATCTTAGCAAAGAGGGGGTGATCGCGATCTCGACGACCCTGGGTATGACCTATGGGACGTCGAAGGCGGCGATTGAGCGCATTATCGGACGCATTCGGGAGCTTCTGCGCGACGATGACGAGGTGGTCCACGAGCAGTTCGTGGTGAGCTTTGCCGGGTTCGGGGCCAGCTCGCTGGATATCTATGTGCATTGCTTTGCGCGAGCCACAAACTGGTATCAGTGGCACGCGATCCGCGAGCGGCTCTTTTTTGAAATGATGGATATCGTGGAGGAAGAGGGCGGCTCGTTTGCCTTCCCGAGCCAGTCGCTCTACCTGGAGACGCCGGTGCGCCTGGAGGGTATCCCGGGGTCGGGGAGGGGGGAGAGCCTGGAGCGTGGATCGCGCGAGGGCGCGAGCGCGGAGCCCTTGGCCTGAGCGATGTTCGGGGGCTTTTAGGAGGGGAGGGGGAGGGGCGGATGGGGCGTGTAACGTCTTGAAATGAAAGGGGGATGCGGCGCTGTGTGGCTTGCCGTGGGGGGCTTCGGTCTTACAACTTCGAGAGCGCCAGGGAGGCGTCGGAGGCGGTGGTGGGAAGCCTCACATCAATCCAACGGATGAAGGAGTACGTATGGACCGCTTTGGGACGACCGAATTTCGCGAGCTGGTGGGTGTGAACGCCACCCCGGCGATCTCGATCTACATGCCCGTGGAGCGCCGGGAGATGACGGGGAAGGTCAACCGTCTGAAGTTGCGCGGGCATCTGGAGGAGGCGGAGCGGAGGATCAAGGCGGCCGAGGTGCTCGATGCCGAGGCCAGTGAGGCGCTGCTCAAGCCGATGTATGCGTTGGTCGAGGATCGCGACTTCTGGAATCAGTCGGGTGAGGGCGTGGCGATCTTTGTGTCTCCCGAGTTTCAGCGGGTTTACTGGTTGCCGCGCGCCTTTGAGGAGGAGGTGGTGGTGGGCGACAATTTTCACACACGTCCCCTGCTGGGGATGCTGGCCACGCCGGCCAATTACTGGGTGCTGGCCGTTGGCGAGGAGCAGGTCAACTTCTGGGAGGGGAGCGTCTCAGGGGCATCGCTGGTGGAGGTTGAGAACTTGCCGAGCGATCTTCATGACGCGCTTCAACTCGAAGAGGAAAAAGATCAGGACGGGTTGATGCCGGGTTCGGCGAACGGGCCGCGCAACGGGCGTCCGGGCGGGTTTATGTCGCCGATGGTGCGCGGCCATGGCGGTGGACGCGATCAGCATAAGGCCTACCTGAAGCAGTATTTTACGCGGGTCAGCGAGGCGATCGCCGACTATCTGGGGGAGGCGCAGGGGCCGCTGATCCTGGCGGCGGTGGATTTCTGCCATCCGATCTTTCATGACGCCGCGCGCAGCGCCGGGCTCTCCCAACTTGTGGAGTCGGGGATTGAGGGGAATGTGCATTTCTGGAGCGATGCGGAGATTCACCAGCGGGCCTGGCCGATTGTCGAGGCTCAGGCGCTGGCGAGGGTGGAGCGCGCGCTGGAGCTCTGGGAGCGAAGTTACGGCAAAGGCAGCGCCGAGATCGATCTCTCGCAGGTGGCACGTCGGGTGGCCGAGGGGCGAGTGCATATGTTGCTGCTCGATGAGAGCGCGCAGCTGCGTGGCGACTTCGATCGGGAGATGGGCCAGATCCACGAGCTCGAAGACGGGGCGGAGGAGAGTGAGCAGGCCCTGGCCAAGGATGTCTACGACGAGCTGGCCGAGGTGGTCATTGAGATGGGCGGTGAGGTGGTGGTGCTCCCCCATGAGAAGATGCCCAGCCAGACCGGGCTCGGGGCGATTTTGCGCGGTGGGGATACGCCGATGACCACCTCTCAGATCTGAGTCGGAATTCAGGGTGAGGGCGTGCCGGGTGCAGCGTTTGCGATGATGGGCGAAGCTCGGATAGGAAGTTGATCTGAGACGTGGATCTGAGAGGAGGCGTCGCCGGCGAAGCCGGCGACGCTTTTTATTGGGTCTGGTCCAGGCACGGGGGCTTTGTGGCCTGAGCGCGAAGGGTTTATGGTGGGGCCTCTTTGATGATGTTGGATGGATGTTAAAGCAGGCAGCCCCGCGAGCGTCTGACGATGACCACGCAGCCCACCGACAAAACGCCACCGAGGCAACGTTCTTCGACGCAGCCCCTCGACGCCCCGCAGATGCTGGTGGGTCGAGTGCTGGAGGGACGCTACCGTCTGGACCGGGTGCTTAACGCCGGGGGGATGGGCATTATCTTTGAGGCCTGCCAACTCTCGGTGCATCGCACCGTGGCGGTGAAGGTGCTCAAGCCCACGCTCACCGGGGATCCCTCGCTGGTGGAGCGCTTTCAGCTGGAGGTGGAGCTTGTCTCGGGGATTGCGCACCCGCATGTGGTGCAGCTGATCGATTCGGGCACGGACGCCGGCGGGCTGACCTACCTGGTGATGGAGTACGTCGACGGGGTGACCTTTCGTCAGGCGTTGCGACGCGGGCACTTAAAGTTGGCCGACATCCTGGAGGTTTTTGCCCAGGTGTGTGAGGCGCTCATTGAGACCCACGGTCAGCAGATCATTCACCGCGATCTCAAGTTCGACAACATCATGCTTACCCGACAGCGTGACGGGCGGATCCATGTGAAGCTGCTGGACTTCGGGGTGGCCAAGTTGCTCTCCCGCGATCGGGAGTTGACTCTGGGCGGGCAGGTTGCGGGCACGCCCGGGATCATTGCCCCGGAGCTTGTCGACGGGAAGCGGCCTTCGGCCAGCAGCGATCTTTATAGCCTGGGAGTGCTGCTCTTTACGGCGTTGACGGGGGAGGCTCCCTTTCAGGGGGAAAACGATCTGGCGTTGATGCTCGCGCATAAGACCGAGCCTCTGCCCAATTTGCGGGCGCGGGTGGGAGCGGCGGTGCCCGAGGAGGTCACGGAGCTGACCTGTGAGCTTCTTGAGAAAGACGTGGGGCGGCGGCCCCGTGAGGCGGCCAAGGTCCGCGATCGTCTGCGGCGGATGCGTGAGACCTTGCTCACGCGCGATCCGGATGCGTCAGTCTACATTCCGCCCCAGCGCGACGCGCTTGATGAGACTGGCGAGCGCAGCCCCTTGCCGCTGATGGTGCTCAAGCCCGATGACCTGGATCAGCCGCGACTTCCGCCGCGGCGCGAGGGGTTGATCGGGCTGATTTTTCCCGAGCCGCTGGTCGCGCCGATGACCATTGTGACGATGATGAGCCTGATCCTCATCCTGCTCATCGTGGCGTTGATGTACATGCTCTATCAGCAGTTTGGTCCGGTGCCGGCGTAAGTACGCTGCGCGCATCCGTGGCGTGTTCGTGAGGTGGGGGGCTTTGCGGTGTGCGTGAGCGGTGTGTAGGTTTGCCCGGTCCGAGGTTATCAGGCGTGCGGCGAAGGCGCGCATCGCCCCGAATGATGGCTGAAACCACCAAAAGTGAGCGCTCGCTAACCTGTCGGGCGCATCGGAAGGAGTGAGACGATGGCTGATACGATCGAGCCCGGCTTTGAGACGCCGCAGTCCAACGCCCGCGGACGTCAGGCACTAAATAACTTCGGGGAGGCGCAGCGCCATAATGCGTATCAGGCCGATGCTCATTTTCAGCGGGTGATCCGCCGCTACGCGCGGCCCGAGAGGCTGGAGGCGCTGGAGGCGGCGCTCGACGCCTTTGGCGAGGTGGTGCTCGGCGAGCTTGATGAGGTGGTGCGAAAGAATAATGAGACGGCGAACCTGCCTCAGCTCAGTCGGTATACCGGGTTTGGGGAGCGGGTCGAGCAGATCGATCATCACCCCAGCTACCATGAGGCCGGGCGTTTCATTTACGGCTCCGGCGTGATGGCGGCGTACGCGGAGCATCCCAACACCATGGGGGCATTGAGCCGTTTTTACCTCTCAAGCCTCAACGGGGAGGCCGGTCACAACTGTCCGCTGGCGTGTACCGCCGGGGTGATCCGGGTGTTGCAGGAGCTGGGAAGCGAGGAGCTCAAAGCGACCTACCTGCCGGGCTTCCTCGACGCGGACTATGCCAACCACCTGGAGGGGGCGCAGTTTCTCACAGAAATTCAGGGGGGCAGCGATGTGGGGGCCAACGGCACCCGGGCGCTGCGCCAGGAGGATGGCAGCTACCGCATCTATGGCGAGAAGTGGTTCTGCTCGAATATCGACGCCGACGTCTTCCTGATGACCGCCAGGGTTGAGGAGTTAGGCGCCGATGGCACCCGTGGGTTGGGGCTTTTTCTGGTGCCGCGTCGGCTCGACGAGGGCTCGGTCAATGCGTTTTATGTGCGGCGGCTTAAAGACAAGCTGGGCACGCGATCGATGGCGTCCGGGGAGTGTGATTTCCGGGGCGCGCGGGCCTTCCATATGGGGGAGGTGGGCGAGGGGTTCAAACATATGATGAACCTCGTGATCAACACCTCGCGTCTCTATAACGCGGTGGGATGCTGCGGAGTGATGCGTCGGGCGTATATCACGGCCAAACTTTATGCGGATTATCGTGAGGCCTTTGGCCAGGCGATCATCAACTACCCGCTGGTGCAGGAGACGCTGGCCGATATGCGCGCGGAGTTGGAGGCGATGGTATCTGCGAACTTCCATCTGGCGGCGCTCCAGGATCGCCTCGATGATGGGAAGGCCACGGAGCGCGAGGGGCAGTTTTTGCGCATGGCGATCAACCTCAACAAGTCGCGAACGGCGATGTCGGCGCGCCGGGCGTGTGTGCAGGGTATTGAGGTGCTTGGTGGAAACGGTGCCATCGAGAGTTTTTCGGTGCTGCCGCGGCTGCTGCGTGACGCGATCGTGTATGAGAACTGGGAGGGCACCCACAACACGCTCTACATGCAGGTGCTGCGTGATATGCATCGCTACAAGGTGCACTGTGGCTTCTTCGCATACTTGAGCGGGCTGCTCGATGGGGTGAAGGGCAGCGAGAAGGCGCGGGCCGATGAGCTGGCCTGTGTGTTGGGCGAGCTCTCGGCGAAGGTCGACAGGGTTCTGAGCTTGCAGCAAGCCAGCGCGAGTCTGGCGATGCGTGGGCTGGTCGATGAGTTGGCCTACCTGCTCTATGCGGTGGTGCGGGTCTGGGAGCGCGACTCCGCCGAGTTGCAGGGGGCCGATGATGCGATGGATCTGGCCTCGCTGGAGCATTTTCTCGATCTTCGGGTGCGCGGTGAGCGGCGCGTGGATGAATCGGGATATCTCAAGCGTTTGCAGACGCTGGCCGCGCGCATCTGAGCGTGCGGCGCGCGCAACGAAACAGAAGCACTCCGGCATGGTGCGGCGCGTCATAATCGAGCGTTGCCAGCGACCTGTGTGGTCACTAGGTTGAGCCCGGAAGTTCACGCAACCCAAGATGAGTGAGATTATGAGCGAGACGAAGCAACCGTGGAACCAGTCGATGCCCGAGGCGCAGTTTAACTTCATGCGTGACATACTCGCCGCTCCCAGCCCGATCGGGCTGGAAGGCGCGATGACCTACGGGGTGCTCAAGCCACGCTTCGATAAGGTGAAGATGGAAGGCTGGGCGGTGCATCAGTTCCGCGGCAACGCTGGCCTGGTGCTCGATACGCACCCGGGTGAGGATGATCGCCTCACGGTGATGATCATCGGTCATGCCGACAAGATCCGTATGCAGGTGCGCAGCATCTCTGAAGACGGCAAGATCTGGATCAACAGCGACTCGTTTTTGCCGCTGACCCTGCTGGGTAATGAGGTGATCCTCTTCAGCGAAGATCCCGAGAAGCCGGGCAACTACCGTGAGATTCGCGGGGGCACGATCGAGGCGCTCGGAGCGATCCACTTCGCCGACAGCTCGGTGCGCACCGGCGATAAGGGCCTTAAGCCTGAGCAGCTTTACCTGGAGCTGGGGCTGCACGGCGAGGATCGTAAGAAGCAGGTCGAGAAGCTCGGAATTCGCGCTGGCGATCCGATCCTGCTTGATCGTCCCATTCGTCGTGGTTTTGGGCCAGATAGCTTCACCGGGGCCTACCTGGACAACGGGCTGGGCTGCTTTGTGAGCGCGGAGTGCGCGCGTATTCTGGCCGAAGAGGGCGGGCTCAAGAACGTGCGCGTGCTCTTCGCCATTGCGACTCACGAAGAGATCGGTCGCTTCGGAAGTCGGGTGCTCGCCGGAGAGCTTAAGCCGGATGTGGTGATCGGTGTGGACGTGAACCACGACCTTGAGGCCGCTCCGGGCGTGGGAGATAAGCGCTTTACACCGCTGAAGATGGGCAAGGGCTACACCCTGAGCGTGGGTGCGGTGGCCAGCGAGTTCTTGAATCGTCTGTTTGAAGAGGCCTCGATCGCCAACGAGATTCCCGTGCAGCGCGATGTGTGCGGCCGTGACACCGGCACCGACGCGATGGCGGCGGTTCTGGCGAGCGTGGACGCTGCGGCGACCTCGATCGGGTTCCCGATTCGCAACATGCACACCGTCTCGGAGCTGGGTCATACCGGCGATGTGCTGGCGTCGATTTATGCCATCGTGCGCACCCTGCAGAAGATGGATGAGGCCAATGATGGCAAGGGTCTCACCGCGGAGGACTTCCGCAACGGGCACCCGCGCCTCGATCAGGTGGAGACGCTGACCCACCGAGGTGCGTGAGCCTCGAAGAGCTGAGCGCGCTGTGAGCTGCCGTTGATGCCGTGTCTGCCGCGTTGAGATGACTGCGGGCTGTGTTGCAAAGCCGCGATGATGTGTAAAGCATCGCCGGTGGTTTTCGGCCCGCCCGTGCCTCTCTAAACGTCGCATCCATCGCCATGAACATCTGCTTGCGGCGCTGTAAGAACGGGCGTGTGTGTCGCGCCCGGTGAACCAGCGGCGGGGGTCTCCTCGCCGCTGGTTTTTTTGAGGGAACGTGGGCGTTGGCAGTTGAGGAGAGGGCGTTGGGACAGGGAGCGGATGGCGAGCGCTGGTGGGAGAGCGGACGTCTGGCGGTGGTCGGTGTGGCGAAGAACTGCGGCAAGACGACCACGCTTAACGCGCTGATCGCCCGCCAGCGGGGGCGAGCGGTGGGGCTGGTGTCGGTGGGCATCGACGGGGAGCAGTCGGATGTGTTGCTGGGTACCGAGAAGCCGGCCATTGTGGTGGGGGAGGGGCATTGGGTGGTGAGTGCGGAGCGGGCGCTCTCGCGCTCCACGGCACCGCTGGAGTATGTCCGGGCCCTGGGTGTGAGCTCGCCGCTGGGAGAGGTGATGGTGGCGCGCGCGCGCGGGGAGGGCGAGGTGGTGCTGGCGGGCTTGAGGCACCGTGGGGATGTGAGCGAGGCGCTTGATGCGCTGGAAGGTCTGGGGGCCGAGCCGGTCTTTGTGGACGGGGCCTACGGCCGGGTGGTGGGAGCCCATCCGGAGGTGGCCGGGGCCATTGTGATGTCGACCGGCGCGGTAGTGGGGCAGACGGTGCAGGAGGTGGTCCGGCGCACCTTTGATGTGGTCGACCGGCTGACGTTGCCGGTGGTGGAAGGGGGGATCTGGCGCGACGCGCTGACCTGTGCGCAGCGTGAGCAGCGCGCCTACCTGGTCGAGGAGGATGGGGAGCTTCGCGAGCTTCCGCACGCGTCGGGGCTTGTGGGGTTGAGCCAGGGGCGCAAGTTATGGCGTAAGTCGACGGCGGGGGTGGTGGTGCCGGGGCTTGTGAGCGATCGGGTGTTGGAGGAGCTGTTGGCAGTGGGAACGCAGCGCCGGCGTATGCTGGTGGTGGGCGACGGTACAGCGTTGCACCCGAGTGGCACGTTGTGGCGGCGCTTCAGGCGGAGCTGGGAGGTGCGGGTGGGGCACACCAGTCGTCTGATGGCGCTCACCTACAACCCGAGCTCCATCACCGGCGCTCAGCTCGACGCGCGGGCGCTGCGTCAGGGATTGGAGGCCCGCTGGCCGCAGGTGCCGGTCTTTAATCCGGTTGACCCCGATGAGGTTGCGCGCATCTTTCGGGAGAGCTGAGAGCAACGAAAAGGGGGGCGCGAACGCTCGCTGCTGGTGAGCATCGCGAGATTCTATCCGGCAATGAGGGGGGAGCATGCGGATCAGGCGGCGATTATGGTTGGTGCTGGTGGTGCTGTGCGTGATGGGTGCGGGATGCGGCGATGATGATCCCCCCGAAGATCGCGACGGCGGTATCGAAGACGGGGGCGGTGAGCCCGACGGGGAAGAGCCTGACACCGACGCGGACCCGGACGTGCCCGATGGCGAGGAGCCCGACAGCGATGTGCCCGATGATGGCGAGCCTCCGGGGGAGCTGAGTCTGGAGGTCGATCCGGTGGCGTCACCGATCACCTTTGAGGGCGAGGAAGCCGAGGTCACGCTGAGCTTTTCGTGCGAGCCTGCGGGCTGTGTGACGAGCTGCCAGCTTAACGAACTTGCTGCCGAGCGCTGCACATCGCCTTACGAAGTCAGGGTAGATGCTGGCGAGCATGAGGTGGTCATTCGCGGGAGCTATGATGGGGAAGAGGTTGAAGAGCGGGTGGTGTTCCGCACGGTGCAAGTGCCGGCGTTGGAGGTGAGCGCGCCGCCGGGAGGTGATGTGTACCGTGCAGATCTGGGAGATGTACGGGCCCGATGCACCGACCGGGAGGACTGCACGATCACCTGTGAAGTGTGTGCGGGGGGAAGTTGTCAGGCGTTGGAAGGTTGCGAGGATGGCGCCGCACTGGTGTTGGAGCAAGCGGAGGTGGAGCTCGTGGTGCGTGCCTGTGTAGAAGACGACGGGGAGGAGAGCTGCAATGAGAATCGACGCACCTACACTCTGGTTGATCCGGAGTGGCGTGCGCTCTCGCTGGGGGAGACTCATGGGTGCGCGATTCTGGCCGACGACACTCTGTGGTGTTGGGGCAATAATGGTGACGCGCAACTTGGTAGCCCGGAGCCGGAGCGCTCCTTGAGACCTTTGCAGGTTGAGGGGAGTTGGGCGCAGGTGAGCGCGGGGACGGCGCATACCTGTGGGATTCGCACCGAAGGCACCCTGTGGTGTTGGGGGCAGCAGCAGTACGGGCGGCTGGGAAATGGGCAGGTGGGCAACGACACGCTCGCTGATCCTGTCCAGGTGGGGGAGCTCGATGATTGGGATGAGGTGAGCGCAGGGGACTCGTTGACATGTGCGCGTCGCGACACCGAGGCCTACTGCTGGGGGTACAATCCGGCGGGGCGTCTGGGCGTGGGGAGCACGGCGGGCAACGTGCCCGCGCCTGCGCTTGTGTCCGGGGAGCGCGCGTGGCAGCAGATCAGTGCCGGGGCCGAGCATATCTGCGGGCTCACCGAGGGCGGCGAAGCGTCTTGCTGGGGACGAGGAGGCGATGGCCGGTTGGGCTATGGCGGCACCGAGAACCTGAGTGAACCCACAGCAGTTGGAGAGGTAGACGACGCCACGATGGTGCGTCTGGCGGCCGGGTTTCAGCATACCTGCGCCGATATGGCGACCTCGAGGGGCGCGCGAGTCTTTTGCTGGGGCCCCGCCTCGACCGGAAGGCTGGGGACCGGCGACGATTCGACCACCCTGATTCTTGAGCCCAAAGAAGTGGGTACCGATGTGGAACTCAGTGGTGTGAGCAGTGGCAATATCCACAGCTGCGCGATCGCCCCCGATGACGTTGCCTGGTGCTGGGGCTACAACAATCACGGTCAGATCGGCGTGGAGCAGACCGGCAATGAGCTTGTACCGGTGGAGGTCGATACCACCGAAACGTTTGCGCAGATTGAGGCGGGCAAGATCCACACCTGCGGAATCACCACCGCCGGCGCCCTTTTGTGCTGGGGAGAAAACGGCGACAGTGAGCTCGGTCGGGAGATTGAAGGCACCGAGACCTCTGAGCCCGGGCCGGTTAGCTGGCCTTACGGGCTGGAGGCGCTCTGAGAGATGCAAGGGCGTCGGCGGTCCTTGTTCTGCCGCCGGCGCGCTGTTTCCACGCGCGTCGACGTATCGCGTCGCGCCGGAGATCAGCTCGGTATGCGCGTTCGTGTTCGTCTTTGAGCTGCCGTCTCATTCGATTGGCCGGGGAGCCAGGGATGAAAGAGAAGATCGCGTTCTGCACTTCATTTCTTGTAACGCCGGGCCTAAGATACTGGCGACAACCCCCCGAAGAAAGATGTCGACGACGTGGTACTGAGTGCGACTCAGCACGCGGTGAGTTCAGGAGCAGGTGTGAGAGAGGTCGCAACGATCCAGGGAGACGATAAGGATCTTAAGGCGGCCCGCCAGCGCGTTCGCCGCGTCGTGGTGGACGTGCTGGAGAGCTACCTGCCGGCGTTTATCGGTGCGCTGGCGGAGTCGGGACTCGGTAGCGAAGGGCAGGCTGCTCGCGTGGAGCGTCTTGTGCTCGCCATCCATGGGGTGGAGCTCGTAAGCGAGCTTCAGGAGCGAGGTCGGCCCACACTGACCACGTATGATGCCGGGGGCGGTGGCGCGCTGAAGATCAACGCAACGCTGCTCATGGAGATCGAACCGGTGGCTCTGGTCGATGCCTTCGCACCCGCTCTGGCGCAGATCCTGGGACTTTCACCCACGCTGGTCTCATTGATTCTCAAGCTGCGCGACGACCAGCAGGTTCGCAACCTCGCCGGTCAGGCGGCCCGACACGCCGCGGCGAAGCCGGTGGCCGCCACGAAGATCCCGGCGCTGGTGCGCTGGAGGTTGGAGCGCTTTGAGGCGCGCCATGCCGGACTGATTGCCGGGCTAAGCGGGGCGGCCCTGGCTTTTGATGTCAGAGGTCGAGAAGCGCTGATGCGTGCGCTGGCGAGCGAGCCCCGATGGCCGGAATGGTTTGACGTCTGCGAGGTACCCTACCTCCAGAGTGCGGTGGCGGCAGCGGGAAGCGCGCTGCAACGGACGCCCTGGGCGCGCCATGCCGGGGCGCTCACCGAGCTTTTGTGGGAGTGCGGCGGGGTTTCTCCACGATCGGCGCTGCGACAGGCCGCCCGCACGCTGCGCTCGATTCCGGCCGTTGATCAGGGAAGCGCGTTGCGCCTGGTGGCCGAGGTGCTCGCCGAGGGGGCCACGCCCCAGGGCGGTGAACTCGATGCCTGGCCAACGTTTGCGGAGCTTGCGCAGGCCTGGCGCGATCTTCTCGCGCAAGAGGCCCGCCACCTTGGGAGCTGGCGAGCGGCCCACGACACCAGCCTGGAACTCGATGTCTTCGAGTCACCTTCTGTGGCCACCGGCCTGAGCGAACCCGCAAGCCTCCCCTGGACCACACCCCTTCTTTGCTGGTCGACGCGGGAGCGTGACGCGCTGGGCGATCTTCTACGCGGGATGGAGCGCGCCCTGCAGGGAGCTGCCGCGCCGGTGCGCGCCGGCTTGCTTGGTGCGCGCGCCTTTGAGGCGCGGGCACCACTGGCACGGGGCGAACATCAGAGCTGGCGCGTGGGTGTGCCACGCCGGGTGCCTGCGGCCACCGCCGAGATGCAAGAAGCGATCGATGCGGCGTTCGCGGCGACACGTGCCTCGATGAACGCGCGCTTTGCCAGCCTGAGCGACGCCGAAAAGCAGCGCGCGCTCAGCCTTGCTCTGGGCGGCTACAGCGGCTTTCTTCCTCGCGCACGTGCGATCTGGGAGCGGCGTCTGGCACCGGTGCGTGCCCGGAAATCAGCAGCAGCCTTCGATGGTTTGATCACCGAGCTCGCCCGCTCACTGGGACTTCCGCTACTTGTGGACGTTTTTGAGAGTCCGGCGCCCAACGCCCCGCTGGGCGCAATGCCCGTCTTCTGTGTGCCGGCGATCTGGTCGGAGCAGGCCGACTTTGCGCCGGTCTGGATTCCGATCGAGGTGATCGGCGAATCCCTGGCCAGCGCCCCCCTGCGCCTGCGCCTGGTAACCCTGGCCCAGGGCGCGTTGCGCTGGGCCGGTGACCATACGGTCCAGCCTGGGGAGCTGCGTCAGATTCCGGCCGAGCGCCTGCTGGGATCGATCTATGAAGGGGCGTTGATGATGACTGTGCACCGCCGCGAGATCGGCTAAGAGGTCGGGTATGGCAACGAAGAGCGCAACGTGGGATGTGATCGAGGAGGTCGGCGGACGAGCGCGCATGGAGACGTTGATGCGCACCTTCTACGACCGCCTCTTTGACGATCTGATGATCGGCTTCTTTTTTGCGACCAGCGATAAAGAGGCGCTCATCGCCTCGCAGATCGCGTATGTGCATGCGCATATCGGCAGCCGGAAGGGCAGCTACCAGGGCCCGCCGATTCGCCAGGCTCACCAGAAGATGCCGATCCTCGTGGGGCATTTTGATCGCCGCCACCAGATTCTCATCGACGTGTTGGAGATCTTCGAGGTGCCCGGCCATGTGCGCGAAGCCTGGCTGGGGTTGGATCGGGCGATGCGCGATCTTGTGATTCGCCAGGGGGACCAGGCGCGCCAGGACATGGGCTATGAGGTGTTTCGGCCCCGAGAGTGAAGACGGTAGGCAGGATGGTCGGAAGGAAGCGCTTCGGGCCACTGCGCTTCAGCAGATCGACGGAGGCATCAAAAAGCCCGCGTCCCGTAGAGGGATGCGGGCTTTTTGTTTTCGAGGCGATCACATCTCTGGGAGCGTTGCAAAGGTCTGCACGCTCGCCAGCGGTGGGGCGTAAGAGCGCCCCACGGGCCGGCTCAGAGGTTGAGCGTGCGGCCGTCCACGTCGAGCGCAGCTTCTTTGATCACTTCGGCGAGGGTGGGGTGGGCGTGGGTCGAGCGCGCGATGTCTTCGGCGCTGGAGCCAAACTCCACGGCCACCGCCAGCTCAGCGATCAGGTCGCCGGCACGCGGGCCGATGATATGCGCGCCAAGGATGCGGTCGGTCTCGGCATCGGCCAGGATCTTCACAAACCCTTCGGTATCATTGAGAGCACGGGCGCGGCCGTTGGCCTTAAAGGGGAACTTGCCAGCCTTGAACTTGATGCCGGCCTCTTTGAGCTGCTGCTCGGTCTTGCCCACCGAGGCGATCTCGGGGTGGGTGTAGACCACGTCGGGGATGGCGTCGTAGTTGACGTGTCCGGCGATGCCCTTGATGCGCTCGACACAGGTCACGCCTTCGTGCTCGGCGAGGTGGGCGAGCATCGGGCCGGGGATGACGTCACCGATGGCGTAGACGCCTTTAACGGAAGTCTCGTAGTGCGCGTTGACTTCAATGAAGCCGCGCTTGGTGGTCTCCAGGCCGATGTTCTCCAGGCCCAGGCCTTCGGTGTAAGGCTTGCGCCCCACGCCCACCAGCAGACGGTCGCACTCGATGGTTTTGGTCTCACCTTTTTGCTCGAAGGTGGTGATGACTTTGCCGTCTTTGACCTCGGCACCGGTCACAGCGGCGCCCAGCTCAAAGTCGATGCCCTGCTTCTTGAAGACGCGCTGCGCCAGGCGCGCGACGTCTTTATCGGCACGACCACCAAAGATCTCATCGAGGTATTCGATGACGGTGACCTTCGCGCCGAGGCGACGCCACACCGAGCCGAGCTCCAGGCCGATGACACCGGCGCCGATGATCACGAGGTGTCCCGGGACCTCCTGGAAGTCCAGCGCGCCGGTGGAGTCGACGATGTACTCCTTGTCGATGTCCACGCCGGGCAGCGTGATGGGCTTGGAGCCGGTGGCGATCAGGATGCGTTCGGTCTCCAGCGTTTCCACCGAGCCGTCGTCCTTCTTCACCTCGACCTTTTTGGTATCCACGATGGTGCCGTGGCCCTGGAAGGTGGCGATGTTGTTCTTCTGGAAGAGGCCAGCTACGCCGCCGGTGAGGCTGGCGACGACCTCGTCTTTGCGGGTGAGCATCTTCTTGAGGTCGAAGCTCACCTCGCCGACGGTGATACCGTGGTCGGCGAAGTGGTCTTTGGCTTCCTCATAACGCTCACTCGATTCGAGCAGCGCCTTTGATGGGATGCAGCCCACGTTGAGGCAGGTGCCGCCGAAGGTGGCATAGCGTTCGACGACGGCGACTTTCATGTCGAGCTGGGCGGCGCGGATGGCGGCGATGTAGCCGCCGGGGCCGGAACCGATCACAACGAGATCATACATAGGAGAGCCTTTGTTCAGGGCGTTGAGGCCATCTGGCGAGCACGAAAGGCCGAGGCGACCGGGCCTTATATGGGCGAAGAGGCCGGGGCGCGGGCCCCGACCTCTCACGGTCGCGCTGGGAGCGCTGCTCGCCAGGGATCAGACTTCGAGCAGGATGCGCTCGGGGTTTTCCAGGCATTCTTTGATACGGACCAGGAAGCTGACCGCCTCGCGACCATCGATGATGCGGTGGTCGTAGGAGAGGGCCAGGTACATGATCGGGCGGATCTCGACCTTACCGTTGATGGCGACCGGGCGCTCCACGATGTTGTGCATGCCCAGAATACCCGACTGCGGCGGGTTGAGGATGGGCGTGGAGAGCATCGAGCCGTAGATGCCACCGTTGGAGATGGTAAACGTGCCGCCCTGAAGCTCAGGCAGCGTCAACTTGTTGTTGACGGCCTTGTCGACGAGCTTGCCCAACTCCTGCTCGGTCTGAGCGAAGCTGTACTGGTCGGCGTTCTTGAGCACCGGCACCACCAGCCCACGGCCACCGCCGACGGCCACGCCGATGTTGTAGTAGTTCTTGTAGACGATGTCGTCGCCGTCGATCTCGGCGTTGACCGAGGGGAACGCCTTGAGCGCTTCGATCGAGGCTTTGATGAAGAAGGACATGAAGCCCAGCTTGAAGCCGTACTTCTTAACGAAGCGATCCTGGTACTGCTTGCGCAGGGCCATGATCTCGGTCATGTCAACTTCGTTGAAGGTGGTGAGCATCGCGGCGTTATGCTGGGCTTCGACCAGACGACGGGCCACGGTCTGGCGCAGCTTGCTCATGGTCACGCGCTCTTCGAGCGCGCCCTGATCAACGGCGGGGCGCGAAGCTTCAACGGCCTTCTGGGCGGCCGCTTTCTTGGCGGGCTTGCCGCCCTCTTTGATGTGCGCGAGCACATCGCCCTTGGTGACGCGTCCGCCGGGGCCGGTGCCTTTGATGTCGGCAAGCTCCAGGCTGTTTTCTTCGACGAGGCGGCGTACCGCCGGGCCGACCTTGTCGTGGTCAGTGTCGTCACCTTCCTCGGCGGCAGCAGCGGCTTTGGGGGCCACGTCAGCCGAGGCCTCGGCTTTCGCATCGCCGGCGTCTCCACCTTTGGACTCACCGGGCTCGATGTCGGCGATGACATCGCCCGGGTTAACGGAGTCGTCGATGGCAAAACGCAGCTTTTTAATGGTGCCTGCGACCGGCGCGGGAACTTCGACGGTGATCTTGTCGGTCTCCAGCTCGGCGATGATTTCGTCTTCCTCGACGAAATCACCTTCTTTTTTCAGCCATTCAGCGATGATCGCCTCGGTGACAGACTCACCAAGGGTGGGGACCTCTACGGGTACGCTCATGTAAGGCCTCGTAGGCGTGCAACGTAAGTACTAGAATACAGGGGCTCAACATCACAACATGGACTGGCGAAGCTCAGCCTCGCCGCGCCCAAGGGGTTACCAGACCTGGGCGCTGAAACACAAGCCCGCAGGGGGCTTGCCTGGGGCTTAATCGAGGGTCTCGGCGAAGGCTTTGGTGACCAGCGCGCGCTGCTCCAGCTCGTGGCTCTCGTAGGCCCCGGTGGCCGGGCTGGCGCTGGCCACGCGGCCGACGTAGGCCGGGAGCGGATCGGCACCGAAGAGCTCAATAAGACGCGGGAAGATGTAGTGCCAGGAGCCCATGTTCTTGGGTTCTTCCTGGACCCACACGACTTCACGAGAGTTCTTAAAGGGGGCGACCGCTTCCTGAAGAAGTTTGCCTTCGAGCGGGTAGAGCTGCTCGACGCGCACAATGGCCACATCGTCGATGCCCTGCTCGGCGGCGTAGTCGCACAGGTCGTAGTAGACCTTGCCCGAGCAGAGCAGCACGCGGCGGACCTTCTCGGTGTTCACCGATTCGCGCGTGTCTTTGAGGATGGGCTGGAAGCCGACCGTGGTGAAGTCTTCCATGGGGCTGACCGCGTCTTTGTGGCGCAGCAGGCTCTTGGGGCTCATCACGATCAGCGGCTTGCGGGCGGTGTGCAGGACCTGGCGACGCAGCGCGTGGAAGTACTGCGCCGGTGTGGTCATGTTGCAGACGTACATGTTGTCGCCGGCGCAGAGCTGCAGGAAGCGCTCAAGGCGCGCCGACGAGTGCTCCGGGCCCTGCCCCTCGTAGCCGTGGGGCAGGAGAAGGGTGAGCGCGCTGAGGCGCTTCCACTTGTCTTCGCCGGAGTTGATGAACTGGTCGATGATCACCTGGGCACCGTTGACGAAGTCGCCGAACTGCGCCTCCCAGAGCACGAGCGCATCGGGGGAGTCGAGGCTAAAGCCGTACTCAAAACCCAGGACTGCGTTCTCGGAGAGGGTGGAGTTGTAGATCTCAATGGAGGCCTGGTCTTCGCTCAGGTTTCGAAGCGGCCAGTAGCCTTCGCCGGTCTCGGTGTCGAAGAGGGCGGCGTGGCGGTGGCTAAAGGTGCCGCGGATGCAGTCCTGACCGGTCATGCGGATGCGCGTGCCGTTGATCAGCAGTGAGGCGAAGGCCAGAGCCTCCCCGGTGCCCCAATCGGCCGGAGCCTCGCCGGAGGCGACCTGCTCGCGTCCCTTGAGGAAGCGGCGCAGGGTGCGGTGCACGTTGTGGCTCTCAGGGACCTCGGTGAGCTTGCGCGCGAGCTCCTTGAAGAGATTCTCGTCGATGGGGGCGTCGTTGCCCGCGCCGGCTTGAAGCTCGCCGCCGTGATAGGGCGTCCACAGTCCGTCGAGGCTGCTGATGAACTTGGGCTGGGGCTGTTCGCGCACCTCTTTGAAGACTTCGCCGTAGTAGTCCATGCGCTCGTTCCAGACTGCCTCGGTCTCGTCGGCGCTCATGATCTGGCGCTTGATGAGGCTGTCGACGTACTTCTCGCGGACCGGCTTGGAGCCGTCGATGGCGCCGTACATCATCGGCTGGGTGAAACGCGGCTCGTCGCCCTCGTTGTGGCCGTAGCGGCGGTAGCAGACCAGGTCGATGATGACGTCTTCGCCAAAGCGCTGGCGGTACTGCATGGCAACCTTCATCACGCGCACGCAGGCTTCGGGGTCGTCACCATTGACATGGAAGATGGGGACTTCGAGCATCTTCGCCACGTCGGTGGCATAGGTCGTCGAGCGGCTGTCTTCGGGGTTGGTGGTGAACCCGATCTGGTTGTTGATCACCACGTGGATGGTGCCGCCGACGTTGTAGCCCTTGACCCGTGCCAGGTTGAGCGATTCGGTGACGATGCCCTGCCCGCTGAAGGCGGCGTCGCCGTGGAGTTGCAGGGGAAGGAGCTTCTGACGGGCGGCCTCGGTACCGAGACGATCCTGTTTGGCGCGCACGCGCCCCAGGACCACCGGGTTCACAAACTCCAGGTGGCTGGGGTTGAAGCAGAGCGAGAGGTGAACGGTCTTGCCGTTGCGCGTGGGGTGATCGCTGGAGAACCCCATATGGTATTTGACGTCGCTGCTGCCGACGTACTCCTCCGGGGTTTGAACTTTCTCAAACTCCGAGAACATCGCCTTAGCCGGCTTGTTCATGATGTTGTGGAGCACGTTAAGGCGACCGCGGTGGGCCATGCCCACGACGACCTCTTCGACGCCGGCGTCAGCGGCCTCTTCGAGCATGAAGTCGAGCATGGGGATCAGCGACTCCCCGCCGGTCAGCGAGAAGCGCTTGGCCCCGACGTACTTCCGGTGAAGGAAGGTCTCGAAGGCATCGGCGTCGACGAGCTTTTTGAGGATGTGCGGGCCATCTGCGGCGACATCGAGCGAGGCGTAGTCGTTTCGCTCGATGCGATCACGCAGCCAGGTGCGCGACTGGCTGCCCGGCATGTTCTGGTATTCGACGGCGATATGGCCGCAATAAAGATCGCGCAGACGCTGGAGAAGATCGCCCAGGGTCACCTCGCGCGAGCCGAAGAGGGGCTCGTAGTTGACCTTCGCCTTAAGATCGCCCGCGGAGAAGCCATAGAGCGAGGGCTCAAGCTCCGGGGGGGAGGGGCGGCGCGGACGCTCAAGAGGATCGATCGTGGCGATCAGGTGACCGTGGAGGCGGAACGCACGTACGATCGCCTCGACGCGGGCGGCAAACCCTTCGGTACGCCCGGGGGCCTTCACCGTGATCCCCTCCGCCTTATCCACCCAGACGGCCTCGCCGCCGATCTCCTGCGAGGGCAGGCGGGCGGGCTCGAAGATCGAGCGGGGCTTGAAGTGAGGGGCGCTGCCGTTTGGCAGGGCATCACCGCCGAAGTACTCCTGGAAGATCGGCTCCCAGCTTGAATCGATCGCGGAAGGATCGTCGAGGTACTGGCGGTAGAGATCCTCGATGAACGCGAGGTTCTCCCCGGTAAACTGGCTTTCGGCGGCGGTGGGCCGGGGCGAGTTGGATGCTTGCTCGTTCGAGTCTTTCACGGTCATCAACTTCTGAAGGACAAAGGATGCAAGGCGAGCGACCTGGTCGTGTCCCATAACGACCGGGGCGCGAAGCTATTTCTCAGAGCGTAAGAAGAGGTTGCGAGCAGGGCTCCCCAGGCGGGAGCGAGCCGGGTAAAGGGCACGCCGGGCCTGGCGCACGTGCGGCGAGATCGGTGAGGTGCGTCGGGTGCGTCGCACAAGATAGCCGGGAGCCATAGAGAGAAGAGGTGCGCACATCAAGGATCGGGTGCAGGTACCGGGTTTAAAAAAAGCGCCCCGGGGGCGCCTGATCCTTACAATAGCGATGGGGACATCGTGGTCAAGAAAGATCGCGGCAGAATTGGGGCCAGCGCGCTTGCCCGGCCCTCGGGAGATGGCTTCCTTGACACCTTTGAAAACACCGTGTTAAAGCCGCGACGGTTTTCCCGCAAAACGGCCAAGAGGGCCAGAAATAAGGCGGGAAGCGCAATTTCCCGCTGACTTTTAAAGGCGCCACGATGATCGATGTAATGACCGCTTCAAGTCCGCTGCTCGTCGCAGCGGTTGCGATCGACATAGACGGCACGCTCTTCGTTCAGATGGGCGCGTTCTTGCTCGTCTTTGTGATCCTGAACTTTGTTCTGATCAAGCCCTACCTCAAGACCCTGGAGGCGCGCCAAGAGAGCGTGCAAGGCTCCTCGGAAGAGGCCGGTGAGATGGACGCACAGACCGCGGTGCTGACGGCTTCGTACGATGAGAAGCTGAGTCAGGCGCGCCGCGAAGCTCAGGATGTGCGTGAGTCTCTGCGCAATCAGGGCCTTGCCGAGCAGGACGATATCCTCGAAGAGGTGCGTGAGGAACTCGGTGGCAAGCTGGCCGAGGAACGCAAGGTGATCGAGGAGCGCGTGGTTGCGGCCCGCGCCGAGATCGACGAGCGTGCCCGCGCGCTGGCTGAGGCGATGGTTCAGAAGGTGCTCCCGCAGGGATAAGCCGTTGAGCGCGCGCCTTCCATGAGGGCTGCGCGCCCATTTTTAGTTAGTCAGGACAAGAACATGACTTCGAAACTTCTTCGCGTGGCGGGCTCCCGACGGGCGATCTTTGTGCAGGTGCTGGTGCTGCTGGTGTGTGTGAGCGCTCCGGCGTTTGCGGCGTCTGCGGGCGATGGGCACGGTTTCCCCTGGGCGGCCTGGGCCACGGGCATCTTCAACCTGGCGGTGTTCCTGGGAATCATCGTCAAGTTCGGTGGGCCGGCGATCCGCGATTTCTTCGCCAACCGACGGGAGACTTTCCTGGCGGATATGAACGCCGCGAAGCTGGCCCGCGAGCAGGCCGAGGCGCGTCTGGCAGAGCTCAATGCGAAACTTGAGGCGTTGGAGCGCGACCGTCAGTCGATGCTCGATGAGTATCACGCGCAGGGCGAACGCGAGAAACAGCGCCTGATCGACGCCGCCAAGAAGGGCGTTGAGAAAATGCGGGCCGATGCCGAGCTGACCATCCAGCAGGAGGTCAAGCGTGCGGTCGCCATGCTCGAGGAGCAGGCGGTCAACACGGCGCTGGAGATGGCACAGCGTGTCGCACGTGATCGGGTGGATGCCGGCGTGCAGAACAAGCTCGTCGAGAGCTATGTCGCCGAGCTGGGTAACGCGTCTTCGGCGGCCAAGAACTGAATGGATTTCAAGCGCCCAAAGCCCCTTAAGGCTGAGGTCTGAACAGGCGCTTATCAGGAGTAGATATGGCAAAGGTACCGGTAGCCCGACGATACGCCAGCGCGCTGCTCGAGCTTGCGAGTGAGCAGAAGAAGCTCGAGCCCATTCATGGTTCGCTGAGCTGGTTGAGTGCGGCCTTTGATCAGAGCGAGACGCTGCGTCAGGCGCTGCTCAACCCCGGCGTTAAGCTCAACGAGCGTCGCGCGGTGATCGAGGCGCTGGCCAGCAAAGAGGGCTGGGACCAGCTCTTTAAGAACTTTGTGATGCTGCTCCTCGACCGCGATCGGCTGCGCTATGTGCGCGAGATCGCCGAGGATTTCAGCGTCGGCGTCGATGAGAAGGCCGGCCGGGTTCGTGCACGGGTGAGCAGCGCCAGCGCGCTCAACGATGCGCAGCTGGCCGAGGTCAAGGCGGCCCTGGCGAAGATGACGGGTAAAGAGGTGCTGGTGGAGACGTCGGTGGACGAGGCTCTCATCGGCGGGGTCGTCGCACGGGTCGGCGGCTCGATCTACGACGGTTCGGTGCGCACTCAGCTCAAGCGGATGCGCGAAGCGATTCTCAAAGAAGTCTAATTACGGATCACCGAGGGCGCCGTTGCCCCGGCCCGAGCTTGCGAGATGCGAGTCGGCCTCCCGGGATATGAGTGACCCCCGAGCTCAAGGGTAAGTGCAAGATGGACATTAACATCGCAGAGATCAGCTCCATCATCAAAAAGCAGATCGAGAACTACGACTCGCGCATGGAGACCAGCGAGACGGGTACGGTTATCTCGATCGGTGATGGTATCGCGCGCGTTTACGGTCTGGAGTCGGCGATGGCCGGCGAGCTTCTGGAGTTCCCGGGCGACGTCTACGGGATGGTGCTCAACCTGGAAGAAGACAACGTCGGTGTTGCGCTTCTGGGGAGCGACCGCGGCATTGTTGAGGGCGACGAGGTCAAGCTGACCGGTCGCATCGTCGACGTGCCGGTGGGCCCCGCGCTGGAAGGCCGCGTGGTCAACGCGCTGGGGATGCCGATCGACGGCAAGGGCCCGATTGAGAGCGCGACCCGCTCGCGTATTGAGGTCAAGGCCCCGGGCATTATCCCGCGTCAGAGCGTCGGCGAGCCGATGCAGACCGGGCTTAAGGCCATCGACTCGATGGTGCCGATTGGTCGTGGTCAGCGTGAGCTGATCATTGGTGACCGCCAGACCGGTAAGACCGCGGTGGCCATCGATACGATCATCAACCAGAAGGACACCGGCGTAAAATGCATCTACGTCGCCATCGGTCAGAAGGAATCGACCGTTGCGCAGACCGTCGAGAAGCTCAAGCGTTTCGGTGCGATGGAGTACACCACGGTGGTCTCGGCGACCGCCTCGCAGGCCGCGCCGCTGCAGTACCTCGCGCCCTACTCCGGTGTGGCGATGGGCGAGTACTACCGCGACAACGGTCAGCACGCGCTGATCGTGTACGATGACCTCTCCAAGCAGGCCGTCGCCTACCGCGAGCTCTCGCTGCTTCTTCGTCGTCCGCCGGGACGTGAAGCCTACCCCGGGGACGTCTTCTACATTCACAGCCGTCTGCTTGAGCGCGCCGCCAAGATGAGCGACGCCGAGGGGGGTGGTAGCCTCACCGCGCTGCCGATCATTGAGACCCAGGCCGGCGACGTCTCCGCGTACATTCCGACCAACGTCATCTCGATTACCGACGGTCAGATCTTCCTGGAGACCGACCTCTTCAACGCGGGTGTTCGCCCGGCGATTAACGTCGGTATCTCGGTGAGCCGCGTCGGTGGTGCCGCGCAGATCTCGGCGATGAAGAACGTCGCCGGTACGCTTCGCGTGGACCTGGCGCAGTACCGCGAGCTGGAGGCGTTCAGCCAGTTTGCCTCCGACCTCGATAAGACGACTCAGGCGCAGCTGGCCAAGGGTGCGCGACTGGTGGAGCTGCTCAAGCAGACCCAGTACACCCCGCTGGATGCTGCCAAGCAGGTCATGATCATCTTCGCCGCCAACGCCGGCCTGCTCACCGCGCTGGCGGTCAGCGACCTCAAAGCGTACGAAGAGGGCCTTTACAGCTTTGCGGAGAGCAAAGATCCGAAGGTCTGGGACGCCATCAAGGGCGACAAGAAGTTCGGCAAGAAAGCGGGCACCGACTCGCAGAGCGAGGTCACGGCGAAGGTGCTGGCGATTCTCGAAGAGTACACCGAGAACTTCAAAGCGCAGCGTGAGGCGGCGGCCGCCGAGTAATCTCTCAAGCGGCGAAGATTGAAGTTTAAAGGGCCGCCCGGCCGCGCACAGAAGCGCCGGAGCGGGCGGCTCTCTCCACCACCAAAGAAGACGTCGACATGCCAAATCTCAAGGACATCCGCAAGCGGATCGGGTCGGTCAAGAACACCCAGAAGATCACGCGGGCGATGAAGATGGTCGCCGCCGCCAAGCTGCGCCGTGCGCAGGAGCGTATGGAGGCCTCCCGCCCCTATGCGGTTAAGATGGGGGAGGTGATCGATAGCCTGGCCTCGCGCGTGGATCCGGAGTCGCACCCCCTGCTCGCCAGGCGCGAGCTGCGGGAGAAGGCGCTGGTGATCGTGGTCAGCAGTAACCGCGGGTTGTGCGGTGGCTTTAACACCAACCTCTTTCGTCGTGTCGACCGCTTCCTCAAAGAGCTGGTCACCGCTGGCGAGAAGGTCGATGTGGTGACCGTGGGTCGCAAGGCGGCGAGTCATTTCGGGCGCAGCGGCTACCCGGTAATGCGCAGCTACGACGATGTGATTGGGGCGATCGACTATGCCCAGGCCAAGCGCATCGCGCAGGAGGCGATGAACGAGTACCTCCAGGGCGACTACGAGGCGGTCTACATCTGCTATAACCGCTTTGTCTCGGCGATTGCGGTCGAGCAGACGGTGCATCCGCTGCTCCCCTTCGCGACCAACGACGAGCAGGCCGAGGAGGTTCAGGCCAGCGCCGATTATATCTATGAGCCTGACGTCGACACGCTTCTCGGGCGTCTACTTCCCGGGCATATCGAGGTGCAGGTGCTTCAGGCGCTGCTGGAGAGTGAGGCCAGCGAGCAGGCCTCGCGAATGACGGCGATGGATAATGCTACCAACAACGCCACCGATATGATCGCGTCGTTGACGCTGCAGTACAACCGCGCGCGTCAGGCCTACATCACCAAAGAGATCGTCGAGATCGTCAGCGGTTCCGAATCGCTCAACAGCTAAAACAGGTCGTCAAGGCCTTACCCTTTTTAAGCAATCCGAATTTCAGGAGTTTCGATATGGCGGCAGAACCGGTGAACACAGAAGCGGGCCAGCAGGCCACAAAACTTGGGTCCATCAAGCAGGTCCTTGGTCCGGTTGTGGACGTGGCCTTCGCCACCAACGCGGTGCCCGATCTGTTGTCGGCACTGCTGGTGACCAACCCGGGCCTCTCCGATGAGGCGGACAACCTGGTGCTGGAAGTTGCGCTGCACCTGGGTGAGGGCGTGGTGCGTACCATCGCGATGAGCTCGACCGACGGTCTGGTGCGCGGGATGAAGGTCAAGAACACCGGCGCGCCCATCAACGTGCCGGTCGGCCGTGAGGTGCTCGGTCGTATCCTCAACGTGGCCGGTAAGCCCGTCGACGACATCAGCGTGCTGCGTCTGAACGACGGCAAAGTCGTTCGCGGGATCATCTCCGAGGAAGGCGATACCTCGTACACGGTGAAGGTGCGTGACCTTAAGCACGTGCATGACATCACGGACGTGACCGTCTCCAAGAGCAACGTCAAAGAGATCGTGGCGCTGGAGGCGACTCAGACGCTTCCGATTCACCGCCCGGCTCCGAAGTTCGAGGAGCAGTCGACGGCCAGCGAGATGTTTGAGACGGGCATTAAGGTCGTTGACCTGCTCGCTCCCTACTCCCGCGGTGGTAAGGTCGGTCTCTTCGGCGGTGCCGGCGTTGGTAAGACGGTTCTGATTCAGGAACTGATCAACAACGTGGCGCTTGCCCACGGTGGTTTCTCGGTCTTCGGCGGCGTCGGTGAGCGTACCCGTGAAGGGAACGACCTCTACTTCGAGATGATGGAGTCGGGGATCATGGGCGCCAACGGCACCTGGGAGGAGTCCAAGGTTGCGCTGGTGTTCGGTCAGATGAACGAGCCCCCCGGAGCGCGTGCTCGCGTGGCGCTCTCCGCGCTGACCATCGCCGAGTACTTCCGCGACAGTGAAGGGCAGGACGTGCTGCTCTTCATCGACAACATCTTCCGCTTCACCCAGGCCGGCTCGGAGGTTTCCGCGCTTCTGGGTCGTATTCCGTCTGCGGTCGGTTACCAGCCGACGCTGGCCACGGAGATGGGTGCGTTGCAGGAGCGTATTACCTCGACGACCAAGGGCTCGATTACCTCGGTTCAGGCCGTCTACGTTCCCGCCGATGACCTTACGGACCCGGCTCCTGCGACCGCGTTTGCTCACCTTGATGCGACCACGGTTCTTTCGCGTCAGCTGGCCTCGCTGGGTATTTACCCGGCGGTTGACCCGCTTGACTCCTCGAGCCAGATCCTCACCCCGGAGATCGTGGGCGAGGAGCACTACCAGGTCGCTCGTGACGTGCAGTCGGTGCTTCAGCGCTACAAAGAGCTTCAGGACATCATCGCCATTCTCGGCATGGACGAGCTGGCCGAGGAAGATAAGCTGGTCGTGGCGCGCGCCCGTAAGATCCAGCGCTTCCTCTCGCAGCCCTTCCACGTCGCCGAACAGTTCACCGGCATGAAGGGCAAGTACGTTAAGCTCGAAGACACCATCGCCGGGTTCAAGGCGCTTGTGAACGGTGAGGTCGATGACCTTCCCGAGCAGGCCTTCTACCTGGTGGGTACGCTTGACGATGCCCGCGAGGCAGCTGAGCGTCTGGCTGCGGAAGTGTAATCGCGTTTTTGCCGGGCCCCGAAGGGGGCCCGGCGTCGAGTTTGGCACGATGAGGGCCACCCGCACCTGATGTGGGGACGGCCCTCATCGTGCAGTTTAAAGGGACGAAGAGATGGCCGATACGCTGCATTTGGAAGTTGTGACCCCCGAGAAGGCGGTCTTCAGCGAGCCTGTCAATGACGTGGTTCTGCCGGGTCTGCTGGGGCAGATGAACATTCTGCCGGGCCACCTCCCCATCCTCTCGGTGCTGGGTGTGGGCGAGATGATCGTGACCCAGGAAGGCAAGACGCGTCATTTCCTGGTGGAGCAGGGCTATGTTGAGGTGTTCAACGATCGTGTCACCGTGCTCACCGAAGGGTGCAGTGGTGTCAGTGACATCGACATTGAGCGTGCTCGCCGCGACCTGGAACGCTACGAAACGAAGATGGTCGAGCTGGAGGAGCGCTCCAAGAATGAGATGGTGCCCGAGGATATCTTCGAGCAGCACCGCCTGGCGCTCAAGCGTGAGCGCATGAAGATTGCCTTTGCTAAGGAAGGCAAAATCACCGAATAACCTGTGCCGAGCGCATCAGGACGAAGCCAGCGGTGTCGTTTCGTCGTCGCGGTGGCGCTGCCACAGCTTCCTCCTTGCTCCTTGCTGGACTTCGCCCTGAGTGCGCTCGGGTTGGGTGCCGAGCGCATCAGGACGAAGCCAGCGGTGTCGCTTCGTCGTCGCGGTGGCGCTGCCACAGCGTCCTCCTTGCTCCTTGCTGGACTTCGCCCTGAGTGCGCTCGGGTTGGGAGTTTTGCGGGGTGGCGAGCGCATCAGGAGGACGCTGGCTGCGTCGTCTGGGATTCGCAGTAGCGCTGCCACAGCTTCACCCCAGCCTCCTTGCCATTCGCCGCCCTGAGTGCGCTCGGGTTGGGTGGCGAGCGCATCAGGAGGACGCTGGCTGTGTCGTCTGGGATTCGAAGTAGCGTTGCCACAGCTTACTTTTGTTTTGAGTGCGCTCGGGTTGGGAGTTTTGAGGGGCAGATGCACTTGAGATGAAGGTGTGGGGTTTTGTCGTGAGAGCCGGTTTTCCCGTCAGGGAAGGCCGGCTTTTTTGATGGTGGTGCAAAGAGGAAGGGGGCTTGTGCGAGGTAAGGGTGTGTGTGCTTGAGGAAGTTTGCGCGGGTCGCTACTCTCAGCCCCTATGGATTCATAGCGTGATTCGGAACGGACCAACGTGAAGACGACTTCGCGGGGGTGGCGAGTCTTATGCCGGGAGGACGTATGGAGTTAGGGCGTTGGATCAGGGAGTTTCAGCGGGTCTGGAAAGTCAGCTTTATCGATCTCGGGCTTGTGATTCTGGGCTGCGCGGTTGGCTTTATGGTGCCGGGGTTGCTCGTGCAGCGTGTGGGGTCACCGCTGGCGCTGGCTGCGTTCTGGGCGGTGTCCTTGCCGGTGATCGCGTGGCTTGCAGGAGCGGCGCATCTGCTCTGCGTTCGCAATGCGGAGGCAGACACATCGACCTCGTTTGGTGACGCGTTGCAGGAGGCGTTTGAGCGCTGGGACGACGTGGTGCTGGGGGTGGTTTTTTGCGGGTTGATGCTCGGCGCAGCGGGGATGCTGGTGCTTCCGGGGGTGGTGGCCTGTGGGGTGCTGCTGCCTTACGTGGTCATTGTGATGGCCGAGAAGAAGGGGCCCATCGAGGCGCTACGTCGTAATATTGAGCTTGCGCAGGGGCGCTGGGTGGCGCTCGTGGTGTACTGGTTGGTGTACTACGCGGCGTTTGTATTCGGAACGACTCTGCTGGGTGTGGTCGCGGCGGTGACCGCGACGCTGGGACTTGGGAGTGCGCTGGAGGTGGGGAGCCTGATGGCGATCGTAGGGGTGGTGAGCGGTATCGGGGCGTTCTTTCTGGCGCCCCTTCCGGTGATTGCCTCCGTGGCGACGTATCGCTTCCTGGTGGAGCGTACGCCTGCAAGCGCGGCCGTGCATGGGGGAAGAGCTGGTGAGTCTGGGGCTGATCTGGCGAGGACAGATGCGCCGCGATCCAGCGTGGCGGCCGGGGAGGCTGGCGAAGACGAGCAGACCGGGGAACCGGTGGGCAACGTGCCCGCTGCACTTGTGGAGGCGGCTCCGACCGAGCCGTCTGCGTCGCCGGCGGATGATCTTGATGGGGATCGCGAAGGCGTCGAGGATGACGCGCCCTTTGAGGTGGAGCGGGGCGGGCTGGCCGGCGAGAGCGTGTTTGATGATGACGAGGAGGCGACTTCGACGAAGCCCACTCCGGGCTTTCCGAAGGTACGTCGGGCCGATGAGGGACCGTATTGGTAAGCGATCCTGATGCGCTGGTAGCATCGCGGATCGGTCGTGGCGGGTCCGGTCGGGCGGGGCTCGGAGCAGGATGATGAGTGAATCTTTTCGGAGCGTAGAATGAATCTCGGTGAATGGAAGCGTGACTTCTTTTATGTCTGGCGTCAGAGCCGGGGCACGGTGGCGTTGCATATCGTGCCGATGGTGGTGGTGTCGGCGATGTGGTGTTGGCTTTATGTGCTGGCACCACTCGCGGCGGTGGTGGCGTTCCTTCCGCTCGCGATCGCCAGTCTGGGCTGGTGGGCGTATCTCCATCGGGTGACCTATTGCGAGCTCTATCCTGAACACGCTGCGGAGTCTGTGGGCCTGCCCTGGTTCGGGCGTACGGTGCTCGGGGTCGTGGTGTGGATGGGGCTCTACATGGTCGGTAGTGTTTTCGTACTTCCGGCGTTGGCGGTGTTGGCGCTCCTGATGCCCTACCTCTACTTCATCATTGGCGAGGGTGAGGGGCCGATTGAGGCATTGCAGATCAACATGCGCCTCGTCGGGGATCGTCTGCTGGAAGTGTTTGCCTTTTGGGGGGTGTCCTTTGGAGTATCGCTGGCGATTTCGGTGGCGGGGGCAATTCCGCTCGTGTTCGCGTTTTTCATGGGGGTAGAGAGCGAAGATAGGGTGGTTTCCGGCGCGCTCTTTTTGCTGGGTGCGCTGGGGTATCTGGGGATGGTGTTGTTTATGTATTCGGTGCATATGGCGGTGAGCTTGACCGCGTACCGGGTGCTGCGCGGGAAGTCGATCGATGCGATGGAGGCTGTCGGACGCAGGGAAGAGGGAGCGGGGCTGCCGTCACGCGGGTGAGTGATTGCCGGGGGGGAGGCAAGGGCTGAGGAGGGGGCTCGCCAGGTGGGAGAGATGTGTTTGAGAATCGTCTGGATTCACGTCTCAGGACGTCGGGATGTGCTGGGAGGAGCCGCCGGCGAAGGATGGGAAGCAGGGGACGTAGGCCGTAGAGGGCGCCCGAAGGGCGCATATGAGGGGGCGGCGCGAAGGTCGTATCGTAGTGGCGCGACGCCATCGAAATGACCCGGGGAGGCAGGAGCCTCTTCTACAAAAGTTCGGGGTTGATTGTGATGATGAACGTGTGGATACGGGAGTATTTCGGCGTCTGGCGGGTGAGTGTGCGTGCTGTCGCGCTGATTGTGGCGGTGGTTTTTACGTTTTGGAGCGTGGCCCACGCGGTGTTGAGTTTTCTGGCGTGGTCGTTTGTGCCGCCCCTTTTGTTCTGGGGCTACACGCTGGCGCATCGTAAGGCCTATGAGAAGGTGCACGCCGCTGAAGCGCTTCGTCTGCCGGTGAGACGCTGGTGGTGGAACGTATCTCTGGGCAGCATGACCTGGGGTGCGCTGATGGCGGTGAGCGGGGTCATATTGGCGCTTCCCGCAGTGGCGCTCGGGGGGCTGCTCTTGCCTTATGTGTATTTTATGATGGTGGAAGGGCTCGGGCCCATCGAAGCGCTAAAGGAGAATCTTCGTCTGGCGATGCGCCATCCCATCGCTGCGATTGCGCTGGGCGCGCTGATCTTTGGCGCGTCCACGTTGATGTGGTTCGGCTCGAGGTTTCTGACGCTGTACGTCGCCGGATCGACGATGTTTGTCGACAACGTCGCGGTGAAAGCCGGGTGGGGGTTGGGACTTTATGGGGTGAAGTTGATGATGATGATCTTTGGTATGTCCCTGCAGGTGGCCGGGGCGATCACGATCTACCGCGCGGTAAGGGGCAAGGTGGCGGGCATCTCGGCACCTGCTGCGATGCAGGAGCAGGGCTCTGTTAGCGCGGTGCCTGTGCCGGCTGCGGCCGCTCCCCCCGGGGAGTGGTGAGAGTGATGAGCCGGGGATCTCAGCCGCGCACGCAGTAGACGACGGTGCCATAGCAATCATCGACGGAGGTGCAGGGCTCTGCGGCGCAGCGCTCCTCGGGGACTTCGCTCGTACCCTCGGGGCAGGCGGCCAGCTCGCAGGCGTCGGGGGGGGCGCACGTCAGTGAGACGTCGCAGATCTCCAGGGTCTGACAGCCCGGGAGAAGGTCCTCGTCGCAGCCCTCGACCTGGATGTAGGCATCGGGGCAGGTGGGAGGCTCCTCACATGGATCGGCGATGGGGGCGCAGGCCAGCTCCTGATCGCAGATCTCGATGAGCTGGCAGTCGGGGCGATCGGTGGTGCAGGCCTCAACGGGCTCGAAGTCTTCGGGGCAGACCGGCTCCTCGGTGCATGCGTCGGGGAGGGGGGCGCAGCTGATGTAGCCCTGGCAGGTCAGCACCTGTTCGCAGCCGGCTTCCGGGTCGCAGGCGTCGGGGTCGACGGGCTCAAAACCTTCGTCACAGCTTGAGGGGAGGTTGTCGCAGCGGCGGCAGCGGAAGGTTTCGTCGCAGTGGCGCAGCTCGGCGCAGGTCGGGTCGAAGTCGTCGCAGCTGGTATCGTTGACCCAGCCCTGCGGACAGCTCGGTGCTTCTTCGCAGACCGCCAGGGGGTCGAGGCAGAGTGCGCTTGTGCCACAGACGGTCACGCGGGTGCAGAAGCGATCGGTGGGGCAGGTCTCGACCTCTTCGGAGCCTGTGGGGCAGCGGGGAGGTTCTTCACAGACGTCGGAGTCGGCATCGGGCTCATTGAAATCGCCGGTGTCAGCGGAGCCCAGGATGGGAACGCAAGCCAACACGCTGCCGTCGCAGGTCTCGATATGCTCGCACTCATCGTGGTCCTGGCAGTCGGTCACCACGTAGTAGCCGCGCGGGCAGCTCGGCTCGCAGACGTCGAAGCCGTAGCTGGCGTCATCGCTGGAGCAGGCGCCAAGCGTCAGCAGGGCCAACACGAGGGCCAGGGCCAGGCGCAGCGGAGAAGGAGTCGTGAGGAAGTGGGGGAGGTTCATGGGAGGCTCCGGGGGAGCGACGCGCACAGGCGCGGCGGGCAGCTTCATCCCTAGCAAAAGCCCAGAAGGCCATCAACGAATCGGTGATCGAAGTGACCTGTGGCCCATCAAAGGGCCACAGGTGCGCTGAGCGCGAGCGGAGTCTTAGTCGTCGCTTTGAGGTAAGGCGACGTCGACCCAGACCAGGTGGTGGTCGCTGACTTGAATCAGCTCAAAGTACGCTTCGGTGGAGGCGGGCCAGAAGACCCCCTGACCGGTCACCTCAAGGGTGGCCGAGGGCAGGGCGTAGTCCAGGCGCAGGTTGCCGACGTTGGGGTTGAAGCGGGCGGTATCGTAGCGGTGGTCGGCCTGGTGCTCGAGGTTGGCACCTTCGCGGGCGTTGCCGGAGGCGATGGCGCCGGTGCTCTCGGGCAGCGGGTCGATCACACGTGCGTCGGCCACAAGAAGGTCGGCTCCGTCCAGACCGTTGCCGTCGATCGGGTCGTCGTTGAGGTCACCGACGATTACAAAATGCGCGCCATCTTCGAGCCCGCCGATCTGGCCGGCGTCGTCGTAGATGTAGTCGGAGGCCGAGGGGCGGATGTAGTCGTGCCAGAAACGAATCTCATCGGCGTTACGGCGTTTGTTGCGGCCCTCGGCGCCATCAAACGCCGGCGGAGTGGGGTGGCTGGCCAGAAGGTGGAGCGTTTGACCGTCGACGTCGATGGGAAGATCGACGTGGTTTTTGGAGGAGAGGCGCAGCACCTCAAGGGCCTCCGGGCTGAAGAAGCCCTCGGGGATGCGGTTCTCCGGCATGTCTTTCCACAAAAAGTTCTGGAAGGTGCGCATGCCTTCGACATCAATGGGGTATTTGGAGAGGACGGCGAAGGCGTACTGGCCGGGGAAGATGCCGAAGCCGAAGGCGTCGTTGCCATAGGCCTGAGTGCCGACGGTCTCTCCGATCTCCTCGTCTCCGTTGAGGTCGAAGCCCGAGGCGATGCCGGTATTGGAGGAGAACTGGTAGCGGTAGGGGTAGGAGATGGCTTCGCCGTCGGAGGCCTGGGCCACCTCCAGGAAGTTTGAGGCGAAGAGGTCGATAGCCTCGTGTTCCTCATCGAAGTCAAACTCGTTGAGGAGGATGACGTCGGGGCGGACCAGCTGGATGACGTTGGCGATCTTTTGCGGGTGCGCGTCATCGGGGTTGGAGAGGGTGTCGATGAGGTCGCCGGCCGCTGTGCCAAAGAGGGAGGTGTTAAAAGAGGCCACCCGCAGGCTGGAGGGCTGCGGGGTGGCGTCAGCGTCGGCGTCGGGCTCGGGGGTGGCGTCGGCGTCGTCCTGGTAGGTGGGCGCGTCGGTCGAGTCGCCGGCGTCCTGCGGGGTGGCTGAGGGGGAGGAGCAGGCAGCGAGCGAAGTCGTGGCGAGAGCCATCAGGAGGTGGCGAGGGGACATGGGGGAGCTCCAGAAGTGGGGTGGCGAGGATCGCTGGCGATGCTCCTAGCATAGCGGTTCACGAAAGTCAGGCGATGGCGTGTCGAAGTTACCCGCTTTTTCGCAGAGATGGGGCCTTGCGTGATGACGCCCTGAGCCAGCGTGAGCGCTATGCGGGCTGGCGGGAGCGAGAGCAGCGCAGAGGGCGTGGCGAAGCCTCGACGGTGCCTGAGCGTCCGCTTCCAGAGTGCGACTTGCTCGCGCTTCGCTCTCTTTCGCATCCATGGTCTTCAACTTCGGCAGAGGGCGTAGTAACATTGGGTTACGAACCTTAAAAAACCTATCCATGAGGCCGGCGAGCAAAGGCCTGGTGTGCATCTGCGAGAGTGATTGATGGCTTGCGAACAACGTAAGAACAAGAAGAGGTCGATCCGAGATCGGCTGATCGTTACGGGCGCGATGGCGGTGATGCTGCTGACCGGGTGTCTGGAGGATCCCGACGCGGTGGTCTTTGGCCCGGGGAATCTGGATGTGGGGGCCGACGTGGCGGTGGATTCGGGGCTTGAGGAGGTTGGTGAGGGGGATGGTGGCGAGGCCGACGGTGGAGACACCGATGTGGAGCCCGATGCAGATGATCCGGATAGCTGCGTGCCAGGTGATGAAGGCTGCGTGTTGGAGCATTGCGACAACGGGCAGCATGATGGGGATGAGAGTGACGTGGACTGCGGCGGAAGCTGCCAGGGGTGCGAAGCCGGCGAGTTATGCGCGCGCGTGGACGATTGCCTGGGCGGCGAGGTTGTGGAGTTTTTGCGTTGCGAGCGCGCCGATGTGGATGTGTGTGCCCCGCGCGGGGTGGGAATCTATCAGGTCGGGGAGCTGACCTGTGCGCGCGATGATGGCGGACAGGGGCGCTGTGTGGCGCGATTCTCGGAGAACGAAGTACGGCGGGAAGATGATGCGGCGTGCGAGAGTGACACCGAGGGCGTCAGCTGCGGGCAGGAACGCGTGGAGCTCGGGACGTGCCTTCTCCAGGCGGGGCAGGTCTGCGGCACGCAGGGAATCCGCTCCGTGACGACGTATCAGCCGCAATGTTCTGAGGGCGCTTGTCAGGAGGTAGCGAGCACGAGCCAGGAGGAGTGCGTCGTGGATTCGGCGCCGCGGCCGGGGGAAGTATGCGAGAGGGCGCAGTGGTCGGCGTGGGGTCCCTGTGAGCCGGTGTCGGGACACGATAGCTGTGCGATGGAGGGTACGCAGGTGCGCACGCGCACGGTCGCGCGTTGCACCAGTGGCGGGGCGTGTGAGCCGGTGTCCTCGGAGAGGGAGCAGGAGAGGCGGACGTGTCAGCGTACGCCCGATCCGCAGTCGTGCACCAGCGCAGGCACCGATGATGCGACCTACACGTGCTACCAGGGGCAATGCTGCTCGCCGAATTGCAGCGACGCGCAACGCTCATGTCGCGCCGACGTTGCGGATGGTTGCGGGGGTGTGTGTCCGCGTCTTGTCTGTGAGGGGTTGAGGCCGGCGTGTGCGATGGATGGCCAGTGTCGGCCGCTGTGCGTGACGGGCACTGCAGATCGAACCTGCAACATCAACGAGGATTGCGGCAGTATGTGCGCCTGTCCGCTGGGTGCGCCACCTCAGTGCACGCAGTGGGGATGCGCGTGTGTGGGAGCAGATCCATGAGCAGGTCCGCGCGGGGAGAGCGGCGCTGATTGAGAGCGCCGCGGATTGAGAGCGTGGCGGCCAGCGTGTTAGGGTGCCGCCCATACGCGCAGCCCGCGTTCGATCATGACAGGCTTTTGCTCCAGCGGGCAGAGCCGCAGTGCACCCAAAAGTTCGATTTAAGGAGAGATATGCGAGGGATGAAGTGGCTGGTGGTGGGAATGCTGGCGCTGGGGTCGGTGGCCTGTAAAAAGGCGGAGATTGCGACCGACGAGACCGCTGAAGAAAGCAGTGAGCCTGCTGGCGAAGAGGCGGCTGGCGAGGAGGCCGCCGGGGACAAGGAGGAGGCCGCCGGAGAATCGGCCGTGCTCCCGCCCGAGCGCCCCGAAAATCTCAAAGCTGCCGGGGAGCGCCTTGAAGGGGGCCACGATCCGGCGGTGCCGGTGAGTGTGGAGGAGTTTCGCCCGAAGTTCGTCGAGTCGTTATGCCTGGCGTATGACTCCTGCGGCAATATGGAGCTGAAGAGCGCGGTGGCGGGCACCTTCTTTATGGCGGGGATGAGCATGGCCTCGCAGAGCCCGGAGGCCCTGGAGGAGTTCCGCGCGCTCATGGGGCGCATTGAAGAGGCCAACCTGCCGATGCCCCGTCGGGAAGATTGCGTGGAGCTCTTTGAGATCGTGACCAAAGAGACCGGCCTGGATGGGGAGTCGCTGGCGGCATCGGTGAAAGCCGGTCGTGTGGCGTTTGATGCGGCGCAGGCCGGCAAGTGCATGGGGCAGCTGGGCACCCAGTCGGAGGCCTGCGGAGAATACCGGCCGATGGGCGATGAGCCCGATATGCAGCGCTTGCAGGCGATGATGATGCAGGCCGGGCCGATCTTGGAGGCGCATTACAAGCCCTGTCAAACGATGTTTGAGGGCAAGGTTGCCGCCGGTGATGCGTGCTCCTTTGATTATGAGTGCGCCGATGAGCGCACCACCTGCATGGGGGAAGAAGGCCAGAAGACCTGTCAGGAGGTGGCGATGATGCCTCCGGGAGGAATGCCCGGTGGTGGAATGCCCGGTGGGCCTGCCCCCGGCGGTGCTCCGAGCGACGCCGCTCCGGGCTCGCCCTAAGCTGACGCCCCGTATGCCATGATATGAAACGATGAGACGCTCGCCGCAGCAAAGCTGCTGCGGGCGTTTTTTATGTCTCAGGGGGGCATTGCTAAGCGAGCATTCGCCCCCGTGTCGAAACGAAGGAGGAGAGCATGGATATCTGGCAGGTGCGCGATGTGGCGATGGCGTTACCCGAGGTCAGCGAGGATTTTCCTTTTGATGAGCACACGCTGGTGATGCGCGTGATGGATAAGATCTTTTTGCTGATGAACGTGCAGAAAGAGCCGGCCAGCGTGAACCTCAAGTGTGAGCCGGAGCGGGCCATTGAGCTGCGCGCGCGCTATGAGGCGGTGCTGCCCGGCTACCACATGAATAAGCGTCACTGGAACACGGTGATGCTGGGGCAGGACGTGCGCCCGGAGCTGATGCGCGAGCTCATTGAGCACTCGTACGAGCGGGTGGTGGCGGGGCTCAAGAAGGCCGATCGGGAGAAGATTCGGGCGATGCGGGAGGGGAAGGGCTGAGTGCGGCCCGGAGGGCGACAGGGGCACGCTTTCCCGGGGGGGGTGGTGGCGAGGGGGGCGAGTCAGGTAAGGTACATCGCGTTCGAATAAGGTGGCAGATGATAAGCGTCTGCATGAGACGGGGGCGGCTTTTCTGAAGCCGCGTTGAGTGGAGGGCGATGATGCGAAAAGCATGGTGGGTGGCGTTGGTGGTGGGGGTGTGCGCGTGCAGTGGGGATGAGCCGGGGGGGCAGCAGAGCGGTCCTGATGCTGGTGAGGTGTCTGACACCGACACCGGGGAGCTTTCGCTGACGCTCACCGCCACCCCGGAGAGCGGGGGAGAGGCGTCGGTATTTGCCGGGGAGACGACCTCGGAAGAAGTGCGCTTTGAGTGCGGGCCGGCCGAGTGCGTGACGGAGTGCTCGCATAACGACGGGGCCTTTGTGGCCTGCCCCGACGGGCGTTTTGAGCTGGAGGTGGGGGAGGGCGAGCATCAGGTGGTGGTGCGCGCGTCGTTGGGAGAGGAGCGCGTGGAGGAGAGCACGTCCTTTGTGCGAGTGCGCGATTTCGGGGTGAGTCTGGAGGCACCCCTGAGTGGGGAGCGTTACTACCGGGACCTGGGCCTGGTGCGTGGTGCGTGCGATCGAGAGGATTGCGTATTGAGCTGCGAGTTCTGCGCGGTGGTGGACGGCACCGAGAGCTGCGTGGCGGTGGAGAGCTGCGAGCAGGGCGCCGCGCTGGAGCTCAGCGCGGTGGAGAGTCGCCTGAAGGCGCAGGGGTGCGTGGAGGTGGCTGGCGAGTCGTACTGTCGGGAGGAGGTGCGAAGCTACGCGATGGTCGACCCGGTCTGGACGCAGCTCAGCGTGGGCGGTGCTCACAGCTGCGGGATCCTCGACGACCAGAGCCTGTGGTGCTGGGGAAGCAACAGCGCGGGCCAGCTGGGGCAGGGGGCAAGCGGGGGCTCGGAGTCTCAGGCGCAGCGTGTGGGGGGGGCGTGGGAGGAGGTCAGCGCCGGCAGAGAGCATACCTGCGGGATTCAGGTCGATGGGAGCCTGTGGTGCTGGGGGCAGCAAGAATATGGTCGGGTGGGGAATGGAAGTGATGCGTATGGCAGCGTCACCTCTCCGCAGCGTGTGGGAAGCGCGACGGACTGGGCCGAAGTGAGCGCCGGCGGGCAGCATAGCTGCGGGCGTCGGGGGACGAATCTCTTCTGCTGGGGGCATAACACGGGGGAGCGCCTGGGGGTGGAGAGCCATGCGTCAGAGGTGACGACGCCCTTACTGGTGGGCGGTGGGCTGAGCTGGGAGCAGGTGAGCGCGGGCGGGGAGCATGTCTGCGGGATCAGCACGCAGGGCAAGGCGTATTGCTGGGGCCGGGGAGATTCGGGGAGGTTGGGCAATGGGGCCGATGAGGCAATCGGGACGAGTCCGACGGAGGTGGACGCGTTATCTTCCTGGAGTTTTCTGCAGATCTCCGCAGGTGGGGAGCATACCTGTGCGATTGTGCAGACCGGGAGTGCCGTGCGGGCGTACTGCTGGGGAGCAGGGTCTTATGGGCGCCTGGGAACCGAAGTGACGGACCATGATGCGCACTACCACGAGCGCAGCCCGGCGTTGGTGGACGGCGGTGCGGAGTATTCGCAGGTATCCGCTGGCGTACGACATAGTTGTGGTGTGGATGCAGAGGGCCGAGGTCAATGTTGGGGGAGTAACTCCGATCGTCAGCTTGGAGATGGAAGGACAGGGGACGCGGCTTCCCCTTCGGCCGTGAATCAGAGCGATGATTTTGCGTGGATAGGCACCGGTGAGATGCACTCCTGTGCGCTCACGCAGGTGGGCGAAGCGTGGTGCTGGGGACAGGTGGTAGACGGCCGCCTGGGGCGCGAGAGCGACGCGGCGCCGGGGCCCGTCGCCTGGCCGCATGGCCTCGCTCAGGATTGAGCGGCCCGAGAGGGTGAGTTGAGCTAGTTCGTTGAGCTGTGCGCGGGCCCCTTCGGGGCCCGCTTTTTTGTGGGGCGGGGGGTGCCAGCGAGTGACAGGCCCCTCCGGCCCGAGGAGAGGAGGCATCGCTGGCAGGAGCCCGATGATGCGGGAGAAGGGCCATCGGGGAGCGAAAGGGTGGGGAGGCCCTTATAGGTCGAGGTGGTCTCTGAGCGTATCGGCCAGGGCGTCGGGGTCGGCATCGGCGGGGATGCGCAGGATTGCGGTGGGCACCTCGGCAAAGGCCGAGCTGAGTGTGCGCTGGCAGCGCTCGACGAAGGTTTGGAGATCGGGGGTGTGCAAGGTCTGGCCGTGGCTTCTGGCGACGACGGAGAGGTCGCGCAGGCTGGAGAGCTCGTCGATGAGGATGGTCGCAGCGCGCTCGGCCAGATCGTCTGAAGAGATGGGCACGACGCTAAAGGTCGGGTTTTTTACGCGCTCCAGAAAGATCGCCTGATGAAGTTGTGCGCTGTGAGCGACGCGTTCGTTGCCAAAGAGACTTTCGGCGGAGACGCGTCGGCGCACCTTTTTGACGCCGAAGCGGCGTCGGCGCCACTCCCAGTTGACGCGATCGATGGGGTTTCGCCCATGAAGGAGCTGACGCGCGATGGCGGGCTGGCCCTCCAGGTTGTAGGCGTAAATCTGAAGGTGTCGGGGGGTTCGGAAGACACGGCCCTGCGCGTTGATCAGGCCGAGGTCATCGCTCAAAAAACGCCAGCCATCTTCGGTGACGAGCTTGAGCAGGGAGGTGGTCTTGCCGATGCCGCCCCAGGCGATCAGGGCCACGGCACGATCGTCGCGTGAGAGGGTGGAGGCGTGAATGTAGGAGCAGTCACGTTCGGAGAGCTTCCAGGCGCTGACGAAGTCGAAGAGGTCGTACATGAAGTTCTTGGCGACGGTCTCCCCGCGCGAGAGGTAGTTCCAGTCATTGGCGCGGCGCCAGGCTTCGGTCAAAGGGTTGTGGGTGAGACCGGAGTCGGGGACGACATCGATGGTCAGGGCGTTGTCGGTGGGGGTGATGCGAAACTCGAATCCGTCGCCGCGGGCGCTGAGGGCGTCGGGACTCAATGCCCAGCGCCCGGCCAGAACCGCGTTTGGAGCAGGGGCGATGCGATCGACAAAGCGAAAGGCGATGTCGACCGGTCCGTCGACAGGCTGTTGCAGCGAGGCCATCTCGTTTTTTACTGCGCGCGCGACGGTGTGACGGCCTTCGATCGAAAAGCGTAGCGAGGCCAGCTGGTACGTGGAAGTGCTCATGATCAGGGGGTGTCTCCGGTAGATTCGCTGATGTCGCGACCGGCACGGATGTAGCGTGCCAGCGCGATAAGATCATAGAGGGCACGGCGGCCGGCGGGCAGCGCAACGAGTGCGAGCAGGGCGCCGATGAAGCAGGTCGGGATAGCCAGGGCGAACATGGCCACCGGGGAGTCGAGTACGACGAGCTGACGCAGCGCCAGCAGGGAGCAGACGCCGCCAAGGGCGGCCAACATAGGGAGGAGCGCGGTGCGGTAGAAGTCGCGCATATTGATCGGGCCGCGCCGGGTCACAAACCACAGCAGGAGCGGGGTCCGCAGGACGATGCCCAGGGCGGTGTAGGCAATCGCCACACCCAGCGCGCCCCAGTAAATGCCCAGGGCAAAGGAGATGGCGACCAGCCCCGAGCTTACAAGTCCCCAGTGGAAGAACTCGCGGGTGCGGTCCTGGGAGACGAAGAGCCAGCCGGTGGTGTTGCCGATGGTCTGCGTAAAGATCGACAACCCTAGCACGGCGAAGATCGGGATCGTCGGGGCCCAGGCGTCACCGAGCACGCTGAGAATGATCCAGTCGGCGCCGGCCACCAAAATGGCCCCCAGAGGCATGGTGACGAGCAGGAGCTTTTCGAGCACGCGCAAATACATCTGACGGTAGCGCACCGGGTCGCTGACCACACGGCTGAGCGCCGGGATGGCAATCTGGCCGACGGGGTGATTGATCTGGCGCAGCGGAATCATCAGGATCTTGTAGGCCATCTGATAAAAGCCCAGCTGCGCGGCGCCGTGAAAACGCCCGATGAGGAAGTCGTCAAAGTTGCGCGCGAAGTAGTTGACGAAGTTAAAGCCGGTCATATCCGCGCCAAAGGCCAGCATGGAGCGCAGGCCCTCGGCCCGGGCCGGGCGCGCGGGGCGCCAGCCGCAGGCGATCCAGACGCCCAGGCAGCTGGCCACGGCCAGCGCTACCGAGTTGACGACCAGCGCCCAGTAGCCACCGCCTTGTAGGGCCACGACGACAGCCAATCCGACACTTAGTGCCATCGCGGTGACCTCGACGGCGGCCAGGCGCCCAAAGCGCATCTGGCGGCGAAGTAGCGCCTCGTGCTGGACGGTGAGGCCGCCGAAGAGGAAGGCACCGGCCAGTCCTAACGCGATCGGCACGAGGCGCGGCTCTTCGAAGACCCAGGCCAGGGCCCAGGCGGAGCCGGCGGTGATCAGGGTGATGACCAGGCTCAACAGGACGTTGATCCAGAAGAGCGCGCTGACCTGCGCGTGGGTGATGTTCTCGCGCTGGATCGTGGCCATGGCCAGGCCCAGGTCTTTGAACATCGCCAGAAAGCCGGTGACGATGATCACCATGCCGAAGAGGCCAAAATCTTCCGGAGAGATGAGCCTGGCGAGGATGAAGGTCGAGCCCATTTCCAGGAGCGATTTGAGGATCTGGGCCAGGGCGGTCAGGGTGCCGCCGCGCACCGATTGGCCCTCGAGGTCGTGCTCAAGATGCTCGGTGCTGATGTACTGCTCGGGGTTACGACGGGACATGAAGGCTCGGATGGATCGAGGACTACCAACGTAGGCTCCCCTTAGCACGAGGTAGGGGGGAAGGCCACCGATGGGGATTGTGGGATGGAGGGCGACTCGGTTCATCATCGCCCCCTTTAGTTGACTGGTAAGGGAGGGGCTGCTAACCGAAGCGAACCTGTAACAGCCTCGGTCATGCTGACGGCATCATTCCCTTTAAGCGCTGGTGAATTCGATGATCAACCGTACCTATGAGGAATATGAGCGTCTGATTGGCGAGCTGGTGGCCCGGCCCGATACAGCGCCCTTTGAGGCGGTGCTGGAGATCGGGGCGATCCCCGACGCACGCTCGCTGCTCAACGCCTCGGCGCTCAAAGGCTCAGCGCTTCATGAGGGCGCGCGCAAGGTGGGCGTGAACCTGACTCTGGAGGGGAGTTTTGGGGATTTTGAGGTGCAGAAGGGTGACGCTCGTGAGCTTGTCTTTGAAGACAGGAGCTTTGATCTGATCGTATGCGCTTCGACGCTTGAGCATATCCCGGACTTCTGGCGCGCGCTCGACGAGATGAAACGGGTGCTGCGCCCGGGGGGATGGCTGGTGGTGAGCACGCCCGGCTTTGGTCAGGAAGAGGTGGGAAATCGCGTGCGTGGGCTGGCCCATAAGTTGGGGCTGCCCGATGCGCTTAAGCGGGGCACGATCACCATGCGCATTCATGACGCGCCCTACGACTTCTATCGCTTTAGTGAGTACGCGTATCGTGATGTGGTGCTCAAGGGGTTGGAAGAGGTCGAGGTGTGGTCGATTATGACGCCGCCGCGGATCTATGGGATGGGGCGGAAGGGGGTGTGAATGAGCCCGACTCAGAGGTCGTGTAGGTCGACGAGTAGGAAGCTGGGGAGGAGGTCGAGCAGAGTTGCATGCTCGGAAGTGCGAGCGGATGGGTTCAGACCAACTGAGAGAGGGTCGAGAGCTTGTTCGTGTTGCTCATGCGGACCTGGATGACGCTTTTGAGCGTGGATGAAGTGCTCCAGACCAACTCAAGGGAGCTCGGGAGCGCCGGGAGGTTGGTCTGAACCCAAAAAAAAACGGTCCGGAGCGTGTGTGAAGTGCTCCAGACCAACGTAAGGGAGCTCGCGAGCTCTATTTTTTGGTCTGGTACCAACGTAAGGGAGCTCGTGAGCGTTAATTTTTGGTCTGGTACCAACTCAAAGGAGCTCGTGAGCGTGTTGAGATTGGTCTGGAGTACTCGGAAGGAGCTCGCGAGCTCTATTTTTTGGTCTGATACCAACGTAGGGGAGCTCGTGAGCGTTAATTTTTGGTCTGGAGTACTCGGAAGGAGCTCGCGAGCGTAAAATTTTGGTCTGGTACCAACGCAGGGGAGCTCGCGAGCGTTAAATTTTGGTCTGATACCAACGCAGGGGAGCTCGCGAGCGTTAAATTTTGGTCTGATACCAACGCAGGGGAGCTCGCGAGCGTTAAATTTTAGTATCAGACCATCTCAGAGGACCTCTGGGAGGTGGTTGGGGATGGTCCAGACCATCTCGGAGGACCTCTGGGAGGTAGAAAAACAGGACGATGCCATCGCAGAGGACCTCTGGGAGGTGGTTGAGAATGGTCCAGACCATCTCAGAGGACCTCTGGGAGGTGGAAAAACAGGACGATGCTATCGCAGAGGACCTCTGGGAGGTGGTTGAGAATGGTCCAGACCATCTCGGAGGACCTCTGGGAGGTAGAAAATCAGGACGATGCTATCGCAGAGGACCTCTGGGAGGTGGAAAAACAGGACGATGCTATCGCAGAGGACCTCCGGGAGGTGGTTGAGGATGGTCCAGACCATCTCAGAGGACCTCTGGGAGGTGGTTGGGGATGGTCCAGACTAGCTCAGAGGACCTCTGGGAGGTGGTTGAGAATGGTCCAGACTAGCTCAGAGGACCTCTGGGAGGTGGGGTGCGTCGGGGCGCCCGGGGCAGAAGGCTCAGTCGACCATGTTTTGCAGTGCCAGAAGGTCGGGGTCGAGGGTGGGGTCGATGCGGGTGGGGATTTCGATGGTGAAGGTGGTGCCTTCGCCGGGGGTGCTTTCGACGTGGATGGAGCCGCCCATCAGGTCGCAGAAACGACGGGTGATGGTGAGGCCGAGGCCGGTGCCGCCATGGCGGGAGATGGAGCGCTGGTCGGCCTGGTAGAAGGCTTCGAAGAGGCGTTCGAGCTCGTCGGGGGTCATGCCGATGCCGGAGTCGGCGATTTTGATGGCGAGCCAGCTCTGGGAGGGGAGCACTTCGGAGTCTTCGTTGGCGGGGGGGGGATCGCCTCCCGGGGGAAGGGAGGTGGCGTGGTGGCGAGCCTCGATGAGGGAGATGGTGAGGGTGACGTTTCCGTCTTCGGTGAATTTGGCGGCGTTGCCCAGGAGGTTGAGGAGGATCTGGCGGAGGCGAGTTTCGTCGTTGAAGAGGGTGACGTCGGGGATGGGGGAGAGGGTGAGGGTGTTGTGGTTGCTCTCAACGAGCTGGCGAGCGGTGGCGGCGACATCGTCGATCATGGCGGCCAGGGAGAACTCGTGGGGGAGGAGCTCGATGTGGCCGGCTTCGATCTTGGAGAGGTCAAGGATGTCACTGACCAGGCGCAGCAGGTGCTTGCCGGCGACCTGGATGCGGTCGAGGTCGGCGGCCAGGGCGGGGAACTCGTCGGGGGAGTGCTCTTCGAGGAGCATCTCGGCGTAGCCGATGATGGCGTTGAGGGGGGTGCGCAGCTCGTGGCTCATGTTGGCCAGGAAGGTGCTCTTGGCGCGGTTGGCGCTTAAGGCCTGTTCGGTGGCGAGTTCGAGATCCTCGTTGAGGCGCTGGCGTTCTTCGTCGGCCAGGATGCTGGAGGTGACGTCGCGCACGAGGAAGACGCTGTGGTTGGCATGTTCGCCGAGCTGGTGTTGGGAGCCGGTGTCGGTGAGCTCGAAGATGCGGCGCAGGTTGTCGGGGGTGCGGACGTCGGCCAGGGCGCTCTTAAGGTTGAGGTCACCTGCCAGACCGGTGGCGGCGTCCTGCCAGTCGCAGGCCTCAAGGGCGATGGACCACCATCGGGTGGCCGAGCCCCAGGGCTCGGCCATGGTGTGGAGGGTGGGGCTGGCGCTGATGAGAAGGCCTCCGGGGTCGGTGATGGCCAGGCCGAGTTGAACGGCGCTGGTGGCGTGCTCCAGAAGGGATGCGCTCTTCTCGGTGGCGCGGGCGACCTCGGCTTCCAGGCGAGTGGTGCGGGCGGCTTCCAGGAGCACGGCCAGGGAGTTTGTGAGGCCCTGGAGGGTGCGGATGTCGCTTTGTGCAAAGACGCCCTCGGAGAGGGTGGAGTCGAGGTAGACGACGCCGCGGGTCTGGGCGCGGGAGATCATGGGGACGGCGATGGCGCTGCGCAGGTGGTCGTCAAAGGCCTCCTGATCCCAGCGGGCACCTTCGCGCACGTTGTGCACGACCAGGGGGCGTTGGGTGGCGAAGACCTGTTGGACGATGCCGTCAGCCCAGGATGTATGCGCGAGTTCGAGGGCGTCGACGGCGTCGTTGAGGGGGAGGGCGGCGTCTTTGAGGCGGTTGTCGGCATGGCGCGTGGCCTCAAGGAGCAGGCGTCGCTCGTCATCGGGGTCGACGTGGAAGAAGAAGCCGCGTTCCGCGCCGAAGATGGCGATGAGCTCGTCGAGGACCTGGTTGAGTTTGGTCTGGGGGGTACCCAGATCGCTCAAGACCTGGTGGATGCGCAGCAGCGCGTCGAACTGCTGCTGCATGCGCGAGGTGAGGTAGTCGGTGGAGGTAAAGGAGCCGCGGGTGGCGGTGGAGGAGCGGGTCATCAGGGGGTTGGAGCCGGCGCGGAGCTCTTCGGCAAAGTCGGCGCGCAGGCGGCGCAGTCGGCGCGACCAGCCCTGATCTTGCGCGATCTGGAGGGCCTGGCGGACGTAGCGGGAGGTGACGTCAGTGGCGGAGCTTGAGCGGTAGAGCAGGGCGTAGCCGCGGGCGAGCTCGAAGTGGACAAGGGGCATGTCGCTGTCGTCAGCGAGTCTTCGGGCTTGTTCGAAGTGGCCACCAACCTCGTCGGTGCGCTTCTGGTAGAGCGCGAGAAAGCCGGAGAAGAGGTGGTGGTAGGCGCGCAGGAGCGGCACGTTGGCGCATTGGTCGAGCTCGGCCAGGGCCTCTTTGAGCCTGCTGAAGGGAGGGGCCAGGTCGCGTTCCAGCGCGCGTTCGACGCGTAAGAGATAGATCCAGCTTTTCCAGACGTAGAAGGGGCGCAGGTAGAACTGGACGTTGGGCAGGTTCATCGGGAGGGCTTCAAAGCCCTCGATGTGGCGGTCGGCGCGAGCGTCGATGTCCTGGCGCTCGACGCAGTACATCAGCAGGCTGTGGTGGAAGACCGCGTGGTAGTAGAGCTGGGCGCCGGTCACGGCGAAGTAGCGTTGGACGGCGGCCTCGTAGTCGCGCAGGCTTTCGGTCTGTCCCAGGGCCGCGAGTGAGGTCATGGCCATGGCCTGCAGCGGGGTGGTGACGAACTGGCGCTCGGCGTTGTCTTCGCCCAGACGAGAGTGGAGTTCGCGAATGGCCTGGTGGGCGACCGAGAGGGCGCGGCGGTGGTGGCCGCGCAGAGCGTAGGTTTCGGTGAGGACCGTCGAGCCGGAAGCATACTCCCAGGCGTCGAGCCACTGGCCCTGATCCATGACCGACTCTTCGAACATACGCTCGGCTTTGAGGGTATGTCCTTCGAAGTCGCGGGTCATCGCATTCATAAAATGAACCATCCCCAAAACGGAGCGATCCCGCGTCGATCCCGCGTGCTCAAGCGCTCGACGGGCGTGGTCATTGCTCCAGTAGGGGCGGCCCATCATGGCGCTCATAAAGCCGAGCAGGCTGTGGGTGCGGGCCAGAAGTGCGGAGTCGTTGAGGCGCAGGGCGAGCTCGTGTTGGCGCAGGGCGATCTGGAGGAGCAGCTCGTCGTCGAAGGTGAAGTAGCCGATGCGTGAGCCGTAGTTGTAGAGATCGGAGAGGACCTCCAGGTGGCGGCGCTCGCTGTGGGAGACGGGTTTTTGCAGCCAGGATTGGAGCAGGGGGATGCGGGAGGTGAGTTCTCCGCGGGCAAAGCCCCCGAGGCTGATCACCAGATCTTTTGGGGTGGGGCGAGGGATGGATTCGCCGATCTCACCCAGGGCGGATTCGAGCTGTCGGCGGGCCTGGGAGATGTCGAGGTTGGTGATGTCGACGTTGGCGAGGTCGCCGCGGAGCTGCGCGCGCAGGTAGGGGTCGGAGGCCTGTTCGATGGCGCGGCTTAAGTGCTTGCGCGCCATGTCGAGGTGGCCGGTGCGGGCGGCGATGCGGCCCAGGTCGGCGTCGAGGGTGGCATGGTGGGTGCCCGAGTCCTCGGCGATGCGGGCGGCCTCGCGCAGGAAGCTAAAGGCCTGCTGGTAGGCAAAGCTCTGCATGGCGAGCATGCCGGCTTTGTGGTTGATGTTGAGGGCACGGTCCGGGTTGAGGTGGGGGAGGCCCAGGGCGTAATGGCGCGCGAGATCGAAGAGGTGGTCATCGGCATTGTCGCCCTGGTCAAGGGTCAGGGCGATGGCCTGGTGGCGGCGGTGGCGTTCGGCCGGATCGAGGTCGTCGAGGAGACGCTGGCGCAGCGAGTTATGGATGAGCGAGAAGCCCTGGTCGGGGAGGTTTCGCAGCAGGCCGGCCAGGCCAGCCTGGGCGAAGGCGTCTTCGACCTGTCCGAGCTCGACCTCGGCGCAGAGGGCCAGCTCTTCGGGGTGGTCGACCACGCCGAAGAGGGCGATCCAGGTCAGGATGTCGCGGGTCTCGGAGGGAAGTTGGTCGAGCTGGAAGTGCAAAAGCTCGGCCATATCATCGGGCAGATCGAGTTTCTGGAGACGCTCGGTGTCCAGGGTCCAGCGGCCCCAGGATGGGCGGAGCACGGCGGCGTCGAGCAGCGTGCGGATGAAGCTCTCAACGGCGTAGGCGTTGCCGCCGCTGACCGAGAAGATGCGCTCGACCAGGGTGATATCGACGTCGGCACCGGCCAGGCGCGCGCGAATCAGCGCATCGACTTCGCGAAGCGTGAGCTGAGAGAGCGCGACGCGGTTATGCAGGATACGGCGCAGGGCTCCGGCGAGCTGGGTGGTGCGGGGGGAGGCGTGCTGGGAGTCGTCGGCACCGAGCAGGATGAGCAGGGGGGCTTCGCTGCGGGAGAGGTCGAGGCGTTGCAGGACGCGTTCGGTGGCGTCATCAAGCCACTGGGCGTTGTCGATGGCGATGAGCGCGCCGTTCATGTTCGAGGCGATCTGCTGAAGGATGGTGGCCATCGCGTCGTAGACGACGTCGGAGCGCAGGTCGACCTCGGCCGGGGCATCGGTGTTGGCGGCGATGGCGAGCTGTCGGGCCAGGCGCGGTACCGCGAGTTGGAGGGCGTCGAGGCGGTGGTCGATGGTCTGCAAGAAGAAGTCGGCGGTCATCATCAACTCGTCGCCGGAGAGTTGGTCGATGTGGTCGCAGACCGGGTCGAAGAGGCGCTGCAGAGGGGCGAAGGGGTGGGGTTCTTCGGGCTGGATGGTGATGGAGAAGGTGCCCGCGCCCTCTGAGGCCGCACGGGTGAGGAGCTCGTGGATCAGACGAGATTTGCCGCTGCCGGAGGGGCCTTCGACGATGACCAGGGTGGTGTTGTTGTTCTGGGAGTGATCCCAGGCCTCCAGGAGTTGCTGGAGCTCGGCGCGGCGGCCGACGAGCTCATGAACGCCGTGGTCGACGGCGACCGCGGCGCGCGGGCTTTTGATGTTCTGCAGGGCGCTGAGAAGGGCGCCGGCCGAGGGAAAGCGGTCGGAGGGATCTTTGGCCAGGAGACGCTGGAGGATGGCTGCGAGCGTCGGGTCGAGGTCGGGGCGGTCTTTGAGGGGATCGGGAACGGGGGCGGTGGCGTGGCGGGTGAGGATCTCGTGGCGCTCCTCCCCGTCGAAGGGGGGCTTGCCGGTGGCCGCATAGTAAAGCACGGCGCCCAGGCTGTAGAGATCGGAGCGGTGGTCGACGAGGCGATCGAGCATGCCGCCCTGCTCCGGGGCCATAAAGCGCAGAGTGCCTTCCAGGCGCTGGGCGTCGTCGGCGACGGCATCGGCGGCCAGGCCGAAGTCGATCAGCCGCGGCCTGGCGTCATCGAGGAGGATGTTGGCCGGGTGAATATCGCGATGAATAAGCCCGTGGTCGTGGACCTGGGCCAGGGCGTCAGCCAACTCGGTGGCGATGCCCAGGATAGCGTCGGAGCTTAAGGTGCGGCTGGCCACGACCTGCTGCAGAGTTTCGCCCTTCACATACTCCAGCACGATGTAGGGCGTCTTATCGGACTCACCGACCTCGAAGATGCGGGGCAGCGCCGGGTGGGTCAGGCATGCCAGCAGGCAGCCCTCGCGCAGAAAGCGTCGGCGGCGGTTATCCGAGAGGTGCTGGCCGGGTTCGCGGGAGGTTTTCACCGCCACGGAGTCAACGCCGCGGCTGGCCAGAATGACCACCGATTCAGCGCCGCGTCCGATGACTTTATGGAGGCGAACGCCCTCGATGGTGGGGGCGTGGGCGAGGGTGACGAGGGCGGTGGAGGGCATACGACGTGGCCGTGGCGATGCGAAGATAGGAGGGGGGAGGAGCTACAGGAGGGGAACGGTGCGCGTTCGCCTGAGAGGAGCGTGTGCGCCATTGCGGGAGAGATCACTGATCTTTTTGTAACGGTTTGTTCGAAGGCGATCAAGTTTGCGGGCGCTGAGCGCTCCCGGGACATCAACGTCTGCTCAAGGTATAGCAGGGGGAACGCGTCTTCTCGCTTTGAATGAAAATAAGGGGGGGACGTGCGTCCAGCCCCGCGCCCTGTTGAGAGAAAAGGGAAGTGCTTGAAGGCGGCCGAGTTCTGACGTAAGAACTCCGCTCATGTCTACGCTGGAAGTTAACGTCGATGTCGCGCGTGCTTCGTTGAAAGCGCCTTGAAGTGCGTTGCAACGCCTGAACGCTTCCTGACGCATCGCCTGGGTTGGGTATGTTGCCCGAGGTGTTTTCCATGTCGTATCCATCAATGCCGACGTCTGCTCGCTGTGTGGTAACGTCACGCTGAAAATAAGGGAGAGCTCATGTATCGAAACTATCGTTTGATTGTTGGTCGTGTGGCTATGCTGCTTGCGCTGGTGATTGGATTATCGTGCGGCGGCGAGGAGCCGAAGGGCATTGTCGCCGATGCCGGGAGTGATTCCGGGGGCAATGGCGAGGTGTCTGATGGGAGCGAGCGGGAAGGGTACACCTGGCGGAAAAGTTCGATGCGGGTTCAGGTGCGCCCTGATGATGATGCGTCGATGAACGGAAATATGGAGGTCGTCGATTCGGCCGAGGTGGACGTGATCTTTCACGCGGAATTTGCGCTGCGGCCCGATGAGGACTCGAGCGAAGACGATGAGATTCCGGTTGAAGACGGCACGGTGCTCGTGGGCGTTGGTGATGTGGGGGCGTCTGATGATGAGGACTTTGACTGGATCGAGCTCACCCATCAAGGGGGCGGTATCTACACCGGCTCTGCTCAAGGGGTGGCCGCCGTGTATCGGATGAAGATGGAAGCGCCCGGGGTCCCCTCGGCCCAAAAGACCACGGAGTTGATTCCTTTCGGTCGGCTTCTGTCGCCGGTTGAAGGTGAGTCCTATCCGCGCAATCAGGATCTTGCGATTGCGTTTGAGCCGATTGAGCAGGGCGTGATGGCCGAGGGGCTGCTTGATGGTCGCATGCTCTCTCGCGCCAACGGCGTTGGTGATCAGGAGGAGCTTGCGATTTCGTCGGCGTGGTTGGAGCGCGGTGCTACTCCGCGAATCGGTCTTAAACGCGTTGCCGGTGAGGTGAGTTTTGGTAGGGCGGGGGCGTCAGGGATCGTCGTCGAGATGGTTCGTGAGGTGGATATTACGATTGAGTGATGCGCTCGGGTTTTTTAGTGTGCGGTGTGGCGAGCGCTCCAGGACGACGCTGGCGGCTTTGTCCTGGATGCGCTCGGGTTTTTTGGTGTGCAGGGGGAGGCGGACTCATACCTTGCGGGCGATGTAGAAGCCGTAGCTGTAGTAGGCCAGGTAGCGCTCGTAGAGTTCGATCTCGTGCTGGTGTTCGGCGACGCAGGCCCGGGCGTCGTCGGAGTGGTTGTGACGCTGAAGAAAGGCGTCGAAGTCGGCCTGGAGGGGGCGGTAGTAGGCGTCAAGCCAGCTTGAGGGGGGCAGGGGAAAGTAGCCGATGGGGGTGAAGCCCTGTGCTTCGAGTTGGGCGATTTTGGCGGAGGCCGGGTCGATTTCGGGGTAGGCGTTCTGCCAGTACTCCTGGATTTCGGAGGGGCGCGTCGTGAGGGGAGGACGCGGGGGCGCCGCCAGCGTCGTTTCGGGAGACTCGGCGGTGAGCCAGGTGATCTCGGAGACGGCCAGGATGCCGCCCGGTTTGAGGAAGGGGCGCCAGGCCTTCAGCCCGCCCTCAAAGCCCAGGTTGTAGATGGCGCCCTCCGACCAGATGGCGTCGAGAGACTCCGGCTCAAAGGGGAGCGCGTCGATGGAGGCTTCGAGCGGGGTGATGCGCCCGTCGAGGCCCCGCTCGGTGGCGCGGCGCTCGAGCTCGTCGAGGAAGTCGGGAAAAAGATCGACGGCGGTGATGTGGGTGTCGAGGCTCTCGGCCAGCACCAGGGCGGAGGCGCCGGTGCCGCAGCCCAGGTCGGCGATCTCTAAGTCGCGGCGCTCGCGAAGGCCGGCGAGCTCGATGGCGCGCAGGGTGTCGGCGCGGGAGCCGGGGCCGAGGCGCGGGTGGGGTTTGTGGAGGTCGATGATGAGGGGGAGGTTCATGGGATCTTTTTTTTGGGGGGGGGAGGTTTGTGGGGTGGGGAGGTTTGTGTGGGGGTTGGCGGGTTCGCTTTGTGGTTGTGTGGTTGTGTGGTTGTGTGGTTGTGGGGCGTCGGGGGTTGTGGGGGGGGGGGATTTGTGAGGGCGGTGAGGGGAGGATGCGAGCGTGCTGGCCGGAGCCTATCAAAACACGGCGGCGTTGCAGACATGTGCGCTGGCGGCCCACGCATGCGTGCGTGCCCCGGCGGCGCTGAGCGGTGGGACTCGGGTGTAGAGAGTGGGAGGTAAGGGGGCTGAGTTGGGGGACTCGGGTGTAGAGAGTGGGAGGTAAGGGGGCTGAGTTGGGGGACTCGGGTGTCGAGAACGGGAGGTAAGGGAAGCTGAGTCGTGGATCTGGGTGTCGAGAACGCCAGCTAAGGGAGCCGAGTTGTGAGACTCGGGTGTCGAGAACGGGAGGTAAGGGAGCTGAGCTGCGGATCTGGGTGTCGAGAACGGTAGGTAAGAAGGCTGAGTGGCGGGACTCGGGTGTCGAGAACGCCAGCTAAGGGTGCTGAGTTGCGGATCTGGGTGTCGAGATCGAGAGCTAAGGAGGCTGAGTTGGGGACCTGGGCGTCGAGATTGTGAGCGAAGGGCGCGGCGAGCTAAGGTTGGGCGTCTGTGGCGTCACGGAGGTTCGCGGCGATGACGCGAGCGCGACACGGCACGTTTCGACTCTTTGACGAGGTGACATCATGAGCGATCACTCGCCAGCCGAGCTTATTTTCTACGAGACGGCTGAGGGCAAGGTGCGGGTTGAGGTTCATCATGAGGATGAGACCTTCTGGCTTTCGCAGCGGCACATGGCCGAGCTTTTCGGGGTGGAGGTACCGACCATTATCCACCACTTAAAAGAGATCTACAGCTCAGGTGAGCTGACGGAGGAGGCAACTACTCGAAAATTTCGAGTAGTTCGAACCGAGGGTAATCGCTCGGTTTCTCGCGATATATCGCACTACAACCTCGACGCGATCATCTCCGTCGGTTACCGCGTCAACAGCTCCCAGGCCACCCGTTTCCGCATCTGGGCGACGAACACGCTGCGGGAGTTTATCGTCAAGGGCTTTGTGCTTGATGATGAGCGTCTCAAGCTCAACCGGCGCTTTGGCAAGGACTACTTCGACGAGCTTCTGGAGCGGATTCGGGAGATCCGGGCCAGTGAGCGGCGCTTTTATCTAAAAATCACGGACATCTACGAGCAGTGCAGCGTCGACTACGATAAGAACGCGGCGATGACGAAGACCTTTTTTAAAACGGTGCAGAACAAGCTGCACTGGGCGGTCGCTGGCAAGACCGCCGCCGAGATCATCGCCGAGCGCGCCAACGCCGACAAACCCGCCATGGGCCTCACCACCTGGAAGAACGCGCCGGACGGGAAGGTCATCAAAAGGGATGTGAGCGTCGCGAAAAACTACCTGATCGAGACCGAGATCAAAGAGCTGGAGCGCATCGTCTCCATGTACCTCGATTACGCCGAGAACCAGGCCGCTCGCCAGCGGCCGATGAAGATGGCCGACTGGATCAAAAAGCTCGACGCGTTTCTGGAGTTTAACGAGTACGAGGTTTTGACGAATGCCGGGAAGGTCTCTGCGAACGTGGCAAAGGCGCTGGCCGAGGAGGAGTATTCGAAGTTCCGGGTTCGGCAGGATCGGGAGTTTGAGAGTGATTTTGAGCGGGAGGTGAAGCGGGTGCGGGGGAAGGGTGAGTGAGGCGTGTGGCGCTGGTCGACCTTGAGTCAGAGCAACTTCGACGACAGATAGCTGAGCAGCAGCGCCTATCAACCACGTCCGCGCACCACTCGAAGACCTGTAAAAAAGGCTCGACCATGGCATTTAGTCGAAGCACGATGCTCAGCGAACGTCCCGACGACGCTTCGCTGACCCGCGATATGGTGGGGATCGGCATGAACTTCGCCGGCGACGCCAACCCCGATGCGCCGATCGAAGAGACACTCGTGTTCGCCACCGAGGTCGGTATGGAAAACCACGACTTTCGCGTGCTGGCCGTGCTCACGACCTGGATTAATGTCCACCAGAAACACATCAACGTCGACCGCCTCGCGCGCTGCGTTGACGAACATCCCTCCCAGCGCGTGCTCGCCTACTGGGCGGCGGTCGCAATGTGGCTCAAAAAGGATCGGCGCTTTGCGAGAGTCGCAAAACTCTATGAGGGCCCTGCGCTGGATCTCATGCCCGTTGGAACCGACTTCCAGATCGAACGCCGCGGAGAAGACGCGCGTTTTGAAAGTTCACCTTTACGCGTCCCTGCTGGAACCCTGCGCGACCGTGCCGCCGATGTGCTCTCCCCCGAGGCGCTGGTTCGTCAGCACGCCGGCTATCGAAACCGCGTGCGGATGGGCCCCTCCTGGCGCGCCGACGTGTGGACGGTGCTGGAGCACGACCCCGAGCTGAACGCCGCCGAGGCAGCGCGACGCGCGGGATGCTCCTTTGCGACGGCGTGGCGGGTGGTGGAGGATTTTCGGGTGTTGCAGGGTGGCGAGGTGAGGTTGGGGTAGGTGCGGTGGCGCGGAACGCGCCTTTGAGACAACACGCCTCCTAATCCCCACCGCCCCCCAACTTCCCCACTGGGCAGCCTACCGCGTCTCTGGTAAAGAGTTGTATCTAAGTTCGGCGTTGTAGCCACCACACCATGCATGCCTGGGGAGTCTTCGTGCGGCGCCCCACGCGCTGAGGCCGCAACCTCGCGTGCCTTTCCGGGCGCGGCGAGTGGGTCTTGTGAGCGCGGGTGAGGGTTGACCGGAGGGATCATGACCAAACGCATTGAAGGCCGCGCCCGCACCGTCCGCGAGCTGCTCGACGGGGCGCGCTACACGATCGACTTCTACCAGCGCGAGTACGCCTGGCAGGAGCGTCAGGTGCGCGAGCTTATCGACGACCTCAGCGGCAAGTTTCTGGACTTCTATCAGCCGGAACACGCTCGCCGCGCGGTGGCCGACTACGGGCATTATTTTCTGGGCTCGATCGTCATCAGCCATAAGCGCAGCAAGCGCTTTATTGTGGACGGGCAGCAGCGCCTGACCACGCTCTCGTTGTTGCTGATCTTTTTGAACCATCAGCAGCGCGGCATCGAGGGCGCGGTCGATGTCACGAAGCTCATTTATTCGGAGCGTTTCGGCACCAAAGACTTCAACCTGGCGGTGCCCGAGCGTGAAGGCGTGATGCAGACGCTGCTGGAGGGCGGCTCGCCCAACCTCCACGACGCGAGCGAGTCGGTGGTGACGATCGCGCGGCGCTACGAGAATATCGGCGACCATTTTCCCGAAGAGATCTCGGGTGAGGTGCTGCCCTATTTTGTGGACTGGCTCCTGGAGAACGTGCACCTGGTGGAGATCGAGGCGTACAAAGACGAAGACGCCTACACCATCTTCGAGACGATGAACGACCGCGGCCTCTCGCTAAGCCTTGCCGAGATGCTCAAGGGCTACGTGCTCGCCAATATCACCCGTGAGGAGGACCAGCGGGCGGTCAACACCACCTGGAAGGCCCATATGCAGGCCTTTAAAGAGTTCGGTGACGACGAGGACATCGACTTCTTTAAGAACTGGCTGCGCGCTCGCTACGCCGAGACGATTCGCCCGGGCAAAAAGGGCGCCGAGAACAAAGACTATGAGCGCATCGGCTCCGAATTTCATCGTTGGGTGCGCGACCAGCGGGAGCGCATGGGGCTGAAAAGCTCGGAGAGCTATGTGCGCTTTGTGCAACGCGACCTGAACTTCTACGGCAAATACGCGCTCGCCATCCGCCGCGCCTCGACGCAGATCACCGAGGGCTGGGAGTCCATCTACTTCAACGAAGACCGTGGGTTCACACTCCAACACCAGGCCCTACTCGCCGCACTCCACCCCGGCGACTCCGACCAGGTGGTGCGCCAGAAGGTGCGCCTGGTCGCCGACTTCCTCGACATCTGGCTTGCACGCCGCGTGTGGAACTTCCGCACGATTGCGTACTCCTCGGTCAAATACACCCTCTTCATGCTCACCCGCGAGCTGCGCCACCGAAACGTGCAGGAACTCTCCGACTTCTTACGCGAGCAACTCGACGCCCAGCCCGAGACCTTCGTCACCCAGCCGCGCCTGCGCCTGCATAATCAAAACTACCGCCAGATCCGCCACATCCTCGCGCGCCTCACCCACTGGGTCGACGCCCAATGCGGCCTGACCTCCCACTTCGAGGACCTCGTCTCCCAGGGCCGCGCGCGCCCCTTCGAGATCGAACATATCTGGGCCGACGATTACGACCGCTTCGCCGACGACTTCGCCCACCCCTCCGAATTCGAGGTTGAGCGCAACCGCCTGGGCGGCCTGCTCCTCCTGCAACGCGGCCTCAACCAGAGCCTCGGCGACGCCACCTTTGAGGTCAAACGCGACGCCTACGTCACCCAGGGCGAGTCGATGCTGGCGCGGAGCCTGCACCCGGCGGCGTATGCGAAAAGCCCGGGGTTCCGCGCGCTGCGCGAGCGCACCGGTCTGGCGTTTAAGCCCTACGAGAGTTTTGGCCCCGAGGCCCAGGCCGAGCGGCAGGAGTTGTATATCAGGATTGCGGAGTGGGTGTGGAATCCGAGTCGGTTGGAGGTGGATGGGGGTGGGGAGAGGGCTCCGGTGCATGGGGAGATTGTGTATGGGGAGTCGTTGGCGGCGAAGGCGGTACCCAGTGAGAGACCCAGCGACATCAGGCGTTTCGAGGCGAGGTACGGATTCTGGAAGGTGCTGCTCGCCGAGTCGCACGCGAGGAGTGAGTTGCATACGAACATTTCTCCGGGGCGTGCGAGCTACGTCGGCGCACGCCGGCACGGGCAGGAATGGAACTACGTGGTACTGATGGAGGAGACCCGCGTGGAGCTCTACATCAACAGCTCGAACCCGGCCGACAACAAGCCTTTGTTTGACGCGCTCCACGCCGAGCGTGAGGCGATCGAAGCGGCGTTTGGCGACAACCTCGACTGGCAGCGTCTCGACGATAAGAAAGTGTCGCGCATCAGCTACACCGTCCCTGGCGGATGGGCGGACGAAGCTCGGTGGGGCGAGGTGGCTGGGAGGGCGGTTGGGGCGATGGAGCGGTTGTATGGGGTGTTGGGGGAGAGGGTTGGGGTGTTGGAGGGGGTGTGAGGGGCGGAGAAGTATCTGAAGCGGAGCAATATATATGCTTCTCTACAGTAACGCTTGTCGGTTTTATATTTGGTTGAAATCATATCAAATCCAAACAGATCCGTCTTGTTCCGCTTGAGCTTGGCTGCTTACTCTGTTAACCAGGAGGCTGCGTGTAATCCCGCACGCAGGAGCAGTGGAGCGCGCGCCCGATGGATGACCGCTGGATGTCGGTAGACGAGATCGCCGAATACCTCGGTGTCAGCAAGGACACCGTCTACGCCTGGGTCACCAAGAAGGGCATGCCTGGCTACAAGGTCGGCCGCTTCTGGAAGTTCAAGCGGGAGGACGTGGACGTGTGGGTGCGCGATGGCGGCGCGGCCAGTGACTCGGATGACGACGTGAAGGAGAGCAACGATGAGTAACGACCTCGCAGTCGAAGAGATCGATCAGGCCGGCGACGACGAGGTCACCTCGCTCGAAGAGGGCAAGATCCTCGACTACATCACCGGCGACCCCGTCAAGGACTCGGCGAAGGAGCAGGTGCGCCAGCGTATCGCCCGGGCCCTCTTCCACGAGTACGGCATCTCCGTCGAGGACATGGCCCGCGACTTCAAGATGAAGATCGACGGCCGGAAGAAGAAGGGAGCGGACATCGCTATCTTCGCTCCAGGTGAGGCCCACACCGTCGAGAACCTCCGCCGAATCGTCGTCTGCGAAAAGGAGCCGAAGAAGGGCAGCAAGGGCGCGTACAAGATGCGCGACCATGAACAGGCCAAGAAGGACTTCGCGCTTCTTCACGCAGCGATGACCGAAGCTGACGGCTGTGCGTGGGGACTCTGGACGAACGGCCTCGAGCTCTTCTTCTTCGAGAAGGAGGTCACACGTTTCGACGTCAAGTTCCATCCCCGTGCCGACTGGCCGCTGTCTGGCGAGACTCTCGGCTCGCGGACGGTGCACTCGCACGCGACGCTCCGGCGAGCGGATCCGGAGATGCTCCGCATCGCCTTCAGGCGTTGCCACAACTTCATCCACGGCAACGAAGGAATGCCCAAGGACGCTGCCTTTTGGCAGTTCCTCTACCTCATCTTTGCCAAGATGCATGACGAGCGCCGTCCACGCGATGAGGAGCCCCGGTTCTGGGCTGGTCCCACCGAGCAATTCGATGCCAAGGGGCGTGGAGCCATTCGAGCTCGCATCGAGCCGCTGTTCGAGGAAGTGAAGTCGAAGTACTCGGACATCTTCCGTGGAAATGAGGAAATCACCCTCTCAGATCGAGCCTTGGCGTTCATGGTGTCGGAACTCGCCAAGTACGACTTCCGAAGGACGGACGTCGATGCCAAGGGAGCAGCGTATCAGGAGATCGTCGGAACCAACCTTCGCGGTGATCGCGGGCAGTACTTCACCCCGAGGGGGGCCATCAATCTGATGGTCCAGATGCTCAACCCTCAGCCTGGAGAACGGGTCCTCGACCCCTCGTGCGGGACCGGCGGGTTCCTTGTCGCCACCGTCAACCACTGGCTCGAGAAGTTCAACGCCGAGACGGAGAGCGGCGGTGCAGACACTGACGACTTCCTTTCGGTCGCTGAGCACATTCGTGAGCTTGTCGAGAGCAACATCTTCGGTGCGGACTTCGACCCCTTCTTGGTCAGGGCAACGACCATGAACCTGATGATGGCGGCCGGCGCCAAGGCGAAGATCTCGCACATGGACTCGCTCGCATTCCCGAAAGGCCACCTGTCGGGCGTGCCCATCGCGAAGGAGACATTCCCGCTCGGTAGCATCGATGTGCTCATGACCAACCCACCGTTCGGGTCTGAGATCCCGATTACGGATCCAACGATCCTGGGCGACTACGACCTAGCCGCGAAGTGGGACAAGGACGGTGATGCCTATCGACGGGGCGACGGCCTGCAGACGTCTGTGGCGCCCGAGGTTCTCTTTATCCAGAGGGCGATCGAGTGGCTTAAGCCAGGCGGCCGGATGGGAATCGTTCTGCCCAATGGAATTCTCGGCAACCCTGGCGACGAGTACATCCGTGAGTGGGTGCTCCGACACTGTTGGGTGCTCGCCAGCGTTGAGCTTCCTGTCGAAGTCTTCAAGGCGGAAGCCAACGTAAACATCCTGACGAGCCTCCTCTTCCTCAAGAGGAAGACGCAGCAGGAAGTGCAAGCAACGGATCTCTCGGGGGACCCGGACTACCCCATCTTCATGGCGGTGGCGGACAAGGTGGGCCTCGGCCCTCGCGGGGACGTGATCTACAAGCGTGGCCCCGACGGAATCGAACTTCTCGAGGAAGTGGAAGAGCGTGAGCGCATCCGCATCAACGGGAAGTCCGTTGAACGGGTCCTTCGTCGCAAGCAGAAGATCGTCGACGACGACCTGCCTGAGATCGCGCGTGCCTACAGCGATTTCCGGAAGACTACACCGGAGCCGGGGCTATGAGGACGGGAACCGCGACAAGAGCCGAGCTCGATGGAGAAGGGACTCGCCTTCAGGCGGGCTACCATCTCTCTGAGGATCAGCGGGCCGTTGCACGCCTCCGAAAACTGGCCGGACAGTGTGTCCCCCTTGGGCAACTCGTAGAGCACGAGGGGCTGTTCACCGGCTCCATTTTCAAGCGCGTGTATGCGTCCGGCGCTGCCCATGGCAAGCCGTACGTCTCGCCGAGTGACCTCCTAAAGGTGGAGGTGCGGTCGTGCAGTTTCCTCTCGCCACTCGTGGGTTCCGATCGGATTGAGCGACTTGCCCTGAAGCCAGGCACCGTGCTCGTCACTTGCTCCGGAATGAACCTGGGCCAGGCGATTTGGTGCCGCCCCGACATGGACGGCCTAATTGCGTCCCATGACCTCATTCGGATCGAGGTCAACGGCTCACGGGTACCGGCTGGGTACGTCTACGCCTACCTGGCTGGTCGCTTCGGACACGCGTGGATTCGCAAGCAGATCTACGGCGGCAACATCAAACACGTCGAGGCAGACCACCTCGAGCCACTTCCCGTACCCCGTCTCGATCCCCAGCTCGAGGTCGACGTGGACGCCAAGGTGCGCCGTTTCGCAGAGCTGGTCGCGAGCTACCGGCAGGGACTCGATGCGGCGACCCAACTTCTGTTCTCCCACCTGGAGATCGAGGACATCGACGCCGAGCAATGGTGGGACGACTCCCGACACCTTGGCTGGGTTCACCACGGGGCGTCACGCGAAACGCTCCGAGCCCTCAATCACCATCCGGTAGCGGCGGAGCTCGCAGGCCGCATCCGGGCTGGCACCCACTCGCTTCTCGGCGAGCTCTGCCGACCAGAGTTGTTCAAGGGGAAGATCATCTTCAAGCGGATCGATGCGGAGCCCCCGTACGCGGTGATGCTGCTCGGTCAGCGGAACGCCTTCCGATTGCGCCCCTACGGTCGCATGATCTCGAAGGCGTCGATTCAGGGCCTTGGGCTTCAGGTTCCGCCACTGTCGACGATGATTCCTTCGCACGGAACGCTCGGTGAGGGGGAGCTGTACTGCCGTGCCTTCATCGTGACGTCGGAGACGGCCAAGTACGCATACAGCGGAGACTTCTTCCGTTGTATTCCCATCCCAGAGAAGGTCCCGCCAGGGTACCTGTTCGCCTTCCTTCGTAGCGAGACGGCGTTCAGGCTGCTTCGGTCGATCAGTGCTGGGGGCAAGCAACAAGAGCAGCACCCTGCTCTTATGTGGCGCATGCCAATCCCTCGACTCGAGGCGCCCCGCGAGGAGGAGATCCACCAGCGCATCGTGACCGCGTGCGAGCAACTGGACGAAGCACTGCTGCTTGAGGAGCAAGCGAGGAAAGAAGTCGAACGCGCGATCCAGGAGGCGTCCTGATGGCCACCGTGATCCCCGTCGGAGACCCGGTCAACGAGGCCGAGCGCAGGACCATCGCGCACCTGCGCGACAACCTGCCGAGCAGCTACATCATCCTCCACAACTTCGAGGTGGAACGAGGTGGCGAGCTCTTCGAAGTGGATCTCGCCGTAATCGCCCCGCACGCGGTCTACCTGGTGGACACCAAGGGCACCCGCGGCCTCATCGATGTCTACGGGTCGAAGTGGTACCCGGAGGGCCGGCAGCCCTACACGTCGCCGCTGATCAAGCTGCGCGGCCATGCCCGAAGCCTCAAGGGCATCATCACCGACAGCCAGCCCAGCCGCAGCGACCTGCGCGACATCTACGTCGATGCAGCGGTCGTGCTCGCGGCCCCCGACGCGGTGCTCCAGGACCCCGGCGGGCGCGACGCCCCGCGGGTTACCACGCTGAAGAAGTCGGCGGCCTTTTTCCAGAACGCCGCGGCGGTGCCCGGGAAGTTCTCGAAGAACATCAGCCGACTGCACAACATGGTGCTCAAGGCGCTGCAGGGCGTGGCGAAGAAGCGCTCAGGCCCGTTGCGCTTCGGCAACTGGGAGGTCGACGAGCAGCTCGGCGGCACCGACGCCTACACCGAGTACCGGGCCTACAACATGTTCGCCGGCAAGCGCTCGGGCCAGGTACTGCTCCGAGCGTACAAGGCCGATCCCTACCTGCCCGACGAGGCGCGGGCTCAGCAGCGGGCACGCATCGCCAACGCCTACAACGCCCTCAACGGCATGCCGGGGCACCCGGGCATCGTCGGGGTGCGGGACTTCTTCGGGACGGAACACGAGGACCGCTACGTCCTGGTCACCGAGGACGTGCCCGGGCAGGCGCTTCGGCTGCACATCGACAAGCCGAACCTCGCGCTCACGCTCGACCAGAAGCTCCGCGTCGCGGGGGACCTGCTCAACGCCCTTGGGCACGCGCACCAGCACGACGTGGTGCACCGAAACCTGACGCCGAGCACAATTCTGCTGGGGAGCGACGGTCGCCTCCGCGTCGTGGGCTTCGACTTCGCCCGCACCGGGACCGATCGCACCCTCACCATCGCTCACGAGATCGTTGACGAGCTCGAGCCCGCCTACCAGGCACCAGAGGTGTTCCGAGAGCCGCAGAACGCAAACCCCTCCTCGGACGTGTTCAGCGCAGGCCTCGTCCTCTACGAGCTCTTCACCGGCGAGAAGCCGTTCTCCGGCCCCACCGAGCTCTTCGACCTCAGCGGCGTGTTCGCGACCAAGCCGTCCGACGCTCGAGGCGAGCTGCCCGAGGGCTTCGACGGGTGGCTGCAAAAGCTCTGCACCTTCGACCCCGACAAGCGGCCATCGGCGGCCCAGGCCGCGGCAGACCTCGCTGCTCTTCTGGCCCCCAGGGTCGGCACTGATGAGTCGGCGGAGCCTCTGCCTGAGCCCGCGCCCGAACCGGAGCCGGCTCCCGAGCTCGACTACAGCCGGCTCGTCGCCGGCACCAACCTCACCCACAAATACGTCGTCCAAGAGCGCCTCGGCCGGCCCGGCTCGTTCGGAGTGGTCTACAAGGTCATCGACACGCTCGGCGACGTCACCCGCGCGGTGAAGCTGATTCTGCGCGACCGCCACTCGACACTCGACCGGCTGAAGAAGGAGTACCGCACGCTCCTTCGGACGCCGGACCACCCCCGCGTCGTCAAGGTCATCGATGCCGACCTGCTGCCCGGCGGCGGGCCCCCCTTCATCGTCTTCGAGTTCATCGACGGCCTCGACGTCGGGGAGATGGTCGACGGGAGCCTGTTCGCGCCGTCTGACGCCCTCGATCTCGCGCGGCAGGTGACCGAGGGGCTGGTGCACCTGCATCGCCACGGCGTCTACCACTGCGACATCAAGCCGCGGAACCTGCTGTGGACCAACGACGGCGTGCGCATCATCGACTTCAACGTCTCGGTGCTCGCGACCTCGGACAACGGGCATGGAGGCGGGTCGCGGCGCTACCTGCCGCCGGATCTCGATCTGACCCAGGTCCCGCAACCGAGCGATCTCGCCGACCGCGATCTCTACGCCCTGGGCGTCACCCTCTACGAGGCGGTGACCGGTCAGTACCCGTGGGATGCGTCCACGCCCCCGCCGGGTGAAGCCCCGAAGGACCCGCGTGAGCTCTCGGGCCTCTCCGACCTGTCGCCGGAGTTCGTGGACGTCATCCTCAAGGCCATCGCACCGAAGCGCGCTGAACGCTTCGCTTCGGCCACGGAGCTCGTCTCGGCGCTGGAAGGAATCAAGCAGGCGCGTCGTCCTCGGCCCGAGGCTGAGAGTACGGGCGCATGGTCCGTCGCTGGATTCGGCGGTGGCACCGAGCTGTTTCAGTTGGGCCCGCCGAACACGAACCCCTACGTTCATCGGCTGCTGACCGTCTACAGCCAGAGCAAGCGCAGCAACGTGGGCACTCGCGGCCTCGATGAGCTCGGCGAGCAGACCTACGTCGAGACGGCGCTCGACCGCGATCTCGAGCCGGCCGTGCTCACCGGCGAGTTCGGGCTGGTCCTCATCACGGGCAACGCGGGCGACGGCAAGACCGCCTTTCTGCAGCGCCTCGAGAAGCGCGCCGAAGACCAGCAGGCCGTGTTCGCGGAGCCACTTCCCAACGGCCGCAGCTTCACGCTCCAGGGCCGCACCTTCGTCACCAACTACGACGGCAGCCAGGACGAGGGCGAGCAGACCAGCGACGAGGTCCTCCGCGACTTCTTCGCTCCCTTCGCGGGGGACGACGACAGCGCCTGGCCAAAGAACGAGGTCCGCCTCATCGCCATCAACGAGGGCCGGCTGGTCGACTTCCTCGCGTCCGAGGGAGCGCAGTTCCCGCTGCTGGCGAAGGTCATCAACGAGGGGCTCGTGACCGGCGTGCCCGACCACGGCGTGGCGGTGGTGAACCTCAACCTGCGTAGCGTCGTGACCGACCCGATGGGCTTCGAGGGTGACCCCAAGGGCGGCGACGAGTCGATCTTCGCGAGACTCATGCGGCGCATGACCGCCGAGCCGTTCTGGGAGCCGTGCCACGCATGCGACCTCAAGGACCGCTGCTATGCGTTCCACAACGCCCGTAGCTTCCAAGACGGTACCGCGGGCCCGAAGGTCGTCGAGCGACTCAAGACTGTGTACACGCTCACGCACCTCCGCGGGCGCCTGCACATCACGCTGCGAGACCTGCGCTCGGCGCTGGCCTACATGCTGGTGGGCACTCGCGACTGCAACGAGATCCACGACTTCTACCGAGCCGGGGACCGCGACGAGATCGTCCAGGGCTTCTACTTCAACAGCTGGATGGGAGGCGACGCGCCCAACGCCGATCGCCTTCTGACGCTGCTGAAGGACGTCGACATGGGCGTCGCCAGCGACCCTCGGCTCGACCGCGCCCTCGACTTCGTCTCCCCGACGGCCGACCGTAGCCTCTTCGCCTTCGACCAGCGCGGCACCTACGACCGCGAAGTGATGCGGCGCCTCTTCGACGACCTGCCCCGCGACTTCTCGGGTCGCCCCTCGGAGCACCGCGCCCAGGCCCACCAGCGCTACGTGGCCATGGCGCGGCGACGTGCCTTCTTCGAGCGCCGCGACGGGGCCTGGCGCCAGATGCTGCCCTACCGGTCCGCTGAGCGAATGCTCGAACTGGTCACCGGTAAGGCCGGAGACGCGGTACTCAATGGAGAGCTGCTCCCGACCATCATCCGCGCCATCAACCGCGGTGAGGGCCTCACGGATCCGGACCGCCTCGGGGGCAAGCTCGCGCTCCAGGTGCGTGACGTGGAGCGCGGCACGGTCCGCAGCTACCGCGTGTTCCCGGCGGATCGATTCAGCATGCGCATCCTCGATGCGGCGAGCGCCGCCCGCTTCGTCGAGCACATGCCGACCGGGCTCGTCCTTCAGTACGAGGGGGCCGGAGGCAACCGGGCCGAGCTGCGCATCAACCTCGACGTCTTCGAGATGCTCGAGCGGCTCAACGAGGGCTACCGGCCGAGCGTCGAGGAGGAGCAGGGCTACTACTTGAGCCTCGCCGTCTTCAAGAACCTGCTGGGCTCGGAGCCCTACCAGGAGGTGCTGCTCACCACGACGGGGCACGACTTCTATCGCGTCGAGCGCCACAACGACGGTCGCCTCGAGATGAACCAGCTTGGAATGGTGGCGGTCTGATGGCGTTGTCGAAACGAGACCGGGAGTTCCGCCTCCCCAAGATCAGCTACCTCGATTTCAAGCAGCTCGAGATGGACCGCGTGCTCACGGCCTTCTTCGCGCGCTTGGCTCACAACGGCTTCCCCAGCCGGCTGCGGCGGAAGGCCCAGCTGACCACCGAGGCCTTCGTCGAGGAGTTCCTCGAACACCCGGAGTGGTTTACGGGCTTCGGTTCCCACCAGGACATCCTCGCGCGGTGGATCGAGACCCATCTCATGGACGTCGTGAACCGCGGCAAGCCGAACCAGGCCATCGCCGCGCCGAGGCCGCTCCACGGGTTCACCTATCGCTTCCGCAACCCGAAGCACTCGCGCGACTACGGGGCTGCCCAGCATCTCTACGAGCTGCTCTACGGGGCCCGCAGCGGCCAGGGGCAGAAGGCCCTCGAGCACCTCGACCACTTCTTCTTCCAGGGGCACGACAAGGTCACCGGCCGGTCGAGCGACAGCGCCAACCTCGACGTCGAGACGCAGGCCCTCCTGCGGCTGCTCGACCAGGTGGACGACGCGGCCGATACGCGCAGCGGGCGGGAGAGCTACCCACCGCTCTGCGTCGGTGCGGCGGACCTGCTCGCCGAAGACGTGATGCGGCTGCTCTTCTACCAGCGCTTCATCCCGCGTTCGGTGATGGTCGACTACCTGAAGGTGCTGCTCGCCTTCCACCTGGCGCTCTACCACCTGCGGCTGTTCAAGCTCCTGCCGGCGCTCGTGAAGCGCAAGGGTGCCGACCCGACGTGCGCCGCGTGCCCGATGAACCCGAAGAGCCCGAACGACCCGCATGGCGACTGCCCACATCGCGTCGGGCTCCTGCTCGACGTAGCCGGACAGCCAGGCACAGACATGGCGGCGCTCGCCGAGCGCAGCGCCGACGTCCACTACCGCCGCATCCCGCCCTTCGTGAAGGCGTACTTCGCTACCAAGAAGCTCGACGAGTTCGCGGCTGATCTCGTGCGCCGTGGGAAGCTCACCAAGCCGGCCCACGGAGACTTCGCGGTTGGCGACGTTCTTCAGCTGCTCGAGCCGATGCACAAGGCCGAGCGCGAAAAGTTCTTCGGCCAGCGCGTGTACGGGCTCATCCAGGACTCCAGCGGCGCCAAGGACGCCGACCTGGATCCGGAGATCAAGGCGGTCACCGAGATGGGCCTGGGCGAGTTCGACACCTACCTCGAGATGCTCGTAGCCCTCCGCGGCCGGTTCCACCGGCAGTACATCACCGAGTGCATCGACTCGCTGCTGATGAAGAACCGGCCCGGCTCTCTGGTCGCGCAGCCGCGCGTCAAAAACGCCCCTCGGCGCTTCGTGCTCGAAAGTCGACTGCTCGAGGTGCTGCTTCAGATCGCCGTGCTCCGCCCTGGCGGCGCGCTCGGCTACCACACCGGCGAGCTGCGCATCGACGAGCTGCTGACCTTCCTGCGTGAGCGCTATGGGCTCTACATCGACCGGCTCCCTCGCGGCGATGGTTTCCAGGCGCCCTCGATCGCCGACCGGCGTGCGCTCCGCGAGAACCTCGAGGCATTCACGTCGAGGCTTCGCGAAGTCGGCTTCTACCAGGACCTCTCCGACGCCTACGTCACGCAGACCGTGACGCCTCGCTACCGGATCGACTTCGACGGTGCTGTGCCGGGCGCCTCGGCGGAAGGAGGCAAAGCATGACCCAGGGACTTCGAGAGATTCAGCCCTACGACCTGGCCGCCGAGCTAGAGCGTGTTCTTCTTCCCAAGCTCGTCGAGCTCCTGAAGTCGCGCGCGCCCGGACACTGCATGCGCGTCACCGACCTCGACGCCGACCTGATGGCCCGCCTCTGTGGTCGCCTGCGCGCGGAGGTGCCCGAATCCGAGGTCGTCATCCTCGGCAATGGTCCCACCACCCGGACACCCCCCGAGCTCACGGTCTCCAGCACCAAGCTCGTCGAGCTGCGCAACCCGCTGGCGGACGGGACCCAGCGCAACCCTCTGCTGGTCTTCATCCCCAACGACATTCGTGCGGCGGCCGAGGACTCCTTCGGCGTCGCGACCTTCGAGGATGTGCAGCTTGGGGACGTGTACGGCGAGCTGCGCGCGAAGCTGCTCAAGGACCTTCCGAGTGGAGTCCGCGGTACGGTGACCGAGGCGCTGCGTCGCCTCACCGACAGCGAGAATCCCTGGGCCTTCGCCGACCCGGTGTCGGTGGTTCGGTTCCTCCTGACGGCCAAGGTCAACGGCAACGACCTCGAGGCTGTCGGTGCTGCGCTCTATGAGCTGGCCCTGGTGCCCGACTTCGAGCTGCTGGCGCAGCCCGAGAAGGCGCCGGCACGGGTGAGCCGCAACCGCGAGTGCGTGGAGAAGCTGACGTGGTCGCCGAAGTCCGAGCGCGGCCGCGTGCTCGACCTGGGCCTGACCAACCGAGGCTTCCGCATGCAGCTCGGCAACTTCGCGGCCGAGGCCGGGCTCGAGGAGCCGCGCTCGTGGACCCGGCGCATCGTGCTCGACCGCAACTACTGGGGCCTCGCCTTCAACAAGTGGGAGTTCGAGGACGGCGGCGAAGAGCCGGACGCCATCTTCATCGGCGAGGTGGAGACCAACCTGCCTGTCGTTGAGGAAGACGAGACCGACGAGCGCCTGAGCCAGCTCATCGGTCAGACGGTGCTGCCCCTCGGCAAGGCGGGCGTGCGCAAGTTCAACGTCACGTTCCGCGTCGATCCGCTGCCCGGCAAGGTGCAGGGGCTGTCGAAGTTCATCATCCAGGTGATCTCGAAGGAACACGGACCGGTCGGGCTGGTGAGGAAGAAGTCCGCGTGGACCTCCAACCGCTCGCAAGCGAATGTCAGCTTCACCAAGCTGAACAAGGTCGACTGGGAAGAAGGCTGGCACTTCATCCGCGTGTTGCCCCTCACCGAGGAGGGCGACCTGATCCCCCTCGTCGACGACGCCGGCAACCCCGTGCCCTGGGCGGCCGACGAGGAAGACTTCGTTCCGCGGCCCAACGAGAGCGACCTGTTCTACGTCCTGCCCGACGGCGAGATGGAGGTCGACCCTCCCCAACGCGCCGTGCAGCGAGAGGAGAGCCTCATCCACGCGCGAACTCGGCTGAAGTTCACCGCGCTGATCGACGAGCGTGATCCGGACGCCATCGGCGTGAGCGCGGTCGAGTGGGCCGAGCGCAAGACCCGTGGCCGCGCCACCGGCAACGAGATGCTCGAGGTGAAGTTCGGCCGCGACGGCACCATGAACGTGCCGGTCAGTCGCCCGCTGAAGGTTCTCGAGCAGAAGATCCTCGCGGTCGCCGACGGCCCCATCTCGTGGCGCATCCCGGTATCGCTCGGTACCACGGGGCAAGCCACGGGCGACTCGGCGCGCTGGCCCGACGGCGAGGCCACAGCGCGGTTCCTGGCCGCTCGTGCGGCCTACTTCGAGGCCATCCGCGCCGGCACGAAGGAGCTGGTCACCCAGGGAGCGGATCTGCGTTCGTTGCGACCGCTCATCGTCGCCTACGCGACGGCCTACCAGGACCTGGTTCAATCGCTGCTCCACCAGGCCGAGGCCGGCGGTGAGGCTGGAAAGCGGGCCCTGTCCGATCTGCGCAAGGTGTTGGCCGTCGACACCGTGACACTGGCCATTCGGGATCACCGCGGGCGCCGCCGGGAGGCTGCCCTCGTCGCGCCGACACATCCGCTGCGCGCGCTCTGGCTCGCCGCGTGGGCCGAGCTCGCCGAGCAGTGGCTCAGCGCCGCCAAGAACGCGCCGAAGGAGTTCGCGGTGCCGACCCGGGATGCGCTCCTGCGCTTCCTCGCGCCAGTGAGCTTCCCACCGGTGCTCCCGACGACGAGCGGACGGCTGCTGACGGCGGTCGACAACCTGCACCCATTCTGGACCCTCTACGCGCCTTCGCACGAGGAAGACCCGCGCAGCCTCGTTGGTGATGTCTGCACGGCGCTCGGGCTTCCGGAGCCGGCCATCGGCGGCTCGACCATCGACGGGGCGTACCTGGCGTCGCGCATCCAGCGATACCTCGTCCAGCACCCCTACGTCCGGTCGATCGTCATCAACGCGTTCAACGCCGGACGTGCCGCTGTCCTCGCCGACATGTTGCTGCAGCTCCAGAAGGAGCGCGCCTTCGCAGGCATCCGCTACGACATTCGGCTCTTCGTTCCCGATGCTGATGCCCCGGGCGTGGGTGAGGCCCTCGCCGACCTCCTGTCGCCAACGACGGGCGTGACCGCGCGCGAAGCCGACGCGTTCACGACCCCGACCGAAAGCCATCTCCGTCCGAAGCTCGCGCTGGCCGTCCGACCCACGTCGGAGTTCCGCCGAGCGCCGGAGCAGCACGCCGCGCATCTATCGATGCTCTTCGACCTCTTCCCCGCCGAGGAGGTGGGCGCGGCCCGAGCTTCGCTCAAGGAGTCGGCAGCGTCGATTCATGGCCTCGTGCAGGACTTCCAGGTCGACTACCGGGAGGACGACGCAACCGTCGCCTGGTCGCGCCAGCCGCGGCACGGATTCGCGCTGCCTCTCGACGGTGCCGAAGAGCTGACCGACCTGCTCTCCGTGTTGCCCTCGCTGCTCTCCAGCGCGACGGCCACGGTCTCCACCGGGGAGACCGGCCTCAACATGCGGCCGGTGATCAAGCTGGCCCTCGACACCGAGGACCGCGCGATCCTGCACCAGGTCCACGAGGTGAGCGACTGGGTCTTCACCCTCGACCGCAACATGGGCATCGAGTTCTTCGACCATGGTGGTCTCAAGGGTCGGCCCGACTACCTCATCGACCACTCGCCGGACATCGCCGGCTCGCTCGGCCATCGCCTGACCATCACTTCGCGGTCTGTCGCGGAGCTCGAGGCGATGCTACGGCCGGTCCTCGAGCAGTACCGGCTCAAGGCCGAGGGACGTCACTCCATCGCGATCCTCGACCAGCTGCGCTCGCTGTCGGGCCGGCTGGCGCTCAAGCTCATCTCGTCGCCGACGCAGCGCGCCGAGGCCCTCGGTCTCGCGCTCTCGCGCATGTACCTTGAGCACCAGGGCGTCTTCACGAACCAGGTCATGGTGCCCTTGGACGCGCACCTCGAGCTCTACCGCGTGTTGAAGAAGAGCGCCGACGAGCTGGGCGACGAGGTCAGCTTCAAGCGCACCGATCTCGCGCTGTTCGACCTCGACGCCAAGGCCCGGACCATCACGTGCCGTCTGGTCGAGGTGAAGTGCTACAACCAGGTCGGTGACCTGGGGGCGTTCAACGCCCTCAAGGACAGCATCGCCGAGCAGATCGCACAGAGCGAAGAGGTCCTCAGCTACCACTTCGACCCGAAGCGCTCGCCCATCGACCGTCCCGATCGGCTGGTCAAGACCCGCGAGCTCGTCACGCTGCTCGAGTTCTACATGGACCGCGCGACCCGCTACGGGGCGATGACCGAGCTGGCCAGCGAGGAAGCGCGCTTCCTGCTGCGCACCCTCGAGGACGGCTACCGGCTCGACTTCACCCGTGCCGCCATCATCTTCGACTTCGACAAGCCCGGCACCGAGCCCGCCGAGCGCGAGAACGGGATCGAGTACCACCGCATCGGTGTCGACCTCATCCAGCAGCTCGTGGAGGCGGCGGCTCCGGAGCTGACGCTGAGCGAGGCCGAGCTCGAAGAGGTCCTCGAGGGCGAAGAGCCCGCGGCGGCCCGCAGTATCGCCGAGCTCACTCGCCGTCGCGAGAAGGCGCCGTCGGTCCCGACCCTCGACGAAGCAGCCTTCCTTGGTCGTCCGCGCGACCGCTCTGTGTCCTGGGAGGACCTGCGCGCGCGGCGGACCCTCGGCGAGGAGGACGTCCACGATCGCGAACCCGCCGAGTCCGGAGCTGGCCCCGCGGTTCCAGAGCCTGAAGCAAAGCCCGCCCCCAAGGCGCCGACGGCGGTCGAACCGGCCCCCGAGCCGGACGAGGCCCCGCTTGCCCCACAGCCGGCCCCTGAGCCGCTGAGGCAGCCCGAGCCCCAGCCGGAGCCCGCCGAGGCCACGTCGCCGCCTGTCGCGCCCTCACAGGCCGACAGCGAGCCCGCACCGAAGCCTGCTGCCACCGCAGCATCGGGTGATCCGCACTACGACGTGCTCATCGGGGTCTCCGGTGAGTCGCCGCAGTACGGCGTTCTCGGTGAGCTCTCCGGTCGCAAGGTCGCCATCGACCTCAACCACACGCACACCATCAGCCTCTTCGGCGTCCAGGGCGGCGGCAAGTCGTACACGCTCGGCACGGTTGCGGAGATGGCCTCGCTGCCCATCCCCAACATCAACAAGCTGCCGCAGCCGCTGGCCACGGTGATTTTCCACTACAGCCCGACGATGGACTACAAGCCGGAGTTCACGTCGATGGTCTCGCCGAACTCGGACGAAGGCCAGCTGGCGGCGCTTCGCGAACGTTACGGCGCGGAGCCACGGGCGCTCTCCGACGTGTTGTTGCTCGTCCCGGCGGACAAGCTCGACGAGCGACGCGAAGAGTACCCGGGCATCGAGGTCCGGCCGCTCAAGTTCGCCGCGAGCGAGCTGCAGGCCAGCCACTGGCGCTTCCTGATGGGCGCGGTGGGCAACCAGGCCACCTACATCCGCCAGCTCAACCGGATCATGAAGCGGCTCCGGGACAACCTCACCCTCGCTGGTGTGCGCCAGGGCGTGGACGACTCCCAGATGCCGGACCACATCAAGGCGCTGGCCCACGAGCGCCTCGAGTTCGCCGGCGACTTCATCGCCGACGAGACGCGGCTCGGCGACTTCATCCACCCGGGGCGACTCATCATCGTCGACGTTCGCGACGAGTTCATCGAGAAGGACCAGGCCCTCGGGCTCTTCGTCGTCCTCCTCCAGCTCTTCGCCGACGCGAAGCATGAGGGGAAGGCGTTTAACAAGCTCGTCGTGTTCGACGAGGCGCACAAGTACATCGAGAGCCCCGACCTGGTGGCCGGCCTCGTCGAGGTCGTTCGCGAGATGCGCCACAAGGGCACGAGCATCATGGTCGCGAGCCAGGACCCGCCGTCCGTGCCCGTGTCCCTGATCGAGCTCTCGAGCCAGATCATCCTTCACAAGTTCAACTCGCCCGCCTGGCTTAAGCACATCCAGAAGGCGAACGCCGCCCTGGGCGGCCTGACCCCCGAGAAGATGGCGCATTTGCGTCCGGGGGAGGCATACCTCTGGTCGAGCAAGGCCACCGACGAGGCCTTCTGCAAGGGCGCCATCAAGGTGAAGTGCCGGCCGCGGGTGACCCAGCACGGCGGTGCGACGAAGACGGCTGTTCAAGAAGGTGGAGCCGTTTAAAGCTGTTATAAAAACCTACTTGGGGTTGGTAGCTTGCCTAAAAAACGATGCGGTAGAAATGAAGCTCACTAATGGTAAAATTGGAGTAATGAGACATGGTAGTGAATGTTGAAGAGGATATTCGAGCTATCGCAAACCGCTATGCGGAACAGCTTTCGAAAAAAGTTGCTAAGCGCGTTCTGGATATGGACTCCGATGACACATCTCATTTCTTGATCTATAGAGTTCTTGGTGTGTCGGAGAATGAAGGTCGAAATATTGATGTTTATCAAAATAAGGGCCGATTTCTTTACCGGTATGCAGGAGCTTTTCTCGAAGAAGCCACTAAGGTTTGTTTTAAAAGCCGGTTTCCGGGAGCTAAAACTATAAAAGTGGATAATACACGTGGGTCTAAACCTAAGACGTTTGAAATTGATATTGCTGATGAGGTGAGTAAGGTTGGGATTGAAGTGAAGTGGAGAGATGCTACTACAGATGGCGATCATATTACAAAGGAACATACTCGTCTCCTCGCAGTTAAAGATGCAGGATATACACCGATACGCGTGATGTATTATTATCCAAATAGAGAACAGGCTCTTCGAGTTCAACGGGCGCTTGCGAGTCTATATCGAGAGGCGGGTGGCCAGTATTTTGCTGGCGAAGAAGCATGGCAGTTTGTTGTGGATAAGACCGGTGTTGATCTGTTGAGGATCTTGACAGAGCTTGCGGAGGAAAAAACATGAGTGGTGAGAGCGAGGTGATTCATGGCGACTGTTTAACAGAATTACGCGGTCTTAAAGACCGGTTTGCATTGGTTTATTTAGACCCGCCTTTTTTTACAAATACGACGCAGCGAGCCGTTACGCGGGATGGACGTAATGAGTACAGTTATGAGGACTCTTGGCCCTCGATGGAGTCATATCTTGAATATATGAAAGCACGCCTTGAGGCGGTGCTTAACGTGGTTACAGAAAATGCGTCTATAGTTTATCATTGTGATCGGCGTACAAGTCACCATGCTAGACTGTTGTTGGAGACTCTTTTGGGTGTTGATAGTTTTAGGTCTGAAATTGTTTGGACATATAAACGGTGGTCTAATTCCAAAAAAGGTTTAATGCCTGCACACCAAACACTGTTTTGGTTTACGGTTGGTGATGATTACATTTTTAATCAACGCTTTGAAGGGTACTCTCCAACAACCAATGTTGATCAGCTGTTGCAAATGCGTACCCGAGATTCGCGAAATAAATCTGTTTATGCATATGGCGATAATGGTAGTGTTATACCTAACGGGGCGAAGAAGGGTGTACCTGTTTCCGATGTTTGGGATATTCCATACTTGAATCCAAAGGCAAAAGAGAGAGTTGGTTATCCAACTCAGAAGCCTGTAGCTCTGCTGTCAAGGGTTGTGGAAATGTTCTCGAATCCAGAAGATTACGTGCTGGATCCTTTTTGTGGTAGTGGCACAACCCTTGTTGCTACACAATTGCATGGTCGAACGGGGGTTGGTATCGACCTTAACCAAGATGCAGTGGCGCTGTGCCGAAGTAGATTACAGAATCCGGTAATCACTCAATCGAAAGTTCTTGAGGTTGGCCGTGAGAGCTATCGTCGGAGCGATGATGCGTGGGAGTCCTATCTAATAGGGCTTGATGTAACTCCTGTGCATCGAAACTCTTCAATTGATGCTGTTTTGGAGAATGGACACCATGGTCTACCAGTGCTTTTTCGAGTGCAGCGCCCAGGAGAGTCAATTTCCGCACTGAGTATTAGTATGGCAGAAGCAGTAGAAAAGAAACAAGCAGCGGCTGGGTTTATTGTGCGTAATCGCAATCAACGCGCTGCGCAAGGCCGTCTATTTAACGAGGTCTTATGTGATAGGGTATATGTTGTTGATTCGGTTGGGTGTCAAGTTCATGCCGCTTTGGCTGCACTTAATTGAGTTGTGGTGTCTTTGCGGATAATGGAGTTGGTTTTGATTTCTGGTGAATATGTGGTTTAAAGTTCTTATATGCGCAGATTTAAATTGGGTGGTCTTGCTGGTTATGGTTTGTTCTACATGTGGAGGTTGAGGTTGGTTTTGATAGTTGGTTTTCTGAATTATGTGTTTTTAAGAGTTTAAACTTTCACTCGACCTCTCTCTTATTATAACACCTCCCCTAAATCAAGCGGCCAACTCGCCAAACAAAGCGCCATACACAGTTGGTGATTTATTCCCGAGCGCCTGGTGGGGTTGTTTGGTATTGTAGAACTTGACCCAGCTGTAGTGTCCCCCCACCACAACGCTTTCATACGCCCTCCCGCCACTCCCCTTGCCACCCCCACCTCCCCCGTGGCACAACGATCTCATTCACAAACACCACGTCTCCCCCGGGGGAGACACCGCTGCTGGTAATCCAGATCGCATCACCTGATCGCCCGTAATGGTACGGGCGCTGGCGATCGTGCTGGGGGATGGGCGGGCACTTCCGAAAAGGAGTGTTCTGATGTCTGAGGCCAAGTTTGATGTGAAGTTGAAGGCGTGGATGGAGCGTAGCGCGGACCGGCTCAAGACGGTGGCGCCGAAAACCGAGGATCCGCACGCTCAGAAGGCGCTGGAGCTGGCGGTGGAGCTTCTGGAGGGTCGCCTGGTGCCCTACAGCCAGGCGGTGCGTGAGGCGCTGGCGGAGGGCGAGGAGGCGGTGCGGGCGAGTGAGGACGTGGCGCGGGCGGAGGTGGAGGTGGAGGTGGCGTATGAGCGCCTCTACGCCACGGCGCAGGCCACGTACTACCTGGCGGTGGCGGATGCGTCGGCGGACGCGGAGCTTTTGAAGGAGCGCCTGGATCGGGGGATGCCGCTGCCGCCCTCGGGCTTTCGGGCGTTAGGTGTCGACCGGACGGGTTCGGTGATGGGCACCGCGCTGGGTTATGCCGAAGAGGCGTTGGGCGCGGATCACCCCGTCGTGGTCGAGGCGCAGGGCGCGCAGGAGGCGTTCTCCCAGGCGCTTAAAGTCGCCGATGCCGAGAATGCCGATGCGGTCAAAGCCATGCAGAAGCTCTTTGCCGCGCGCGCCCAGGCTCGCCGCGCCTACGTGGCGGCGCGCCAGTTCGTCGACGCGGCGCTCTCGCTCGATGCCGATGCGAGCATTCGCCAGCTCATGCCGGCCATCACCACCATGTACGATTCTCGTACAGCGGCCGACCCGGTACTCGCCGACCCCACCTTGCCCGTGGCGGATGATGTGGTGGTGAACGACGGGCCTTCGGCCGACCCGGTGCCGGTGGTAGAGCCCGCCGACGCGTGATGGGTGAGTGGTGAGAACGCGTAAGCAGGTGTGAGCGAGAAAACCCTCCGGTGAGGCCGGAGGGTTTTTTTGTGGGTGAGGAGGAGCAGAGTAGCTCTATCTCGACACAGGTCGATCGATTGCTGTTTTGATTCTATTGATGTCTTCTTTCAGTGAGGATGATATAGACTCCCAACCAAGTGGTTGTGTGCCGAAGCTCGATCGTTCCCACGCTATATCCAAATAGTTCACAAATTCTTCAGCCCTCTTAATTCGACCCCGTATTGTCCACTCATCACGAATCCTGGCATGTAGACTTTCGTCAAAAATCGGAGTGTCAACCACAACTGCGTCGATATAGGTGAACATCCGAGTAAGCCTTAAAATATGATATGCTCCGGCTGTCGTAATACGAAGTTGGACTTGGTATTGATTGGATTGAGATGGTCGACGACCGCCAGAAGTAGTTACTAATCTATGGTTGGTAGCGCGAAGGATCGCATCGTCAATCTGCTCTGGGATGAAACCAAAAGATTGTAGTTGAGCCACAACTTTAGGCGCTTCAACAAAGCCGTCCGATTGCCCAACATTCGCTTTATCAAGCAAAAGCTGCATTAAAAGGGGAAGTAAGAAGTGCTCTCTTTCATTACAGGAGGTCACATCAAACAAATTGCAAATGGGTGAAGTTTTTGGAGAAAAATACATTGTATCACCGAACATTACTGACCTGATTAACTCGTGAAGTGGCACAGTGTATCGTCCTGATTTTCTATATATTTCAACCATCTTTTTTGTGTTGACATGCGCGCTTCCAAAGGAGTCTCGAACAAAATCCAAAGCCTGCCGTAAATTTCCTGCTGCGACATTATCAACAAACTCGGCTATTTCGCCCCGCTTTGTGAAAGAGTTCTGGAACGATCGAACAATCAAAGAAAGCTCTGGTACCATTCTTTCAATATTTGGAGACGTTAAAGCGACAGAAGAGTCGCCAGCTAAAATTTTCCTTGCAAGATTCAACCTCTTTTTGATTACTTCATCAGTTCGTGCTGGTGAAATTGTAAACGCCTTGGGATGATAACCACTCAATGCACCATTTCTAAGAGATTCGTAATAAGTGCTGGGACGAAGGGAGACAAATACAGTGACGGGCCATTGCGAAAACTCTTGGGCCGCCAAGAATACCAATTGCTGTGTATGTAAATCCCGTTGGTCAGCATTGTCCAAAAAAAGCAAGAGCCGTTTCCGATGGGATCTAGCGAGCTCTTCAATTGCCCGCTTAAGATGAGAGTCTGAAATTCTCTGAAGACTTTCTAAGAGTTCAATTTCTTTCTCTAAATATTTTTCTGGATTTATTTGTTTCAAGTCGCCATGAATGCCGTCTTCAAGCTCTCGGAGTTCGTCGCGATAAAGATGTCGGACGAACTTGTTTGAGTAGATGTTGATTTGATATTTTCTCTTGATTTGGCTGCAAATTTCACGCAATAAATAGCTTCGCAGATTATCAGTAAGGTTTGCCTCGTAACCTAAGTTAACGAATAGGCTTACTAAGTCTTCACTTTCTGATTTTTGTTCTAATACAAGGCGTCGTAAAAAAGTGGTTTTTCCGACCCCTACCTCGCCAAGAATAAGAATCGGTCGATTCGACGCGCTTGGGTTTTTAAGTTCTTCTGAAATTCCGTTTTTTGTATTTGCGGGAGTTATAGCTGGGCCGGGAGTTGAGGTGTCGAATACGGCAGCGTATCTTGTGTTTAAAACTGCTTTCCCGAGTAGTGAGCTTTGAGAGAGTGCTCCTATTTCGCAATAACACTCATCTAAAAACTCCGCTTCAAATCGAGAGTCTTTGGGAATATCTTCAAAAACCATTTCTGCCAAATTCTTCATTTCAGCCTGATAAATATTTCTCGATATGACACCAGGATAGTCTGGGATCTTTTGCGCCAGTTTCGTAGGGGGCTCTTTATATGGAGTTTGAAGAAGCTGGTACTTCAAATTGCGTTTAGAGACGGCACTGCGAGATAGGGCGTTCCAAAGTATAAGAAAGTCAGCTTCCATAACGTCAAAGCTTTCAAAAACGAGAGCTTGTCCTTCCATCGGAGACACGCCATCAGTTCTAGTAGCAAGAAATGCGATAATTTGATGGCCATTTGCTACAGCCGCAAATAAAACACCGCATTGCTGGGCATATCTTAATGCTTGTTGAATGGCACTTTGAAGGCCTGCATTTCCCCGACAAATGGTACTTATTTTTCTAATTCTGGTGCGGTTTCCGGCGGGGACTTCAAATGAAATTCCTTCCTTTTTTGCCTCAACTACTAACACCCGATTGGTAATGTAAAACATGTAGTCGACATACTCACCATTGTCGTGTTCTTCCGCGTTGGTCTCACTGCGTTCCCAACCAAGGCAGTTGAAAAAAAGCTGATCTATTAGATGGAGTCTCGTCGTTGCTTCATTTCGGTGTGACTCTGTGGACTCATATAGCGACTTTAGCTTGCGAAGATTTTCGTATCCTTCTTCGTAGCTCATTGCGTTCACCATGAATTTTGTGTGGTTTAGTTGGTGGTAATGTATGTGTTATAGATGCGTGTTGTTCTGAAAACCTTGCTGCGTCTAGCGTCTAGGCGCGTTGGCGTCATTATATATATAATGCCTAGACTTCATCAACCATATCTCTGGTGCAGACCGGCTCAAGACGGTGGCGCCGAAGACCGAGGATCCGCACGGTCGGCGCGCGCTGGAGTTGGCGGTGGAGCTTCTGGAGGGTCGTCTGGTGCCCTACAGCCAGGCCGTGCGTGAGGCGCTGGCGGAGGGCGAGGAGGCGGTGCGGGCCAGTGAGGACGTGGCGCGGGCGGAAGTGGAGGTGGAGGTGGCGTATGAGCGCCTCTACGCCACGGCGCAGGCCACATACTACCTGGCGGTGGCGGATGCGTCGGCGGACGCGGAGCTTTTGAAGGAGCGCCTGGATCGGGGGATGCCGCTGCCGCCCTCGGGCTTTCGGGCGCTGGGCGTTGACCGGACGGGTTCGGTGATGGGCACCGCGCTGGGCTATGCCGGGGAGGCGTTGGGCGCGGATCACCCCGTGGTGGTCGAGGCTCAGAGCGCGCAGGAGGCGTTCTCTCAGGCGCTGAAAGTCGCCGATGCCGAGAATGCCGATGCGGTCAAAGCCATGCAGAAGCTCTTTGCCGCGCGCGCCCAGGCTCGGCGCGCCTACGTGGCGGCGCGTCAGTTCGTCGATGCGGCGCTCTCGCTCGATGCCGATGCGAGCATTCGCCAGCTCATGCCGGCCATCACCACCATGTACGATTCGCGTACCGCGGCCGACCCGGTACTCGCCGACCCCGCCTCGCCCGTGGCAAATGATGTGGTGGTGAACGATGGGCCTTCGACCGACCCGGTGCCGGTGGTGGAGCCTGTCGATGCGTGATGGGTGAGTGGTGAGAACGCGTAAGCTGGTGTGAGCGAGAAAACCCTCCGGTGAGGCCGGAGGGTTTTTTTGTGGTTGGGTTGGGGAGCTAAATGCGCCTGGTCGGGGCGCCCGGTGGCGAAGATTGGGAGGTAAGCCTGCTTAGCCCTGGGACTTGCCCACCCAGAAGGGCAGGTAAGCGTGCTGAGTTGCGGCTCTGGAGACCCAGAAGCGGAGGTAAGGGAGCTGAGTTGGGGATCTGGGTGTCCAGGTCGGGGAGTTGAGCGGGCTGAGTTGGGGATCTGGGTGTCGAGGTCCGGCGCTCAGGAGGCTGAGTTGGGGATCTGGGTAGCGAGAGTCTGAGCTAAGGGGCCTGAGTTGGGGGACTCGGGTGCGGAGTGGGGCAGGTAAGGGGGCTGAGTTGGGGATCTGGGTGTCGAGAAAGGCAGGTTGGCGAATGGTACGTTTGAGTCGGTTGTAACGCTGATTGTTTCTAGATGCATGATTTCTCGTTTAAGCCGGTCGTCTTTCTGCCAATATTTTCAATTGTATAATCAAAAAGCTCTTCGACCGATGGGAGGCAGTCCCTCAAGACTGCTAAATAGTTCTCACCATTTCCTTGTCGAATTGCACGGGATATAAAGCTTATGGGGCAAGTGCCTTCAAAGGTGTGTCTTAGCTGGCGAGCGAGCCCTTTCCGATTGAATACGCGCAATGTTTCCATGTAGTTTTTGCTTTCGATAATCGAGTCGATGACGGATTTACTCTTTTCATAAATGGCCGAGGTGTCTATTTTGCTTAGAGTGAGTTGAAACTTTTCATTTAGTTCATCTTGATTTTTTGCTCCTGACAAATCCAGAGATGATAGTATGTACTTGATTTCGCGTTCTGCTCGTCTCGCGATTTGAATCTCTCGTTCACTTTCGAATTCGGATAATACAAATTCTGTTGATTTATTGATTTTATCGGCGGGGTCAAAGTGTAAGTCTGTGGCAAGTTGTGTAAGGATTTCAGGTAGGCAGAAGAGATGTTCAATCTCCGCAACGTCAAGAATGTGTATCCCGTTTTTAATTAGAGAATCTATCTCTGATTTACAACGATAGTCGCGATCGATTATGCCTCTGGGTTGGTAATGGTGAAAGTCTTCTAAAGTTGAAAACCCTTGAACGGTTCGAATTACTGTTTCACATGATCCGAGGGGCGTAACGGTCAGTTCGGGATAAACTGCGCTATAAATTGCCACATCATAACTTTCTGCGGATCCCTCCACGAATAATACTGGATTTCTACTTCCCAAAAGTTCAAGTCGTACTTGCTCAGGCACATCACCCGTTCGATCTAATTCCTCCCATTCCCAATTCACACCGTCGAACGATCGGATCCATATTAACGTTGCGCCAGGCCGTGATGCTGCGAAGTCTACATCGTGCGTGAGATAGATAAATGTGCAATCTGATCGAGCGTGCTCGATTCTGCTCCATAAAGGGTCTCGGATAGCTTTATGAATGTGGATTTCAGGTTCGTCAATTATAATAATGCTATTTTTAGGAGCGCACAAGCATTGACCTATAAGATAAAATGTTACGCGTTCTCCATCGCTCATTCTTTTTGCTGAGTATTTTATATTGTTATCAGCAGCGTTAGCCGACTTGACTTCAACTCGCCCGTCTCCAAATATTAGTTTTCGATGCGGTAGTATTTGTTCCCATATCTTTTGAAGAATATCTATTTTGGTAAGTTTTGGTGTTAGCTTTGCTCTGTCCTGGTTATCAGCTTCTTTGTGTTCTTGTACGAACTCGGCATCACGTTGGCGCTTTTCCGCAAGCAATACTTGAAGTAAGGGCTCAAAGTCCTTCTGGGGTTGATAGAGACGCTCATTAAAGACGTCTTGAGTGGTGTGACGACGATGGAAATTTCTTTCGGCTGTTTTTACAGGCTGCGGCGCGATCTCCTCGTTCATTGATATTGCTCTTTGGGCGCTAATTCGGTACGTGTTTGGATTGGAGCTGTCAATCCAAGCGCCAAATGCACTTTTCCCACTTCCGTTAGCTCCGACGCACATCAGTGGTGTTCCTATTATTGCGTCAATTGTAGTTGCGATGTTGAACGGCGGGTTGTGGGGGCTTGGTGTTATTTTTGTTGGTAGTTTTATGTTTTTCATTTGTTGCGCCTCAAATATATTTAATCGTCGGTCTGTCGGATTGGTTAGGACGTTGAAACGTGCGGGTTTGTTTCTGTTTTGGCTAGAACGGTCGATATATTTAGCCCAACCGCAACAAACTCAACTCATCCTTCTCCACCCCGATCCCATACTCCACCAACAACTTCACAAGCTGCGTCCCGTCCATCAAACCGACCGGGGTGGCGTCGGGGCGTTCGGCCTCGATGCGGGCGCCGGAGCTGAAATCGCTGGTGGTGATGATGAGGCCCTGTTCGTGGGAGCCGAGGCTGCCGCGGACCTGCTGGACGGTGGGGCTGCTGATGTTGTTCTTCCAGCGTTTGACCTGCACGGCCATGCGGGTGCGGATGACGTCGCCGACGACCAGGGTGCCGCGCACGTCGATGCCGCCGTCGTTGGAGCGGCTGGTGACGTCGACGTCGCCAAAGCCCAGCGCAATGAGAAGGCGGCCGACGAGTTCTTCAAATTCGGTGGGGTCCATCTCGAAGAGCTGCTGGTGGAGGCGCGCGCGGATTCTGTCGTTATGGGCCTGGATGTAGGCGGTCAGCCCGGTCTGGCTCCAGCGGGTCAGGCCGATGAGGCCATTGCCGTGCAGCTCAAAACGCGGAGTGTCACTGCGCTCTTTACGGCGCTGGATCTCCTGGCTAACCGAGGCGAGCAAGGTGGAGGAGGGGTTCTGGCTCTTTGTTTCGATGAGGCGAAGGTCCAGCGCGCGGCTGGTGATATCGGTGTGGTGCATGGGCTCGCGCTCGGCGAAGACCTGGAGGATGCGTTCTGCAGCGTCGGTGAAGGAGAGGGTTTCGGTGTTTTTAACGGGCGCATCGGCGGCGGGCGATGAGACGAGGCCGGGCTCTACTTCGGGCGAGTCCTCGACCTCGATTTCGACCTCGGATGGGTTCTCGAGACCGTCGCGATTCAGCTCATAGTAGCCCGCTTTCGTTCGTCGGAAGTCCGAGTCCTCGCCCTTGTATTTGATGTCGACGGCGAGTGTCGCGCTGATGGTAGCTGCGGGAGTTTTGCCAGTGGTTTTCCAGAGGTCGCGTTCGAGAATACGGCGGGTTATCTCATTAAAGTGAAGGGGGCCGCTAGCGTCGGCCAGGACGATTTTCGCCGCTTCAATAGACGTAAATGATTCCGAGGGAGGCTCGTTTTTAACCGAGGGTTCGTCATCTTTGGAAGGATCAACGAACGGTAATAATGTATTGAGATCAAGCGCGCCGTTGCGGGGTCTCGCGAGGCTATGGATGACCTCTTGAGGAAGTTTATGCTCGTAACGTTTGGCCAGAGAGCGCCCCTCGGACGTCAGCGCCCAGAACCCTCGTTTCACACTCTCGGATAAGTCCGCACGTTTGAGACGGTCATGGGCCCACCCAATGCGGTTTTGATGTATCGGCTGCGTCCCGCTGGGAAGGAGCTCCTCGATCTGCGCCTGGGAAAGATTCAGGTCGTTGGCCAGCGCGGCGTAGACCTCGGCCGTCGTGAGACCGTCGGGGTGCCGGGCAAGCAGGGAGAGCAGGGGGGCGATGTACTGATCGAAGGTGGGCTGATCGTTGGGCATGGTAAGGCTACGGCTCGAGTGTGCGGAAGACCCCTGGGGTGGTGAGGTGATGCGGAGTATCGGTGGGGTGGGGCGGGGGCGTCAACGCCTTTGACGCGCCCTACACCACCACCAACTCCCACGCCCCCTCCACCTTCCTCGCCTCCCAAGTCGTACGGGCGGGAGGAGACGCGCGTAGCTCGCCCGGGTGGAGCGTGGGCATAGGCGAGTTACGCGGTGTTCCGTTACGTCTTCTGCTTCTTTTTCCACTTCACACAGTCGCCGAGACGAAACTCGCAGCTCGATGAATAATGCGTCTGGAGCCCGATCGGCCGCTGCCAGGCGCGTTGTGAGTGCGTCCTCGTATAGCCCCGAGAGAAAGCGTTGTCGCCCGTGCCGGGTGCATCTCGGCGATAGACGGTCTTCACTGCCTCGGTGTCGGTCGTGAGGACCACCACAACTCGCCGCAGTCGCGAGTCGAGGCGGGTGTCGTCGAGCCTTTCTTCGGGAATCTCGACTTTAAAGCTGCCGCCGTCGCGCACACGCTCACCGCGTTCGATGACCTGTTCGACCTCGTATTCGTCAATATCGCGCTCCTGCATGCGCTTGCGTGCGTGGTCGGTGTAGCGAATCTCGCTCCAATGGTTGTTGTAGAAGTAGCTCATCACATCGTTTTTTCTGGCTGCTCGGGCATCCATCGAAGGGCATTGGGCTCAAGGCTGGTGGCGATGTCGCGCAGTTCTTCGAGCGTCTCGGGGTGGTCGCCTTCGGTGAGTTTCAACGCCTCGGAGAGGCGAGCCATCTGGCGCCAATCGTCGTAGTCAAACGTTGCGGCCTTCAGGACCATGGGCATCGCGCCGCCGCTGTCGCGCAGGTCCCACTTCGCGCGGTCGAGGTCGAGGCGAGTCCCGCGAAGGAGCATCAGGGGGAAGGCTTTGAGCACCGGTACACGGCGTGTCAGACACCATTGCACGCTCTCTTCGAAGGACTTTAGCGTCTGCTCGGGCAGGCCGAAGATCAGCGACACTTCGTGGTCGATACCCCGACGTCGGGCTTGCTCCAAGGCGTCGTCGACCAGGGGCAGAGCGTTGTTGCGGCGAATCGCTCCCATCTCACTTTTGTGAATCGTCTGCAGTCCGAACTCCAGGCACAGTTCGAGACCGCTTCCCGCATCGTATAGCTCAGTCGTCATTGTCTCGGCGCGACACTGCAGGGAAAGGCGTCCCTGGAAGCCGCGCTCACGAAAGCGCTCCAGCACGCCAGCCGCATGCGGCGCCATGTTGAAGATCGGGTCGAGTACGGCGATCTCCGCCACATCCGACGCGCAGAAGAGGTCAATCTCAGCCTGGATGCGAGGCAACCCCAGGGTCCGCTGTGTCAGCCGCTTCCCGGGCTCGCGGTGCTGGCAAAAGGCACATCGAAACATGCATCCCCGCTGCGTCTCCCAGCGAATGAAGTGCTGCCCCTCGAGAGGAATTGCACCCGTGAGCCAGGGCGAGGGCAGTTTCTCCAGGTCGACCCGCGCCTGCTCGGACGCGTCCTTCGTGCCGGCCCAGTGCACCCCCAAAATGTCTTGATGTTCCGCGGTCGCAGCGAGCGCGCGGAGTGCATCCTCCCCATAACCGCGTACGAAGATGTCGGCCTCGGGATAGATGTTCTCCAGCCCCGGCCCATTGTATGAGATTTGGGGCCCTCCGATGATGATGCGGCCCTGAAATTCCTTCGCTCGCAGCTGGGCCAGAACCTGCCCCAGCAGCTCCTCGCCCCACACGTAGGCACCCAGCGCGACGTCCACCTCGCGAGCGGCGCATCCTTCGGCGAGTTCGAGAATGTTGTCGGCGATGTCCTCCGACCGCTGGGGCTCCAGGTTGACGGGCAGTGCCAGGGAGCGCACGTCCACGCCGGGGGTTTCTCGAAGCGCGGTGATCAACGACGCGTGGCCCAGGGGGACGCGGGGGTCTTTGTCGCGGGTCCAGTAAAAGTCGACAGCGATGATTCTACGATGTTTCGTAACGTTCATGATGAACTCCTGAGACGCAGTAAGTTTTGAAAGGTCAGGCCAAAACGGAAGCGCCCACGAGCCGTCTTGCAGACGGTCATGGGCGCAATCGCCTCACTTAGCTTTCGTTGGTCTTAGGAGCTTCTTCTTTCGCGTTGCGGTCGGCCGCCGACATCGCGCGGCTCTTCCAATCCTGATTGTTGCCGTTTTTGTCGGCAGCACTCTGGATCCGCTTCGCGGCTTCTTTAGTAATCTTCGACTTCGCCATGGTGCGTTCTCCTTGAAAGGAGTTGAGGTGATGCAGCGCGGAACGCTGCGAGGAACCTCAGCATGGCGAATCAAAACGCGGTGAAGCGGAATTTTCCCAAATTACTGCCCTAAGGCTTGCCGACGATTAGTCGTAGAGGTCGGACAGCACGCGGGAGGTAAGGCGCACAGCGCTGACAATAGCGCCAGTCTCGCCATGAATGCGCCGGACCCAATCCAGAAAATGCGATGGTGTCGTCGGCGCGATACCGAGTACCGACGCATCATTTGCGGCGACATACCAGAACGTAGCTCGGCCGTCGCTACGCTCGAATTTGTAGGGACGTGGCTGATTCGAACTCCTGCCTGAATCAAACTTCTTGAGTCCGTCGGCGTCAGTTGAAACGAAGGTGAAGTGGCCGCCGCGACATGTTGGTACTTCCACATCCACCTCGAATATCCGCGCATCCACAATCTGGCTGCCATCATCTCTTCGCCACAGGTGAATGCCCTCAAAACCCTTCGGGTCCGACGCGTACTGGAGAGTTTGTACGGGACGAGCTTCCCGCTTAAACACGTCAAAGGAGGCATCTTCGGACTCCCACAGCCGCAAAAAGAACTCGCTCACTGCACGCAGATCTGTGGGTAACCGCTGGTCTTGCTGAACCTGCTCCCATTCAAATTGCAGGTTGGCGATGACCGTCGGCAGCGCGGGATCCGGACAGCTAACGAGCCATCGGTACATCGACTTTCTCATATCTGCAGGTACTTGCTTTCGAACAAATCCGCGGAGTTGGTCGAGTGTGGGCGTAAATGCGTCGGTCGCCACTTATACCTCCTCAGGCCAGCGCAAGATTGGCCATATATACTTGTCGTTTCCGGGCTTTTTCGAAAACTCGGTAAACTTTAAGACATCTTTGAGCGAACCCTTGACCGAAGACTTTAGGAACGCCGACACAGGTCCACCCTCCGCCTCTTTCCAGCACGCTTCAATGATTTTAACGGTCGTCCAGGCCGCTCGAACACACCGTCGAATGATCAGGTCTTCCGAATCGACCGCCATATCAATCGTTGGAGCGTCAGACTTCTTTTGGGAGAACGAATAGGGCGGCGTGTCATCACACGGGCTAAAGTAAAGGGCCTGCAAGGTTGGCAAGGTCTCCGCATACGCATCAACCTCTCGCTGAAGCAGGCTGTCCCCTTCCACCGAAACTTCTGGGTGGTCCACAAGTAGATTCTGCCAGACCACGCAATGACGCCACTTCGCTAGCGCTTTGTATTTGGAACGGGATGAGTCTGACATTGCTCGCTTCAAATAGGCGGGAAGCTCAGGTGTTGCAGCATCAAAATAGTCGCGGCGTAACTGTTTTGTGGCTTCCAACCATAACGGGAGCATGCTGTCGCACGTCGAATCGACCATTTCCCTAAGCGCATCGGCCAATTCATCCCGGAGTTGAATGTCTTCACGATTCATCACTTAATCCTCCAATGTGCTTCGATCACGGGCGACGATACGCCAACCCGCCCATGAGACGGGGCCGCGAAACACTGCCATCCAATCATCGACAGCAGCCGCCGGATCCGCTCGTAGTCCAGAAAGCGCGTTGTCCCTATCAGGTTCGTCAACAAACCCACCCATATAGACCAGCGAAAACTTTTCGAGCGCTTTCGGCGGTACGCTCTCTCCAGTGAGCTCTTCGTATGCCGAGCTCCACCCGGCGCGGATCGCAGCGCGGCGCAGTTCCGTCTCAGAGGAAGCCTGGTCGAGGTGGTCGTTCACGTACTTCACAACCGCCGTCGTAAACGCCCCATCAGGTCGAACCGTATCGCGATAGGCCGCGATTGCCCGCGCCAAAGCGCCGGCATCTGCAAATGCATCGCCGTCGTCGACTTCTTTCTCAAAGCGTCGCGCAATCAACAGTGCTGAGGCGATGGGCTGCTTCCACCAGGAGCCGAGCACTCGACTCGCGCCGGCGGTGAGAAAAGCGGAGCCAAGTCCAACAGGTTCATTGTCATCTAAGAGTTTGCCTATCAGATCCACGTTCTGTGCAGACTCACAGGCCCACAGCTCAACGCGCCGACATCCGCTCATGTTGAGTGTTTTGATCTCGGTGACGGAGAACCAGGGCAGGCGATCTTGTTCCGTGAATTCGGGGATTCGATCTTGGGAGGAAGGGTCAATGCTCACCGAGGCAGGCGATCCGCTGAGAAGAAACCCCGGAACCAATACGCCACTATGATGGGTGCCGTGCGTCACCAGTCTTAAAACGCGAGCACGCATTGCGATCTGGTCGAACTCTTCACGTTTCAGCCCGCAATGTTGGGAGTCGTCGCTGATGAGGTGGGCGGCTAATGACAGACCGTCATTCGAGTCCTCATCCACCCCGATGTAGGTGACCCGATTTTCGTAGCTCTTACCTTGCTGGCTCATACGCACTGCGGAAGCCAGTGTTTGAGTCCGCACCATGTTGAACGTCTGACCCAGACAGGGTGAATCTGCCGTGTCGGTGGGAATGTACTCCCACGGGACCTGGTCCATGCCCTGTTGTGCGAGCACCACAAGGTTTCTCAGTCCCCTCGAGAGGGCGAACTCAACGAGCTTATTGCTTAGCGGAGTTAGTGAATTGAGGTGACCTTCCAACGCGCAGTCGAATGCAGCATGGCTTGCGCCGCTGACATCACCACCTCGAAACGCGTTGTCAGCTTTGCGAAGGAGCCTCACTGAGGATTCCATCGCGTCGAGCTCTTCCTCATCAAGACTTTCGAGCAAGTTTAAGCTGTATGCGTCGTTATCATCTGCGCAAATCAGCGTTATATATCCAACGCCAGCCGCGATCACGCCTGTGTTCGGGCGTTCTGCGAGCCAGGTACGCAGAGTCTCACCGTCGGCTGGGTCTTTTTGAACAGCAGGATGCCATCCTTTCTCTCGTCCGAGGCGAAGGAGCCAACTAATCTCCTCATAAATCTCCCCGGCCCTCACTTCCGGGTTTTCGATGGTGCCAAAAATCGTTTCGCCGTCTTTTTGATAGCTTCCAACCATGCTCAATGCTGGACGCATCTGGTCCATGAAGTCACGTCTTTCTGGATGGAGTCGCGCGATGTCATCCACGGAGATCAGGCGGCATACCGTGTCAAAATCAATACGCGCTCGATAAAGGTTCAGTCTCCACAACTCCTCAGGCCACTTTGTCGGATCTGTCGAATTCTTATCGGCTTCACGGACATCCCCAGCGCCGAAGAAGTTCAGATCGGTTCGATAGGCCTGCCCATGGCTGAGATCAAAAAGTTCCAGCGACTCAACCGGATCGATTGCCGCCCATTCACGGTGAATGGTAGCGAGGCGTGCGAGTCGGATGGCGAGGACACGGCGATAGCTATCTGACCAGATAGGGTACTGAACCACATTCAAAGCACTTTCTAAACTGGACGTCATGTATTTCTCAATCGCGTCCCAGTTCTTTTGAGCCGCTGTGTTGAGTAACGAATATTCGCTTTCAAACAACATGCGACTCAATGACGTGCCGACCGTGATCGGATGAATATGGTTCATTAAAGAACCAAGTAGCACTAGAGTTCGAGGCTGTAGATCCACCAAGTCTTGGTTGTCGATGGCGGCCAGGAGGTGGTTGGCCTCTGTGGCCGTTAGATACCCCTGCCTTTGGTTCATAGACCTTTCGATGTGTTCCAATAGGATAAGGAGTTGCTCTTCCGACAAGGGTTGTGCTTCTCGGGTCAAGACGCGTTGGAACTGTAGACGGTAGGCAAGAGCGTCGGGACCGATGATGTTATATACTTCGTCAAATCGAAGTAATGCGTTATGGCAATGGTCTTGTAGATCGTCTTGCAGCTGTTCTCCCGTTTCAATGCGGGTCTGAAGAAGAATGTATCTTCCACCGGTGATTGCCAGCCAAAGGGACTCGCGAATGTGCGGAAGTTGGTATTTTGATGTTGTGGTTTTTCGCCTTTTTTCCAGGTCTCGGAGTTCATTTTCGGCGATAGCTAATCCTTCTTCGAGAAGGCGAATCTTCTCATCGGGATCATCGAGAAGTTGAACAAGCACGTTTACGGTGGCTTGCCGCATCTGCGTCGTCATCGCCCTTGCACCTAAGTGGCGATTGCGTGCAGGCAAGAGCCGGCAATGTTCGAAGTGCTCCAGCGCCTGCCGTAAGGACGCGGTCTGGTCTTCAAAGTGCCGGTTTTTTAGTGCCATCGCATAATTGTATAGGCACTGCGCGTAAGACTCGTCTGCGCCTGGTATCCCCTGTTCTTGGAAAGCGCCTAAAGACTTGAGCGCCTGCTGAAACACGGAGAGGCTCTCGCTCATCGCTTCCGGGCGATCGAGTTGGGATAGAATATCGGCATAATGGGCGCGGACATTTTCGAAATGCGAACGCTCTTCTGGATCGGTTATAGCACCACCGAGTTCAAGTGCTTGCCGGTACAGATGAGCAAGTATGGGTTTGGGGAGGCTCGTGCGTTCACGCGGAATCAAAGTGACCATGATCGCGGTCGTATAGCATATGGTTTTGTCTTTCTTGTAGCGTTGTTGCACAAGGCTTATTAAAGCGTTTGCAGGTACAACAAATGACAATGATTCGTCGGTGCCCTGGCTAAGTGCATGGGCCGCCTGACGTACCGCCCAAGCTACCTCGGCCGCGGGGACGGGGCGAACGCGGAGGGAGAATATTCGTCCTACCTCTTGGAGCGCATCGAGATAGTCTTCTCCTGCCGCATGAAGCTCATAGACCGTCTGGCCGCAAAGACTTAGTGCGGTGGGGAAGTCGCAGTTGCGGAGTCTGTTCGCGAAAGTTTGATAGATTTTGCGCTTGGGTGGTTGCGACATATGGAGTCCTTAAAGAAGTGAGTGGAGGTCGAGAGCCCCAGATGGGATGTAGACCATCTCAGATGAAGGGGCGCCGGAGGCATTTTTTCCCAAATTCTTCAAAATCGCAGGTGTTTTACATTGAAGAGTCGACGGTAAGGCCCCTGTGCTGATCGCAAAACTACGAGCAAAGAAGGGGGATGTATATAACAAAGACAAACCGGTCGGCAGGCATAGTGGGAGCCATAACGCAAATGTAAGGAAACCCCTTTGGTGTTGAATTTGAGATAGAAGAGTATTGGTTGACCTTTCGTGAGCCGTCAATGCGTATATCGGCAAACTACCGTAAATGCTCGCCAAACCCTACCATCACCACCCAACGCCCCCTACTATTAAAAAAGCCACGCCGAACCCGGCGTGGCTTTGATTCTTCCAGGGTGGCCAAAATCAGTCATCCAGGCTCGACAGCACCGCTTCGATCGGAGCCGGCAACGTGACCGTATTGGGCGACCGAATGTCATTCATCACGACCCGCTTTAAATACTCACGCGGGTCAACACCACAGATCTTGGCCGTCTCGAAGATCGTGTAAAGCTGAGCGGCGACCTCGGTACCGCGGCGACTTCGTGAACCGTAGTGATTCTTGCGGCCCACGACCGGACCACGGATTCCGCGTTCGGTGGGATTGTTGTCGATCCACAGCTCGGGATGTTCGATATAGAGCTCCAAACGCTCCCACCTTTCCATCATGTAGGCGATCGCTTTGCCGATGGCGCTTTTAGGCAACACACGCTGGTTAAACGCCCACGTTTTTAGCTCTTTGAGGATGGACTTCGACTCGGTTTCTCGCAGATCTCGTCGCCAGTCCATCAATGCGATGCCCTCGTCCGGGTCACGTGCTTTTTTCTCCACGTCGTAGAGTTTTCCGATCAGGTTGAGTGCGGCTTCGGCGCGCTCGGGATCGTTGGATTCAGCATCTACAAACTTGCGGCGAACATGGGCCCAGCAACCGCTAAGACGAACCTCCCCGGGGACCAGGCGGGCGGCTTTATCATAGCTTGGGCATCCATCGGTGATGAGCCATCCAGAGTAGCTTTCGAGCAGCTCGGCGGCGGTCTCGCCGCTTCGCGAATCGCGTAGCGCAAACCACATCGCGCCGCGGCCGCGAATCGCCCACATCTGCCACTTTTTGGTGGCACCGGTTTCCATCAGTCGCCAGGTCGTCTCATCCATCCCGACCACGTCGGCGCCGAAGATCCAGTGCTTGATCCCCAGATACGTCGTCTCCACGTGGTCGGCGAGCGCGTCGAGCT